>NZ_LADY01000041.1:0-5030 GCF_000961715.1 Roseovarius sp. BRH_c41 | reverse complement strand
GGTCTCCTCATTGAATACCGTGTTGTATTCGTTCCCGATCACATCATCAAAGGGCGTGCCGACGTGATCCTCAATATCCACCGCCATGGCAACGATGCCAATTTGGCGATCATTGTCGATGACTGGCTCTTCCTCGTCAGGGTCTTCAGGGATCGGAACGGGATCAATCGGCTCACCCACGATATCTTCGTCGAACGGAAGCTCCTCATTGGACATATCTTCGTCCGGCGGCATCTCTTCATTGGCAACCGGAACGAAATCAGTCCCATCGTCGATGACAAGGGATGCACCCAAAACCCCCATCGCCACCAAAAGAAAACCAAGCATTCAGCCACCACTCGCAAAACGTCTTATGCGTAGAATCCTAGGGTGATCAAAAGGTTACGTCAATCCGCCTTTGGCTGCCGCATATCACGGTCTCGTCAACACAGCGCCGCAGTTGACGCCATCACGGACGCGCTCGGCACCGCGCCCATGACCGTCCGGATCGACGCTTTTGGGTGGTGCGCTCCCTGAGAGACAGCCTGCCGGGGGCGTTGCACCCGCCCCGCCCCGCGCAGATCAGATCAGATCAGATCTGTTTTTCCGGCATCTGCACAACCAGACCATTCAGCGCGTCCGTCACCTTGAGCTGACAGGTCAGCCGCGACCGTTCAGGATCGGGTTGATAGGCGAAATCGAGCATATCCTCTTCCATGTCATCCTTGGCGGGCAGCTTGCCCACCCAACTCGGATCAACATAGACGTGACAGGTCGAACAGGCGCAGGCCCCGCCGCAATCGGCCTCGATGCCGGGGATATTGTTGTCGCGCGCGCCTTCCATCACGGTCAGGCCATTGGCCACCTCGACCTCATGCCGGGTGCCATTATGCTCGATATAGGTGATTTTAGCCATGTCTGGGCTTACTCCATTGCGTCGCTTTTGGGGACTACCTAATCAAGCCCCCCGGCTGAGACCAGCCCAATTTGTACTTGCATCAGAAAAGAATTGCAGAATTGCCGCGGTCCTCAGCGTCGCAGGAAACCCGAAAGCCGCCCCAAGAGCGATGGCCCCCCGACCTCCGGCTCGGGACCTATCAGCGACCGTGCCACGCATCCGGATAGAACGTCCAGCGCCCGCTCCGACAGAGGCACCCAATCCACGCCCGCATCCCGGTCCAGCTCCTCAAATGGCGCAACGTCCCCCAGAAACGCGCGCGCCAAGGCGGCATTGGACGGCGCACAACGGTCCAGCAACGCCCGCCGCGCGACCGGGCTGAGAGCGCCGGCATCCCGTTCCGCAGCCGTCAGCACCTCGGTCGCCGCAAAGAACGCGGCCATCACGGCGGCTCTCTCTTCGGTCCCAAGACCCTGCCCGATCAGCGCGGCCTTGATGTGGCGGGCCGCCTCGATCACCGCCGCAGACGGGCTCACATTCTGGCGCGGGATGTCCAGACCGCTCTCAGGCGGTGCCAGCCCGATCACCTCCAGAAACCGCTCGATCGCATAGCCCTGCGGCTGCGACGGGGTGAGCGGCACCACGGTCATCGCCTCCCGCCCCACCTGCGTCGCCCACTGCATGAGCAGCTTGTGATAATCCAACGTGCCCCGCGTGACGCGCCGTTCGAGCAAGTCCTCGAACGGTCCGACCCAGTCGCTCCGCCCCTTCACATGCTGTTTGAAATCGCTCTCGATCCATAGGTCCTGGCGCTTGAGATAGACCACCACCCGCAGGTCATAGCCCAACCGCGCGACCGCCTCACGCAGCGGCACGAACCCGTCCTCACGCCACAGGTCAAACAGGATCTCGCTGCTCAAGAGCACATCGTGCCCCGACCTCAGGAAATACCCCAGATGGGCCTCCATCCGCACCAGATCGCGCGCCGCACAAAAAGCAGCCAGTTGCGCCGCATTGCCCTGATTGCGCGTGCGGTCCTCGGGATGCCGCTCATAGACCTGCCCCCGCGCCGCCAACCACTCGGCCCGCTCCGCCAGAAAACTCTGGATCGTTGTTGTCGCGCATTTCGGCATGCCGACATGAAAGGTCACAACGGGCATCGGCGCGCGCCTGTGGTCTGGGATCAAGAGACGATGGCAAGAGTATTGCTCCAAATCGTAAACCATAGCCCGCAAAGCGATGCAACCCGCGCCCACGACCAGGCCCAAGCTTGCAATATGGCCCACAGCTCCTACCCTATAGAGGAGCAGAGTCAGACCTTCAGAGCCCGATGCCCGCCATGCCCCGCCCACCCTCCGCCCTCATCGCCGCCCGCCTGTCAGAGGTTTCCTCGGGTGCGCGGATCACCGTGGCGGGTCTGGTTCTGGTGCGCCAACGCCCCGGCACAGCGCGCGGCGTGGTCTTTGTCACGCTCGAGGATGAAACCGGCGTGGTCAATGTCGTGATCTGGCGCAAGGTGTTCGAGCGGTTTCGCCGTGCGGTCATCGCCGGACGCATGCTGCGCGTGACCGGCCGGGTGGAGCGGCAGGCCGGTGTCACCCATGTGGTGGCCGAAGAGATCGAGGACATCTCGGCCCTGCTCGACCTCCTGGCCGATCCCGACAGCCCGCTTCCCCCCCCAGGTCAAACCGGCTAGACTCAGGCGAACATTGCCCGCGAGGCCCCCTGCTGATGATCCGCCCCACACTCTCAAGCCTCGCCTTGGCCCTGTCCCTCGCGGCGTGTCAGACCGTGGCCCCCAACGCGAGCGGATCAAACCTCGGGGCAGAGGCCCCGCCGGGGGCCGCCCCCGGCACCTGCTGGGGCAAACAGGATACGCCCGCAGTGATCGAGACCGTCACCGAACAGGTGCAGCTATCCCCCGCTGAAACCGATGCCTCGGGCAAGATCCTGAGCCCCGCCACCTATGCCACCGTCACCCGGCAGGCCATCCTGCAAGAGCGCGTGACCACTTGGTATGAAACCCCCTGCGCCGATGTGCAGACGCCTGAATTCATCGCCTCGGTTCAACGCGCACTCGCCGCACGCAACCTCTACAGCGGTCCCGTCACCGCCCGTATGGACCCGCGCACCCGCGCGGCGATCCAGCGCTATCAGATCCCGCTCGGTCTCGACAGTGACACGCTCTCCCTCGACAGCGCCCGTCGCCTCGGATTGGTGGCCACGCCGATCAGCGACTGACTCCCGCCGCCTCTGGCCCGAAACACCTTGGCGGCGTCGTGGCCAGCGTCCCCGGCGCTCGCCTCAGCCCTGGCCGTCGCGAATCAGACGCAGCGCCAACGCGCCATAGGCCTGCGCCGCCGCGCTGTCACCCGCCGCCACCGGACAGCCCGCATCGCCTGCCGACCGGGTTTCCAGATCAATCGGCAAGGCCGCCAACAGCGGCAGGCCCAGACCCTCCGCCTCCCTGCGCACCCCACCGTGGCCAAAGACATGCGCCTCATGGCCGCAATCAGGGCATGTGAAGAACGACATATTCTCGATCATCCCCAGAATCGGCACCTCCAGCGTGCGGAACATGTCCATCGCCTTGCGCGCATCGAGGAGCGCCACATCCTGCGGCGTCGAGACGATGATCGCCCCATCGGGACGCGCCCGCTGGCTCAGCGTCAGTTGCACATCGCCCGTTCCCGGCGGCAGATCGACGATCAACACATCCAGATCGCCCCAGTCCACCTGCGCCAACATCTGTTGCAGCGCCCCCATCAGCATCGGCCCCCGCCAGATCACAGCCTTGGCGGGGTCGAGCATCAGCCCGATCGACATCACCTTGACGCCATGCGCCTCCAGCGGAATGATCCGCGTGCCATCCGGGCTTTGCGGTCGCCCCGTCAACCCCATCATGCGCGGCTGGCTTGGCCCATGAATATCGGCATCGAGCAACCCCACGCGCCGCCCCTGCCGCGCCAGCGCCACCGCAAGGTTCGAGGCCACGGTGGATTTGCCGACACCGCCCTTGCCACTGGCCACTGCCAGCAATGTCGCAATCCCCTCGGGCCGGATCGACGCATTGCCCCCCTTGGGATGCTGCCCCAGCTTGAGCGCGGGCGGCGCGGCCTGCGCCGTAAGCACCACGGTCGCGCGGCTCACCCCCGGCAGACTCAAGGCGGCACGCTCTGCGGCGGCACGCACTGGCTCCATGTTGCGGGCCATCTCGGGGGTGGGCGCCTCGATGACAAAGCGCACCTCGCCCGCCTCGACCACCAGCGCGCGCACCATGTCCCGCGACATCAGACTGCCGCCGTCCGGCAACTCCAGCCTGTCAAGCCTCGCTTCGAGTTCCGCGCGAATATCGGTCATGTTCGTTCCTTTACCATTGGCGACATCAGCGCCGCTCTATGCAACCAAGGCAAGAGCAGTTTTTAAACTGCCTAAAAAATGCTTCATTTGCTTAACCTTAGGTCACTTTCTTCTTATGCATTTGCTGCATAGCAGCATTGCTTCTGCAGGGTATTGTGCAGCCGCAGCAAAAGCGTATCTTGGGATCAACAAAGGCGAAACGAACAGCGCCGAACGTGAACATGATAAAATCCGCAAGGACCCGAAGACATGGCTACCTCGATTGACACACGCCGCTCTGCCGCCGCCGTTCTCGGCGAGGATCTGAGTGCCGCCGTCTATGCTGCAATGCAGCGTATCGCAAATTACCGCACTTATCGCCGCACGGTCAATGAGCTGTCGCAGCTCAGCACACATGACCTCGCCGATCTGGGCCTGCACCGCAGTGAAATTCTTCGCGTTGCACATGAAACAGTTTACGGCCACCGGTCGTAATAAGAGATCAGATACCCCCCTCCTCCTCCCTGGGGTATCTGTTACGGTCACGGGCGTCTCTCCTCCTCCCTGATGCCTGGGGCCGTCAAATTGGGACCATCCAGTCCCTTCGTTTTGCGAATGGCCCTCTCCTCCTCCCTGGGCCGGACGTATAGGAAACGGCGGCACCTCTCCTCCTCCCTGGTGCCGCCGTTTTTTATTGCGCGGACGCAAGACAGAGTTTCCCTTGAACCGGCACGATAACTGCAGGGCTTGGCCTGAAGGTGACGGGGACCCCAGCGATGAGCCGCGCGGTCGCTGGGCCGGGGACTAGCGATGC
>NZ_LADY01000021.1:0-75865 GCF_000961715.1 Roseovarius sp. BRH_c41 | reverse complement strand
GTATCTCGTTTCTTGCCCCGAATAATTGTTCCAAGCCTTCTTTTATATGAGTGTTTACGCCAGCCGTATCGTGGGATGAGCAGGTTTTTACTTGGAAGGCCCGGTTATATGTTTTTAATTTCTTAACTACTTCAACCGCTATGTCGGCCATTTCTTTATTTGACAAAGGATCCTTCCCAATCTGGTTTCGGCCCTTTTCCATTTGTTTTACTGCAAGATCAGCCTCGGCCTTATACCCTCTAATTTTTGAGAATATGTCCACTAGATTTCTTTCTGTTCGTTCTGCCGTTTCTCTTGCTAGGTTTGCCGCATTTGGTAATCCGCTATTGCCATATTTCTCAATCTTATCAAAATTGACCCTAAGGTCTCTCAGCGTTTTAATCATTGCATCTATTCTGTTTCTTGGATCTTGCATGGCGAATATTAATCTCCAAAACTTTGGGTCGTCGGGTCGGTTATCTTCCTCAGTGCCCTGTCTTGCTTTACCCGCTTGAACTACCGTTTAACACAAAGTTTGCCCCTTCTGGCGCGTCGGTCAACAGTTCGCTTGGCATTTGTCTGAGAGTAACAGGGGATTTAGCGCGATCGTGAGTACGCATTTCTCGCCATCGTTGGTGGTATTTCATGCTTCTGGACAGGCTGGCGGAGGAGAAAATGGGCAAGCCCTTAACGGCGCGGTGAAAAGTGTTTGCTCGGGAATCTTACGTTCGTACGCGTTCTTCGGTTAGGTTGAGCCTTAGGGCGCGTTATAGACGAGCCTACCATGTATCGTGTCGGCCAGCATGAAGTCGCAATTGGCCTTATACCTCTGTTTGAATGGCCGATTCCGGACCAGCTTACCAAAGATGCTGCCAATGCGGCGAATTCACTCTTCCCACCTTTTTGACAATGGCGCGGAGGGAACTAGCTCTGATGAGAACAGGCCGCAAATGGTTGGCACCAATCTACTCACCTTTAGCATCGTGCCCTGTCCTTCAGTTCAGTAATGCCTCGCTCCAACTGTCCCGACTTCCTTCGGCACCTTCCTCCTGCCCCACCACGTTGCCGCAACCACCATTGGCCGTGTGGGCGTTCAGCCCTCCGAAACCCTGACGTTGACCGGCAATCTGTCGGTTTTGCTTTCGCCCTCATTCTCGGCCGCAATGAGCGTGATGATTTTGATGCTGGTGCTATCGTCCGTACCACTCTCCGGCAGGCGCAGTCTGGCGCGGGCCGAGGGGCTCAACCCGAGTTCCGCCATGAAACGCCCCATGATCTCCAGCTGCTTGTTGGCGACCGTGAGCCAGGGCGATTGCTGGACATAGCCCGAGGGCGTCTTGATCAGCGGTGGCCCCTTGGCGAGATGCTCCTCGGCCTCCACCCAGCGTGCCCAGGCCTGACAATAGGCCGCCAGTGCGGCGCGGTCGGTCACCGACAGCACACCCATCCGGTAGAGCGGGGTCGCCAGCCGACGCCATTCCTTGCGCGCCACCTTGGAAAGATGGTCCGGACACCGCGGCAGCGCCTTTGGCGGGATCGGCTCCATCTCCCCTGCCCTGCTTCGGCCCATCACGCCGGGTCTGGGTTTCCTACCTCTCATGCGCTTCACTCTCCGGGGTATCCGCAGCAATCTGCGCACAGGGCTCAGCCATCCCGATCCGTTGCCTCTGCGCGGCAATCTTGTCCATCAGCCATGAAAGGGCATCACGTGCGTTGGACGGATCGGTTGTGGCAGACGCCTCGGGCGTGGCCGTCTCCCGCCACCCGGCTTGTGTCTTGAGATAAAAGATTGCCGAAGTGGTGTCACCCGCGCGCGCCTTCTGGAGCAGCCCGTTGGCCACATGCGCGATCGCCTTGGCCTTGCCCCTTTTATACCGCTCGAGAACCTCCTCATCGCGCTCACAAATAGCCCGGAAAGTATTGCGCGCGATGCCGAAGTAATCTGCAATCTGGTCCTGGTTCAGAAGGGCAGCCAGCGTTTCCACCTCTCGGCATTGTTCCTCTGTCAAGAGTATCTGGGGGCGCGCCATCACCGGTCCTGCCCAGCATGCTTTGCCGTCCCAACGCGGTTAAATATCCGCCGAAGCAGATAGCCGCGAGCGAGTGAGACCGCGACGAAGGCCGCGCTGATCCGCAGGTTGTCCTGCAGGGTGACGCTCACCCCGACCGCCGGGAAGACCGCAAGCTGCGTGGCAAGCGCCAGCAGATAACCGACCACCACATTGGTGCCAGCCTCGATCAGGGACAGGCGACGGCCTTGGCTCATGCTGCGGCCCGTTCAACCGAGAGATCGCCAAAGCTGCGACCGTCGGCCTCAAGATGCGCTGTCTCGCCGGTGAACTGCTCCCATCGCTGCACAATCACGTCCACATAGGCTGGATCCAGCTCCATGGCATGGCATGCCCTTCCCGTGGTCTCGGCTGCAATCATCGTCGTACCTGATCCGCAGAATGGCTCATAGATCGCCTGACCCGGGCTGGAGTTGTTGAGGATCGGCCGCCGCATGCATTCGACCGGCTTTTGCGTGCCATGCACAGTGGCTGCATCCTGATCGCGGTTCGGGATTGACCACAGCGTCGACTGCTTGCGATCCCCGGACCAATGCCCCGTGCCGCGCACCGCATACCAGCAGGGTTCGTGCTGCCAGTGATAATGGCCGCGCGAGAGCACCAGCCGGTCCTTGGCCCAGATGATCTGGCTGCGGATCTCGAACCCGGACGCGTTGAGGCTTTCGGCCACGGTGGTGGCGTGCAGTGCGCCGTGCCAGACATAGGCCACGTCGCCAGGAAAGAGCGCCCAGGCCGCGCGCCAGTCCGCACGGTCATCGTTGAGCACCTTGCCGGTGCGTTCGGTCTTTGCTGCGCCAACATCGTTGCGCCAGGCGGGATCGTACTCCACGCCATAGGGCGGATCCGTCACCATCAGATGCGGTTTGATCCCATCCAGAAGCCGGGTTACGTCCACCTCCGACGTTGCATCACCGCAGAGCAGCCGGTGGGAGCCGAGGCACCACAGATCGCCGCGGCGGGAGACCGGATCAACGGGCGGCTCGGGTGTTTCCTCTTCGCGTGGATCACCCTGAGCATGGTTGAGCAGCGCGTCGAGTTCCGCGCCCTCAAAGCCGATCCCGGCCAGATCCACGCCCAGCTCGTCAAGATCGGTCAGCTCCAGCGCCAGCAGGTCCCGATCCCATCCGGCCTGTTCGGCCAGCCGGTTGTCGGCAAGAATGTAGGCCCGCTTCTGCGCCTCGCTCAGATGGGCCAGTTCGATCACCGGCACCCGGTCCAGACCCAGCTTGCGCGCCGCCAGCACCCGGCCATGCCCCGCGATGATGCCGTTCGCGCCATCGACCAGCACCGGGTTGTTGAACCCAAACTCCCGGATCGAGCCCGCGATCCGCGCCACCTGCGCCTCGCTGTGGCTGCGCGCGTTATTGGCATAGGGGATCAAATCGGCCACCGCACGCTGTTCGATGGATCGGGCCCCTGCCCCAGCCCTAGTATCCGTATTTGCTGTCTTGCGCCCTGCCATGACCCCCGCCTTGGATTAGCTGCGCCAATTGCGCGGCTTTGCAGGAAATATATCAAAGAGAGTAATGCATTGTAATCATGACATTAAATGACAAACAACGACAGGTACCGACAATCTGAAAGGAGGGTGAGAAATCCACCAACGCGAGAATAGCCAGACTTAGCGAACGATCCTCGACCTGCTGGGAAAAGGCGCACAATCATGAGCGTCAAACGAATTTGGCGTCGTCGAATAAGCAAATAATCCAGTCGAGATACTGAACAAGCCTGAGCCAAAGAGAGCTGTCACATTTGACCGTTACGGTCAGTTTGGAGGCAGTGGATACTGGCGTGTATTCTCCAGAAGAATTCACCGCACGTGTGCCAACGCCATTCGGCGCAGCTATAGCGCACGCAGTCTTTACAGACGGCAATGCGCAGGAAGCAGGCTTTGCAAAGTTGGGGCCGTTTCCCAATAGCAGCCTTTCGTGTCGTGTGCGACGAAAGTCGGGTGAGAGCCCATTTTGTCGAATGCTGCGCTTGATACGAACGCCTGCAAAAGAGCCCTTCGCCAATAAATGGCGAAGGGCGTTGGTTTGTCAGAGAGCCTTGCGGAAGATCACTTTGTCATCCCCCGCAGCCCAGAAATCTCGGATACGCGCTTCTTCATTGTAGCCGTTCTGAGCGTAGAACTTCCGTGTCAGTAAAAAGTCATCGGTTCCCGACGTATCGACGATAAGAATGCGCTGGTGCTTGCTGCGAAGGTGCTGCTCGACAGCAGTCACCAGCTCGGTTCCCAAGCGCTTGCCTTGAAGATCAGGTCGAACCGCGAGCGCGAGCATGTTCCACGTCCCGTCCGCCATCTCCTCGGGCACGGTGTAGCACAGTCCTACGGCCTCGCCATTGAGATGGCACGTCAACCAAAATGCCTCGGTTTCTGCGGCGAGGACAGGTGCAAGCATGTCGGGCAGCATCTCACTTGGAAATAGCCCCGTCTGGTCAACTACGTCTTGTAGAGCCGATACATCAGCGTTTGTCGTTGGTTTAATCATTGGTTTTGTCATTGTTCGTTCCTTTAGCGATTGTCATATTGAGCGTTTACGGAACCGAGCCCAAGCCGCGTTGCACGGTAGGGGTGTTCGTTTGCTGATTTGATGAACCGCCTCTTTTTGAGGCGATCAAAGAGCCGCAGACCGCAATCGGCCAGAACATGGCCGTCGCGCGTAAAGCAGCGGATGTCGCATATCTTGCCGTTCGAACGGCGCTCGAAGTGGATGGCTCCACCCTGCGCCAGAACGTGCAAAACACACTGTTCGCGTTTTGAGATATTCAACAGATTGTCTCTTGAGTTTACGTCAGCCTAAAAGGCTCCCGGCACTACGCGCGGAAGTCTCTTGGTTCAATTCGGTCCAATCTCGTGGACCTTAGCGGCGGGCCGCAATCGTAGACATAAAATCTCCATCGCCCTGCTTGAACGCCGAGCGTGCTCATCGAATACATCACGCGCATGATCCAAGCAAGCAGACCTTCGGTACGTGACGGCGAACGGCAGCAAGGTCCGCATTTTACCAGTTCGCGACGCGCGCAGCGAAGGTCAGCTAACGCAAATTCACGTATGGGCGCGTATGGGGACGTGAGCCCGCTTCGGCTGGAAGAGACCTGCAGAAACTACAGCATTCCACTCTGGCAGTCATGACAGAAGTAGGTACGTGACGGCCATATGCAGCTGAGGGAATGAACATGTGCTACTGAACAAAACCAGGAACAGTAGGGCCAAATCGGCATCGGCGAAAACAGATGCAACAGATGTTACGTATCATTTCATTAAGCCATCCGCGCGCGCGTGAGGGATACAACGTTCTTATCTGTTGCATCTGTTGCATCTGTTGCATCGCGGTCTGCAAAAACACTTACTTGCTCATTGGCGGGAATGTTTGACACGCCATTCCCACCGGGATTTACTTGATCAGCATTGGCGAGGGGGCGATGAGCTTATGGGACACACGACGCTCGGCGTTCTGCCAAAAACGCGCTACTGGAACGAGGTAGCGGACCTTCTTGCAGGAACCGCACCCCACAATGCTATTTTTGCAGCCAGTGCGCAGGCGGCAGAAAAGGACCTTCTTCAAGCCACGGACGACCCGGTTTTCATCGAAGCCGTAAGACTGCTTTTAGCAATCCCAGCCGCGGCACGCGCGCAGGATTTTGGGAACGCTCTGAGGGAACAGAACTTACTCGTCCCGGACCGACCCGGGTTGCTGGATCTTATATCGGCAACGACCCGGCGCTTGGATCAGGTGCGCGCAGCTGGAGGAGGTCGAAGCGATCTTGGTGAACTGGCAGCCCGTGCCCTTTCGAAGACACTCACGACTTCAATCGGTGACACCCTACCTGGGCTCTTCGACGCGACGCCGGACGATGTGCTGACAACAGCGCGCAAACTCTCCTGGAACAAAAGCGTTTCAGAGTACACCAGATGCTTTTTTGGCAGTCTTGTTGCTGGATCTCTATCCTACTGGCTCGACCGAACCCTCGACCGACATATCGGAGACGGGCATCGGTTTACCGATGTGGCGGCGAGAAATGCATTCCAATCCGATCTCGATCAATTTGCGTGGGAGTCCACCCGTATCATTCGCGAATTTTCCGGCGGATGGTATGGTAAGACCCTTTACAGGGATGGCGGCTTCAACTCGGTCGAGGCAGCACGCTTTGGCAGCGTCGCGCTGAAGAAGATCGTCGATGACCTCAGGACGCGGCAGGTGCGGCGTGGCTGAGGCAGTGATTAAGGTCGATGGCAGGCAAGACCCGTTGGTCGTGCGGCTTGATGGCCCAAAGCGCACGTTTCACCTGCAAACCGATCCTATCCGCACGAAGTTATGCGCGGAACTTGACCCATTAAATGAAGATTTGCTTGAGATCGCAGCAACGGTCTTTGCCGCGGACGGCGCCGTAAAACGGGGCGGGGAGACCCGTCAAAGAATGGGCCAAGGCTGGCATCGCTCGTTTGATTTTCAGATCCCTGTGCGCAACCCTACATTCTGGAATCGCAAGGAAGTGATGCAAGCTCTCGTTGACGCTGTGAGCTTTCTTACAGATGACCATCTAAGCTTTACGTTCTCGCAAAAGGCGGAGTGCACCGCTTTGGAGCCGTTCCTTGATCTCGCCCCGGATGGCGCAGCATTCGATGCAGAGGAGGTCATCTTGTTCTCGGGCGGTCTGGATTCTTTTGCCGGGGCCCTAGAGGCGTTGTCCACATCCTCGAAGAAGGTCATCCTGCTCACCCACCGATCTGCGCAAAAGGCCATCTCTCGACAAGTCAAGCTTGGTGAGTATCTGGCGCATAGGTTCGAAGGGCGCGTCTTGCACATCCATGTTCTGGCTCGTCGGGTCGGCCAAGAGGCAAGTGACTCCTCGCAACGTTCAAGGTCCTTTTTATTTGCCGCTCTCGGGCAATTGGTGGCCAAGTCATTCGGAGCACAACGTCTGAGTTTCTATGAAAACGGCGTGATCAGTCACAACCTTCCGATCAGCTCACAAGTTGTGGGCACAATGGCGACGCGAACAACACACCCCCTGTCTCTACGTAAGCTGAACGCGCTCATGAAACATCTAGGGCCAGACCATGTGTCGATCGAAAACCAATACTGCTGGCTGACCAAGCGCGACGTGGTCGAACGAATAGCTCAACACAACGGTACGGCGCAGATCCCCATAAGCGTCAGTTGCACCAGCATCCGCGAACAGACCACACTACACACGCATTGTGGTGCGTGTTCACAGTGTCTCGACAGACGCTTTGCCCTTCTGGCAGCTGGTCTCGGAAGTTATGATTTTGCCACCGACTATGCGACCGACGTCCTCTATGATCCACGCTATAATCTGCAATCACAGACGATAGCTGTCGAATGGACCCGCCACGCCTTGAGTTTATGCACTGGCGATCAGCGAGCTTTTCTGATGGCATTCGGTACCGAGTTTGCGAGGATCGCTGATGGTCACCCCGAGCAATCGAAGCAATCGGTTCTTGATCAATCTGTCGCAATGCATATGCGCCATGGCAAGAATGTCGAGCAGGTTCTGGAGGGGGTTCTACGCGAGCGGCTTCGCGATATCCTTCATGGCAAACTACCGGGGACGTCACTCGTCGCTCTCATTATTGGGCAGCGAAGAGAAGGGCTAAACCCTTCCCTTACTACCCCCCCAGCGGTCGAGACCCGACTGCCAGAAACTAAGCCAGAAGATGAAGTTGATCTGGTTCTTAATCCTGAGGATCCGTTGCGGGTCGTATTCGCAAATGAAGATGGTTCCCCGGTTGTCAATATCCGTGGACTTTGTGTTCTGACCGGCCCTCCGGCCATCGTACCCACCGATTTGAAACCGACATTCTTGGAGGACCTGATCACTCTCCGGTCACCGAGCGATTACCGCTATGTTGCTTCAGGAACGCTGGCCGCAAGGCAAAGCAAGCCAAAGAGCACCATTCGGCAACAGGTGAAGCGCTGCCGGCATATAATCAGTGAGAGCTACAAGCTGTTGCATGGCGAAGAACTGGCTTCAGACAGATTCATCCAGACGAGATCGCCTCAAGGCTACAGACTCGCACCTTCAATCGTCCTGATTGACGAAGAATCATAGAGTAGCCAAGTTGGTACACTGATGACCTCTCGTAATGGCGTGTCACGTCGCAGAGTGCTTTTGTCACGTCGTAGCCCCTTGACTTACCCAAATTGACTACGGTCCTCGTGATTGTTGTCACGTGAGGATCAAATCTTGTCACGTCACAACAGGAGAATTCACGCATCAGCAAATCTATCCTGAGGGCATACCTGCAAACCGCAAGGGCAGCCCAATGCGCAATCAGAATGACATACCGATAAGCGAAAGACCAACATCGAGCTTTGTCACCGAAGCGGTGCTTGCGGATCATTGGGACATTTCATCTCGCACTCTTCAGAGATGGCGCAGCCTGCTGAAGGGGCCTGAGTTCAGCATAATCGGTGGCTCCGTCCGGTACCGCGTCCAGGATATCCTTGATTACGAAAATCGCCATCGTAGCAGCGCTGGAAGTCTCCAATGACCTGCGATCCCAGGCAGTCTTCACCACCCGTTATCGATCCTGATGTCATCGCGATCTATTGCGACGCAGTTTTTCGATATGTTGACGGATTCGTTCCAGTTCGGATCCTGTCCGAAACTGGCATGGCGCGGCAAAACCCTTATCAATCCTTTCCGGACATCGCGCAACTTCCCGGCTTCTTGATGTCCAAGGCGGCCACGGCGGCCGATCAAGGCTGCGGCGTCTATGTCGTGCCGTGCACTGTTGGACCGGACAAATCGGCCCGTGCCAAAAACATCTTGGAAACCTGTGTGATCGTCATCGATCTGGATAAAGGTGACATCAATGGCAAGCGTGCGCATGCTGTCCATCATCTGGGCAAACCATCACTCGAAATCGCTTCTGGCGGCATAACCGATGCCGGACAGCAAAAGTGCCATCTCTACTGGCGCCTCACCGAGGCGGCATCCGGTTCCGATCTCGAGCGGGTTCGTGGCCTGCGCGAGAATCTTGCAATCAAGCTTGGTGGAGACACTGCCTTCAAAACCCTTGCGCAGCCCATCCGCGTGGCCGGAACCATCCATGGCAAGAATGGCGTCAAAGCTCTCGTGCGCATTATCGAAAGCGACGACTGCGACTACGATTTGGAAGAGTTGGCGGAGGCTGTCCGCGAAATGCCCTCCTTGGTATCGCCTCAGATCAGCTCAGGCGGTACATATCATACCGCGCCGAGCCCAACCACAATGGACCTTGCGACACGTCAGATTCACTCTGGTGCGGTGGATGATATAACCCGCTTCGAGGCCCTGTCGAAAGTGATGGGACACTGGATCCGGAATGCTAGGCGACGGGCTTGCACACTGGACGAGGCATGGCGCGCAACATGTGATCATAACGAGGCAATGATTGTCCCGCCTTGGGGTGAAGATCGGCTTGATCGTGAATTCAAAGCCCTGCTGCAATTGGACATCAGGAAAAATGGGCCAATGCCATCTATGAATCGCGATTCCAGCCGAGAGGTTGTCGCGCCCGAGCAGAGCGAAGATGCCATTGCCGACCTCTATGCTCACCAACACGGAGCAAATTGGAAGCATGTCGCACAGTGGGGTGCCTGGTTCCATTGGACCGGTCAGGTCTGGACGCGCGACATGACCGGCGGGGCGCGCGAACTCGCCCGCATGATCTGTCGTGCTGCTGCCGCTGACTGTGATCGACCAGCTGAGGCCCGCCGCATCGCCAGCGACCGGACGATTGCAGCCAGCCTACGTATTGTCACCTGCGACCCGCGCATTGCCACGCAGGCCTCTGACTGGGACGCACACCCAATGCTGCTCAACACGCCCTCGGGCATGATTGATCTGGAAACCGGTGAAATCCTTCCGCAAAGCGCAGAGCTCATGTTGACCCAGATGACGAACGCCTCCGCAAAAGGCAATTGCCCTCGATGGCTAACGTTCCTCGACGAGATCACCGGCGCAAACAAGGCTCTGGCATCTTATCTCCGCCGACTGGCAGGTTACTGCCTGACCGGCTCGACGCAGGAGCAGAGCTTTGCGTTTTTGCATGGCGACGGCGCCAACGGCAAATCGGTATTTCTTAGCACGATTGCCCATGTTCTCGGTGACTATGCCGCGACTGCAACGCTTGACACTTTCATGTCAACACGTGGCACGCGCCACCTCACGGAACTGGCTGGTCTCCGCGCCGCACGCCTCGTAGTGGTTCCAGAGACGGAACAGGGCCACAGCTGGGCCGAAGGCCGCATAAAGAGCGTTACTGGCGGTGAAAAAGTCCGGGCCAACTTCATGCGACAGGACCACTTCGAGTTCACGCCACAATTCAAACTTGTCATCGCAGGCAATCACCGCCCTCAACTCTCAGGATGTGGGGAGGCCATGCGGCGGCGCCTGCATCTCGTTCCATTTGATATCACAATTCCTGCTGAAAAGCGCGATCTGCTGCTCGTGGATAAGCTAAAAGACGAACGTGATGGCATTCTTCGTTGGATGCTTGATGGATGCACGGACTGGCAGCGCATGGGCCTAGCACCGCCGGAATGTATTCTCACTGCGGCCAGACAGTACTTTGAGGATGAAGATCTGGTCGGACAGTGGATCGCTGAGTGCTGCAATCAGGGGACTGAGCTTCGTGCATCCTCAAAAGCGCTTTTCTCGAACTGGAAATCATGGGCCGAACAAACAGGCTGTGCGGTTGGATCAATCAAGTCGCTTGGAGAAGCTTTGCGGCAGCGCGGCTTTCGACCTGCAACTGTTGCTAGAGGACGGGGGTGGAGTGGCTTGTGCCTGCGTCATGACATGAACACCGATAAGGCGCTCCAATGAACCGATCACTGTTTTGTAGCGGGAACGCGCTGAATCCATGCCACCTCAAGCCCCTCGAACGCCGTGCTGAACTCTGCCGCATTCTGGCGCTTGGGCTGGTCCGGCTGCACATGAGAGACGCAGACCAAGTATCTGCGAAGGATGGAGAATTTCCGCTACACAACTCGCCCGACCAGAGCGCTCATGCAACCACCTCAAAACGGAGATTAGCATGACCGATCCCATCCCTGCCCGCCTGGCGGCGCTGAAGACCACCCCAACACCTGAGTTAAAGCAGCAATGGCGCGCGTTGTTCGACAGCGAGCCACCGCCATTCAATCGTCGGTATCTCGAAAGCCGGTTGGCCTATCGCATTCAAGAACTGGCCTATGGCGGGCTGAAGCCCGAAACGATCCGGCGGCTGGAACGGCTTGGCGAAGAACTGGACGGAGGTGATCGCAAGAAAAGCCGGATCCGCGCCGATCTGATGCCCATCACCGGCACGCGGTTGATCCGCGAATGGCAGGGTGTCGAGCAGATCGTCACGGTCACTTCTGACGGTTTCAACTGGCAGGGACGGCCCTACAAGTCGCTCTCTGCCATTGCCCGCGCGATCACCGGCACGCGCTGGAACGGCTGGGTGTTCTTTGGCCTGAAAAACCTCCGGAGGGGCGCATGACCAAACCCATTGTCAGAAAACTGCGCTGCGCCGTCTACACCCGGAAATCCTCCGAAGAAGGGCTGGAGCAGGAGTTCAACAGCCTGCACGCCCAAAGGGAGGCCTGCGAGGCTTACATCGCCAGCCAGCGCTCCGAGGGCTGGGTGCTGGTCCGCGATCAGTATGATGACGGTGGCGTATCCGGCGGCACGTTGGAGCGTCCCGGCTTGAAACGGCTGCTGACTGATATCGAAGACGGGCTGGTCGATGTCGTCGTCGTTTACAAGATCGACCGCCTGTCGCGCTCGCTGATGGATTTTTCCAAGCTGGTCGAGGTCTTTGA
The DNA here is from genome assembly GCF_000961715.1 of Roseovarius sp. BRH_c41. Lineage (NCBI taxonomy): Bacteria > Pseudomonadati > Pseudomonadota > Alphaproteobacteria > Rhodobacterales > Roseobacteraceae > Roseovarius > Roseovarius sp. BRH_c41. Next base: position 63,996 of record NZ_LADY01000021.1, on the reverse strand, counting down.
CCGAAACGGCGTGACCTTCGTCTCCGTCACCCAGTCGTTCAATACCACCACGTCGATGGGTCGGCTGACGCTGAACATCCTGCTGTCCTTCGCCCAGTTCGAGCGCGAGGTCACAGCCGAGCGCATCCGCGACAAGGTCGCTGCCTCTCGCCGGAAGGGCATGTGGATGGGCGGGGTGCCGCCCTACGGCTATCGCGTCGGGAATCGGAAACTGGTGGTCGACGAAGAAGCCGCAACGCATGTGCGCTGGATTTACGACCGCTTTCTTGAGATCGGGTCCTGCACGGAACTGGCGCGGGAGGTCGGCACGAGGAACCTCCGGACGCCGCGCGGCAACCGGATCGACAAGAAATACATCTACCGGATGCTCAGCAACCGCGCCTACATCGGCGAGGCGGTCCACAAGGGCGCCAGCTACCCCGGCGAGCACGATGCCATCATCGACCGCGAGACGTGGGACCGTGTCCATGCGATCCTGCAGGAGAGCCCCCGGAAGCGCGCCGCCCGCACACGGGCAGACACGCCTGCGCTGCTGAAGGGGCTGCTGTTCGGACCCGATGGTGCCGCGTTCTCGCCGACCCACACCCGCAAGGGCGGCAAGCTTTACCGATACTATGTCAGCCAGACGGTTTTGAAGCACGGTGCAGGATCATGCCCGGTAAGCCGTGTTCCGGCGGGCGAAATTGAAACCGCCGTCATCGACCAGCTCCGCGCTGTGTTCCGTCAGCCCGAGATTGTGGCGGGCACATGGAAGGCGGCACGCACGCAGGATGGTGAGGTCACTGAAGCCGATGCCGGTGACGCACTGACCCGCCTCGATCCGCTCTGGGACGAACTCTTCCCCGCCGAGCAGGCCCGCATTCTGGCGCTGCTGGTCGAGCGCGTTGACATCGGCATAGACGGCCTGAAGGTGCGGCTCCGTGTCGACGGCCTCGGCGGCCTCGCCCGCGAAATGCTGACCGGCGACATCGGAGAGGCTGCATGACACGCGGTACGCCGATCCCCGAGACCATCACGCTGCACATCCCGTTCCGCCGCGTGAAGCGTGGCGGCCGCAAGGAAATGCAGTTGCCGGATGGGGCATCTGGGCACAGCAAGATGGACAACACTTTGATCAAGGCGCTGGCGCGGGCGTTCCGCTGGAAGCGCATGCTGGAAACTGGCGAGTTCGCCACAATCGCAGAAATGGCGGAGCGCCAAGGGATCGCACCCTCTTACATGACGCGTGTGCTGCGCCTGACCCAGCTCGCGCCCGACATCGTCGAAGCGATCCTAAACGGGAAGCAGGGACCAAAGGACCTCACATTGGCCCGGATGCTTGAGCCGTTTCCTGCGATCTGGATGAAGCAGAGGGAACTGTTCGAATGATTAAACCCACCCTAAGCCGCCACTCAAAGTGAAATCCAATGCCACGACGCAGCTAACCAAAGCGGACGTCTAGAGCTGTCTACAGGCCTAATCAGTTCGAGGTAACGGTAACTGAGAACTCCATCCCCCCAAATGAGATACTTGCAAACGGGCGATTTGGAAGTGCTTCGTCAGGTATCACGCAATGGTGGCAACCCGACCAATCGCTCTCGCATTGACTTTGAGAAACGGCGTTTCTTTGGTATCGTGACATTAATATTTTTCTAGTTCGTTTTGCTCAATTGAATAGGAGCCTGACATTGCCCGTTGTTCATTTACCTAAACCCTTTGAAAGAAAATCCCTGGTCACCATTGCCTGCACAGGCGTGTTTTGCTCGGTCGCCGCGATGTCCTCAGCCGCGGATCTGCTATTTGCTGTGCCAGATTTTCGCGACCCGCCAACGGAGCGGTTCATTGAAACCATCATGTCTGATGATGCCTTAGCCGAAGCGGGTCTCAAGCTGGATGTTTTGCCCTATTCCACGCTCGGCGGCCCGGTCGCCACAGTGCAGCAGGCCCTCAAAACCGAAGCTGTCGCTCTCTTAAGCACGGAGTTGCTTGCTTTTGTAGCGCGCAATGAAGAGAAGATCCCGACGGTTGAGATGCTCTCTGCATACGAGAAGTCGTTTTTTGGCGTAGCACCCGGTGCGGAAAGACAGGGACAGAGAGCACCCTTGGAATTGGGGGCCACGGCCTTGCTGGGTGATCTCAGCCTCTATGGTTTGGCGACATGGCCATCTTCTCCGAGCAGTGTCTTCGCTCGGCAGGCACCGGCAAACCTCGCAGATTTGCAGGGACTGAAGTTGCGCACTGCTGGAAGCGCTTCGACGGAGCTTCTTGAACAGTTGGGAGCTGTCCCTCAGTCGCTGTCATCCTCTGAGGTGTTTCAGAGTTTGGAAGCTGGCGTGATTGATGGCGCCGAAGTGCTAAGCCTGCCGGAAGGCGACCTGAGACAGTTCTATGAAGTATCTTCGGGCGGTGCACTTTATACGGATGCCAGCGCGCGAACCGGATTTTTCGTTATCGGTCAAACGGGGGCGGATGCGCTTACGGCACGACAGCTAAAAACCCTGGAAGGCGCAGCGCAAAAAGCGTCGCTGGCAGCACGAGAAACCTTGGTTGAGACGTATGAGGAGACCCTCCGGGAAGCGGAGGAATATGGGGTGCAAGTGGCCAGCTTTTCCAATGTGATTCCCGAACAAGTGTCGGTTTCTGAGCAGATTGCGCAGGCCTATGGGCTTTCCCAAGAAGAGATCCGCGACCTGATCGGTGATATCGAGATCGCTGAACCAGGTGACTCTGCCCCCCGCGCCGAGAACGATGTTTCGCGCAATGGTGCCGGGCGGCCCGCTCATCTGTTTGTGGCAACACCCCGAAATGATGAAGCCGATCACGATGTGCGACAGCGCTTCGGATATAAGATGGATGCGAGCACGCCCCTGCATTGCTTTCAGCTGAATTACACCCGCGAGGATAGCCGTCACTTTGGGGAGCCCTTCACCGGTGCGATGGCAATCAGCCCCGACGGGATGACGACAGGACATGGCGACTGTATAAAGCGGGTTTTCAGCCAGCGCCAACCGGATCAGGGGGTGACGATTTTGATCCACGGGTTCAACAACAGTTTCGAAGACGCGGCCAACTGGGCGGTCTCCGTGACCGAAGATCTGGCTATTGAGGGGGATGTCGTGCTCTGGAGCTGGCCGAGTATGGGGCAATTGTCTGGCTATGTTCGGGATCGCGATGGCGTTGATTTCAACCGCGTCTATCTGAGGTCCTTTCTGGCCACGCTGAAACTGCTTGTGGATCAAGGGCAGACCTATGACATCTCGATCATCGCGCATTCCATGGGCGGGCTTGTGGCAATGGACGCCTTGCGTTTCCTTGCGGAGCCTCCGCAACTGGGCATCAGCAATGTGGTCTTGGTAGCCCCAGATGTGCGCAAGGCGTATTTTCAGCAGACCTTGCAGCTCGGCCCGAATATCAGCCCGATTTGGTCGATCTACGCCAATTCGAACGACGTGGCCTTGCTGGCGTCTTATGGCGTGAACAGAAGCCCGGCCATTGGGCTAGGAGGCCGGTTTAGGCTGATGATGGCTGGCGTTGATACAGTTGATGTCAGCGCGTTGGACCGAGATGTGTGTGCGGTTTGGAACCTAGGCAAGGAGCGTTGCCGCAATCACACCCATGCGTTTGATGTGCAGCCTGTCGCAATTGATCTTGCAGACCTTTTAACGTCTCGCAAGCCAGCGGTGGCGCGGGGATTGATTGAAAGGCCGGCCAGTGAGGGTCTGACCTACTACGAAATCAAACCTTGAAACGTGGCTCGCGGCCCTTACCAGTCAATCATAGCCGCTACCTGCGCTGCGGTGCAGCTTCCCAAAAGCGGCCGTTTGATGCAACGTAACAATTCGCGCGACGCCGACGTATCCTAAAGCGGATTCTCGGTACTCTCTTTCTCCCGATAGAAGGCCATGCGTTGCCCATGCATTTCAAAATACCGAAGTTCCAAAATGGGGGACTCATGCACGACCTGCCGCCAACTTTGGTATCCATATTTGGCAGGCAGTTGCTCGGGATACCTTTCGACAATCCATTTGCCAGCCTCAACCAAATGCGCCCACCCATCGGCGGCGAGGGCACCGAATGCTTCTCGTAAGGCCGTCACTATACCCGAGGCATTCGACTCTACTGTGCCATCGGGAGCAATGCCGTTGTCGAACCAGTCTGCGAACTCTGCCGACTGGATAACGTTCGACATCGCCTGCTGCACGTTCTTCATCTCTTCGGCCCATTCCCGAAGCTGTGCTAAATTTCGGTCGATGCGGCTGTATGCCGTCACAAGAGCATCTTTCGCGCGACGGCATCCGTTCACGCTCCAAATGTCATGCTGCTCGATGAAATGGTGAACCAGATTGTTCCGAAGGCCTACCAATTCTCCAAGTTCCTGCTCTGCCTGAGCAAAATCTGCGTCCGATAGGCCGACTGACGTCTGCATGGCGAACCAATTGACGTTCTCTGGAGAATTGATGGGCGTGTCTTCGTCGTGACCGTTCTTATCTGCAATAACACACGTTCCAAGGAGTTCGCCAACCAAGGTGCCGAGTGTCTTACGCGCTGTGCCGTCAATTTGCGCGGCCCGAGTCCGCTCCAACTCAAGAATTGGCCCTGAGGCCCCATAATGTACCACCATCGCCTTGATTAGCCGCTCATACTGTTGCAACCGCAACATGCATCGACCCAGCAATCGCTGAACTTCACGCTGATGTGTCCGCAGGTCTTCATCGTCAAAAGTCGTCATCGTGGCATCCGGTCTCCATCCCGTTCACATTAAACATGTATCGACCGTAGAAGCGATGCTACCTATGAATTTGTCGACCCCGAAATCATTCCGTAGCTCACGGCCCAGACCGGACCTTGATGTCCGCGGCCAATGCAGGAGCGCAGCATCTGTAAAGCGGCGGTTCGCTGCTTTTGCGAAATCCGCGCGCTGTTTTTGTGCATCGCCCTCGCGGAAGAAGCAGTCGTTTTGTGCTATCGTGCGTCATTAGGTCTGAGGAAGTTGTAAAAGCGCTCCCAACCTCGTCTATGCCTTTGGGCATGACACAATCAGGACTACCGGTCGGATTTCAAGTTGCGGCACCCATTCACGATGAAGCAGCCATCTTTGAACTGACCGCGCGCTATGAAAGAGAAACGCAGACAACGCAGGTCTTTCGCCCGCCTGTCTGACGGGCTGACGCCGTGTTGCCTCTGCCAGGCTGACTTTTTAGGCAAATTCGCAGATGGGTCTGCACCATCAGACTGGCGGTGTTTCCGCCAAGCCTTTGCTCGCCGTTTCATCGGGAATGACTTCTATCGCTCGTCCGCTGAGGAAGTTGCCGAAGGTTGCCAGTGCGGGCACATGATCGCAGATGACCTTGATCAACACGAGGATCGGCACCGCCATCAATGCGCCCGGAATACCCCAGAGCCAGGCCCAGAAGATCACTGTCAGGAACACGGCGACCGTATTCAGTTGCAAGCGGGCCCCCAGCAGCATCGGCGTAAGGACCTGCCCCTCGATCGCGGTCAGCGCTTGATAGGCGATGGGGGCCAGCAGCGCATAGTAGAGACTGTCGAAATGGACGATGGCAAAGGCGCCCACCCCGATCATGCCGATGACACCCCCCAGAAATGGCAGATAGTTGAGGCAGAAGGCCGCGAGGCCCCAGACAAAGGGGTAAGGCATATCCAGAAAATACATGGCTGCGGCGATGGCAAGCCCCAGAACGGCGTTGATCGCCGTGATCGCAACGATGTAATGCGACATGCGTCTTTCTATCTCGTAAATGACCATAATAGCGCGCTTTTTGTCGCCGAAGCGGGGAAAGGACTCCACGATCTTGACATAGAACAGGTTACCTGCCGAAAGCAGGAACAGGGCCAGCACCAGACCCGCCGCGAGGGAGGTGACGAAGCTGGCCAGATTGCTGACAGCCGTGGTCAGCAGGCCGGGTTGCTGCAAAACGACTGTGGCAGCGGCATCCTCGCCGCCCTTGGCCAGATCCTCGACCTGTTTCGACGCATCCTGCACCGCGGCCACAGACTCGGTTATCCCGCGCAGTTTGTCTCGCAGTTCAAAGGAGATGCGGGGGATTTCGTCAAACCAGTTGGCGACCGATCCTCCTAACAGAAGGACGGCGACACCGATCATCCCGGCAAAGCCGAAGATCATCACAAATGCCGACAGTGGCGCGGGGATGCCGCGACGCGACAGCCAGCGCACACCGGGTCCCAGCGTTAAGGCCAGCATGAAACCCAGGACAACGGGCAGAACCACGTCCTTTGCGAAGTATATGGCGGAAAGGGTCATAAGGATGACGATAGCTGCCAACAGCCTGTTGGTTGTGGCCGTCTTGTCCATACTCTCCATGAATCTTTTCTCCGATGACCGGGATCAACCTGATCCATGCGGGTGTGGCGCAGCCTGTGGCAAGGCAATCTGACGTTGTGCCAAGTGAACTGAACTTTGATGCAGACAAATGATACACGGATATCGACGGAAAGTGAGCATCATAAACCGCCGGATAGGAGACAGTCAGATGCAGAATGCCCTACGCAACGACAATAGTTTGATCGACGCGCTCGGCCCATTGCTGCCGCTCGTTGATCGTTTCAACGTCGCATTGCAGCTTTCGCTTTGCAGCCATTCGTGCACAACGCAGCATTCTCATGGGTTCAATGACGGCAGAGCAGGACGAAGTGGGCGTTGAGTGGGTGTCAACTTCCGAGGTTGCCCGGTCACGTCCGAAAGAAATTGTCGTTAATGGGGTGGTCGCAAGCGTGAGAAGTGTCCGGGTGAGGAAGCTCAAATCATGATCGATATTGCCAATTGCAAACGCGGGAAAGGATGCATTCTCCGCACACATATGTTATATGTTGAAGACGGTGACATTCCGTGCAGTGTTTACTGAACGAGGATATTGATATGAAATCATTTCTCTTGACGACAGCCTTTGCACTCTTGGCATTTCCCGCATTGGCCGACAGTGTGACCGATGCAATTGAAGCTCGCTCGCTCGAGTTCGAAGCGGCCTTCAATGCAGGCGACAGCGCCGCTGTCGCTACTCTTTATGCGCCGGATGCGGCGATCCTGCCGCCGGGCGTAACGCGGATCGACGGCCGCGAGAAGATAGCCGCCTTCTGGGCGGGTGCTATTGAAAGCGGGCTCGCTGACCTAGACTTGATAGCAGCCGAAGTGATCGCCACCGGCGACAGTGCACTTGATGTTGGTACGCTCACTCTCTCCGCGCCGGGCGAGAACGGCGAGCGCGTTGTCGTCGCTGCCAAGTACGTGGTACATTGGATTCAGATCGACGGGATCTGGCACCTCCATCGCGATATCTGGAACCTCGGACAATAGTCTGAGCAACGTAGAGCGCTTGTCTGGAGATTGGTCATGGTGTCGGGAACGGCGGTTTCCGACCAGATCCGCCAAGGAACTCGAAGCGGCCATTCGTGCATTATGCAGCATTTTCGGGGAACGCGTGTTCAGTCAGCTGGACCAAGCGTACCCTACTAAAGCCGAGGCCTCAGTTTGAAAACCGCGCGCGCACTTCCTCGATGTCGAGCTTGTGCTCAGTCAGTCGCTCTGCTTCCCATTCGCTTCGCTCAGCCTCGAAGAAATCACCCCCGTAGATGTGCAGGGCAGCTGTGAGGCGGGGAATTGGATTGGTCACGGAATGGATGATGTCTTTGCCCATTGGGCAAACGTCTCCCGTCGACAATGACTTCGCGCCGGCTGCTTCGATCAGCCCGCCCGGATGGTCCTTAATCCGGCGCCAGAATATGTTGTCCTCTCGGCCACCGTAGATGCCTATGACGGCCCACATTGCGTGGTTGTGAGGTGGGATGGTTGTTGAAGGCTTCCAAGCCAGGTTGATAATAGTCAGCTTGGATGATTGATAGAGCGGCGTGATCCCAGGCTCACATGGTTCCCCCAGTGCTGCAAGGACTTCGGATGGATCGGACATCGCACGTCGCATGACCTCTGCTGTCGTTTTGTTCGTTGGATCTTTGTTAACCGCATCGAGGCAGTCAGCAATAAACGTGTCTATGTTAAACATTTGCATCCCTCCACCGCAGCAGAGCTTATCACAGATTCCCACATGCGTCAGCTTAGGGCTCGAGGCGGTGCAGCACGACTCTTATATCGGGTCAATGCCCGTAGCCGAAACACTCGGCCCACTCCGGCCATTGAGCTTTTGTCTCTTCCGCTGTGGTGCAGCCCGTCAGACCGGACTTTCGCTGAAGGTGCGAAACCCATGCCGGGGAGAAATCACAGCCTGCGGACTCAGCCGCCGCTCGCAAAAAGGCGAGACAACCAGTTACCAAGTAGAAAACATCAGCAGCCGAACTGCAACATCGGCCCTAATGAACTATGCCGTGTGGTCCGTGCTTCATAAAATGCCATTGACCGTAACTGTCCTTCAAATCAAGCGCGATGGCCGTAGTGCCCTTGGTCGACGCGTTGCCAACCTCGGCAACTGAAAACTCTATACCATTGGGCATGTCGATGCGCACACGGTGCTCTCCGTCGCCATGTGGCGGCTTGATCGGGCGACCGGAAGAAGTCAGCATATGGCCGATTTTCACCGATGCTGTGCGCGCTTCCATGTCGGAGGTGAAGTCGATGGCCTCAAAAACAGTGTCATGCAGCGTCGGACACATGGCGCGAAATACCCACCAGTGTGTTGCCTCCTCATCGGTCTCGCCGCCCGTGAGTACCGTCTCGAGCGCTGCGCGTTGATCAGGCGACGCCGCAGGGTCGATGATCAACTGCATCTCGCCTTTACCTTCGTGGATTGGCCCGGGCCATGCATAAAGCACCGCGACTTTCAAACCCGTAAGTTCAAGGTCTTCAAAGTGCCCCTTGGTGATCTCCATCACTTCAAAACCCCGGCAATCGCCGTGGGTCGGGTCCTCCTCGAACTGGCAGGGACATGAATAGCCGCAATTGCAGTTCCCGAATGCCGGGCCTTCGACATACCAATCTTTATGAGCCATGAGTTCTCCTTTCTTTTGGCCGTCGTCACACGGATGTGAAAATGCAGCAGAGGCCCCAACCAATGAGGAGGGCTCCTGTCAGCCTCGCGAAGAAGCGCGGTTTAGGAATGATTTTTTCGGCCAGCACGTACAGAGCAAGGCCGACAATCCAGTAAAGGTTCATGATGCCGCCGACAAAGAGCAGCGCCATCAACGCCCAGCAACAGCCAAAGCAATAGGCGCCGTGATGCATACCCATCAGAAGCGCGCCTGCGCCGCCTGTTCTGCGGTGACGTGTGAGAAAGTCTGCGGGAGAACTGCATTGTTTTAGGCAGGCCGTCTTTAGCGCTGAAAACTGGAAGAGGCCAGCCAAGATCAGCACTACGCCCGCGGCGGGACGTGACGCGAGTGTCATCATCGGCCCATCAACGAAACCCAAAGTTTCTGTTCCCCATTGTAGCCCTGCCGCCAGGAGGCTGAAACCACCCCAGATCAGAAGATAACCAGCAAGGAAGATCAGGCTGAGTTTCGTCGCCGATGCGCGTTCTGAACCATACCGTTTCAGTGCAGTGTAGAGCAAAAGCGTTGGCGTGGCACTTGGCGTCATCATGGCAATCATCATGACCCACCACATCAGAAAGATGAGCAGCGCAGCACTCAATGTCCAAGGCTGCAATCCACCCATTGCCATAGGTTCGCCGATCGGACCCGCCATCTTAGTCATGTCCAGCGCAGACATGTTCATGCCGACGCCGCTAAATGTGTAAAGACCGGCCAACAGGACGATCATAGTAACGGCGCCCGCCACCACCCAAGTGTCGCGCGCCATAATCCTTTCGAAGGGCCCTACGGAACCAATCATCACAGATCTAACGTTATGCGGCGACGCGGCCTTGGCCGGTCAGGTGCAAGCTTGCCATATGTGCGTGGGTGCCTGTGTTCTTGTTCAGGTCTAGATCACCACCAGAAGTCTTGGTCTGACCCTTGGCCATTTCGGCAAACCCGAACTCGAAACCGTGGGGCAGCCTGATGCCGATGCGGTGCGGCTCCCCTGTTACGATGTTCGGAATTGGCTCTGCATTAATTTCGAAAATGCCCTGGGCGACTCCTTTGCCTACGCGATCCTCACTGTTCATATCCAAAGAAACCGGTGCGTAGATCGTTTTATGCTTGTTTGGGCTCATCGCGCCAAAGACAAACCACATGGTGGCCATTTCTTCCGTATCGGCCCCGGTCATGATCGCTTCGAGCGCTGCGCGCTGATCGGCATCCGCATTGGTGTCGATAATGAGCTGCATGTGGCCATTCCCTTCGTGAATTGGGCCAGGCCACTTATAGACACCCGCCGCCGTCAAGCCGTCGAGTGACGTGCTCCCGTAGTGCCCTTTATGGATTTTGTAGACAACTGCTGCTTCGCAAGTGCCATCTGTAGGCAAGACGCCAAATTGACAAGGACATCCGAAATTACAGTTACAGTTAGCGAGCTCTTCGCCCCTTATCTCCCAGTCGATCATAAATCCTCCTCCTTGGATTAACTGCTGCCAAAGCTGGCAAAGCTGTGTTTTGCTCGAAGGTTTGCAGATCGCTACGTTTATTAAATTTACTTATTTTTAGGCCCGATCTTTGATGCGAATGATAACGTAAAATTGGTCGTGTGTCATCAATATCGAAATGGGCGAAGATGAGGTTCCGTCATGGGACTGCCATGGGCTCACAGCCGTCTCGCGGCAGTGCCGGATGGTGCCCAGAAAAAACGCCGGTCGAATGTCTGCTTCCAACTTCTCAGACGGTTTGCTTCGCGACTGCGGAAAACGGCCGCTTCCCGCCCTTCCCAACGAACGCTGCGTCGCGGCAACAAGATCAGATCGCATCTTTGCCGGTGATGAGATACATTTGGATTTCAGAGTCATCTGGTTGAGCGTGACTAGCATCGAAGTCAATTTTCGACTGCTCAAATTCTTCCATCGAATTAGTGGCTTACGACCTGAACACCAAAACAACGTAGTCATCAGGTTCGGAGAATAACAGCCCGTAGAGAATGCGTGTGCGCCTTTCTGGGCGTGGGCCGGTGAACAGCCCAACGCGCATAACCCTCTAAAACAACGGGAAAATCCGGCCTCAGGCGGATCGGGAGAACCGTTTTTCAGGGTCAAGTGGCGGAGCGGGAGGGATTCGAACCCTCGAGACGGTTCCCCGCCTACACACTTTCCAGGCGTGCGCCTTCGACCACTCGGCCACCGCTCCATCGGGCGCGTTCTAGCCGCAGGGGGGCGGGGTTTGCAAGGGGGAGTTTGCGCAGGCAGGCGGGAAAAAATTGGGGTGTCGCTTTGACGCTGATTGCCGCAAGGTTCTGTCGGAAATTTGTCAGGGCTGCCGCTTTTTGGCATTTCGGGGGTAGATCGCTTTTGTAACCCTGCCCCTCAAGCATAAGGCAAAGGCAGGACAGGCTGTGACGGGTTATGATTATGTTATCGTCGGCGCAGGCTCGGCTGGCTCTGTGCTGGCGGACCGGCTGAGCGCGAGCGGGCAGTATTCCGTCCTGATCCTCGAAGCTGGTGGTCGGGGACGCAGCCCTTGGATCGCCCTGCCCCTTGGCTATGGCAAAACCTTCTTTAACGAGCGCGTGAACTGGAAATACGAGTCTGAGCCAGAAGAGACACTGAACGGTCGCCGAGGCTATTGGCCACGCGGCAAGACCGTGGGCGGATCGGGCGCAATCAACGCGCTGGTCTACGCCCGAGGCCTGCCGCATGATTTTGATGACTGGGAGGCTGCCGGCGCTACCGGCTGGGGCTGGGAACAAGTCCGCCAAACCTATGAGGCACTGGAGACCCTCGTGGCTCCTGATGGAGCGCGGCGCGGCAACGGGCCGATTACGGTGCAGGATGTGTCGGATCAGATCCATCCGGTGAACCGGCACTATTTCGCAGCGCTTGACGAGCTGGGCCTGCCCCGCGCCGAGAACATCAACGACCCTGCGGGCGAAGGGGGCGCGGTCTACCGGATCAACACGGCAGGCGGTTTGCGCAATTCCTCGGCGCGCGCCTGCCTCAAACCGGCGCTGAAACGCAGCAATGTGACGCTGGTGATCGGCGCCTTGGTGGAGCGGATCGCCTTTGACGGGACAAAGGCGGTGGCGGTGCACTATCGGCGCGGCACCCAAGCGCATGTGGTGCGGGCCAGACGTGAAATCATCCTGAGCGCCGGGGCTGTCACCTCGCCGCGCCTTTTGCAACTCTCGGGGATCGGCCCTGCCGACCTCTTGCGGCAGCATGGCATCACACCGCTGCGCGATTGCGCCGATGTCGGGGGCAATTTGCAGGATCATCTGGGGATCAACTATTATTTCCGCGCGACAGAGCGCACGCTCAACAACGATCTGGCCCCGTTCATGGGCAAGGTGCGGGCGGCGTTGCGGTTTGCGTTGACGCGGCGCGGGCCTCTGGCCCTGTCGGTCAACCAATGCGGTGGATTCTTTCGCTCAACGCCCGGCCAGAACCGGCCCGATCAGCAACTCTATTTTAACCCCGTAACGTATACGACCACACCCGCGGGCACCCGGTCTGTGGTGCGGCCTGATCCCTTTCCAGGCTTTATTATCTGCTTTCAACCCGCGCGCCCGACCAGCCGGGGGCGGATTGACATCAGCGGTCCCGATCCAGAGGCCCCGCCTCTGATCCGACCCAATTCGCTGGCGACCCAAGAGGACTGCGCGCAGGTGATAGCCGGGGGCAGGCTCTGTCAGCGGCTGATGTCCACAAAGGCGCTCGGCGGTCTGGTGGAGAGCGCGATGTACGAGGACCTGCGGACCATGGACGACGCCGCCCTCCTTGCGGATTTCCGCAAGCGCAGCGGTACGGTCTTTCATCCGGTGGGCACCTGCCGGATGGGTTGGGATGCCAGTCACTCTGTGGTCGATCCGCGTCTCAGGGTGCATGGCGTGACAGGGTTGCGGGTGGTCGACGCCTCGGTGTTTCCCAATGTCACCTCCGGCAATACGAACGCTCCCACGATGATGTTGGCGTGGCGGGCGGCAGATCTGATCCTCGAGGATGCCCGAGCGCCACTTTAAATCGCAGCAGAGCGGTGAAATACCTGATTTTACCACTTAAATGCGTCGTTCGGCGATTGTCACCTGCCCTGAAATTCCCGATACTCGGGCGCAACAGCATGCCAAGGACAGGCCAGACCGTGACCGCAAGAGAGCACGACCACCACCCCGGCCCGAGCACGCCGGAATTTCAACGTATTCGCACTGTGGCACAGATCATCATTGCCTTTGCGGTGGTGCTGTTTTTGTTGGTCCAAGCGCGGTTCCTGCTGATCTCGTTGGCCACAGCGATTATCCTCTTCAGCCTGACGTCGGATGCGATCAATTCTATTGCCCGCCTGCGGCTCGGTCCGGTGCGGGTGCCCAACTGGCTGGCCAGCATTGTGGCCTTGCTGCTGATCTCGGCGGCGCTGCTCAGCCTCTCGGCGGTGATCCTGTCGCAGCTCAACACGGTGCTGTCGACGACGCTGGCCTATACCGACCGCGCGCCACAGGCGATGTCCGCAATGGTGGCATGGTTGGGACCGGATGCCGAAAAAGCGGTGTTCAACGCGGTGGCGACGCTGGATGTGGCAGGGTATCTGCGCACCCTGGCCGGGCAGGCTGGCGGCCTCATGCAGGCCACGGTTCTGGTGATCCTCTTCGTCGGCTTCCTCTTTGCCGAACGCATCTGGTTCACAACCAAGCTCGAGAGCCTCTTTGGCGATGCAAAACAGGCCGAACGGGTGGGCCGGATCGTCAGCTCCATCATTCACCGCGTGAACTATTACCTTCTGGTCAAAACCCTCGTCAGCGTCGTGACCGGCCTCATGGTTTACGGTGTCGCGCGCTACTTCGCGCTCGATCTGGCCGGGGCCTTGGGGATTCTCACCTTCGTGCTCAATTACATCCCCTCGATCGGCTCGATCGTGGCGACGGTGCTCGTGGCTCTGGTGGCCTATGTGCAATTGGCCGATGGCACCCTCGCGCTGGTGATCTTTCTGATCGTCGGGATCATCCAATTCTTGAACGGAAACATCATCGACCCGATGCTCATGGGCCGCGCGCTGCGGGTCTCCTCCTTTGGCATCATCATCAGCCTTGCCTTCTGGGCGGCGGTCTGGGGGATACCGGGGATGTTTCTGGCAGTGCCGATTATGGTGGCCCTGATGATCGTGTGCAGCCATGTGCCGGGACTCCGCGCCATCGCCATCCTGCTGTCCCGCGAAGGGCTGCCCGAAACCGATCAGGATCTGGATGCGCCGGCCCGCAGGCGTGGGTGAGGCGTAAAGCGCTGACCTGAGGCGATGTTTCTTTTCGGGAAATCCGAAGCAGCCTTTCAGCGCCTGAAAAAACCGGATCGCCGCCCCGGCAAATCCCTTGCTCCACGTCGCTGCACGGCCCATTCCTCATACGAAAGGAGACCCTGCCATGTCGATCACCCCTTTGAAAACCGCCCCCGGAGAGCCGCCACAGACCGCGCATGACGTGGCCGATACCGTCCAGATCATGCTGGCCCGGCTGCGCACCGGCGGCGCGCAGGTGGCGCTGGAATATGCACGGCACCTGGATGGCTGGCCCGGGGCAATCACGGTCACGCGCGCTGAAATCGACGGGGCAATCGCCCGCGTACCGCAATCGCTCAGGGATGATATCGCATGGGCGCATGACAATATCTCGCGCTTTGCCGCTGCACAGCGCGCCACGGCACAGGATATGGAGATCGAATTGCGTCCCGGGCTGCGCGCCGGTCAGCGCCAGATCCCGCTGCAGGCTGCAGGCTGCTACGTGCCCGGCGGGCGCTATAGCCATATCGCCTCGGCGCTGATGACCATCGGCACGGCACGCGAGGCTGGTGTCGCCGATATCACCGCCTGTTCGCCCCCCTGCGGCAATCAGGGGATTCCCGATGCCATGCTCTATGCGATGGATCTGGCCGGAGCCACGCGCATCCTGACCATCGGCGGGGTGCAGGGCATCGCCGCCATGGCCCTTGGCCTCTTTGGTGCGCCCGCGGCGGATATTCTCGTCGGTCCCGGCAATGCCTATGTGGCCGAGGCCAAGCGGCAACTCTTTGGTCCCATCGGCATCGACATGTTCGCAGGCCCGACTGACAGCCTGATCCTTGCCGATGACACGGCCTGCGCCGAAACGGTCGCCGCGGATCTGGTCGGACAGGCGGAGCATGGCGCGAATTCACCGGTCTGGCTTGCCACCACTCACGAACCCTTGGCCAGATCGGTGATCTCCCGCGTGCCCACCCTCATCACCAGCCTACCGGAGCCAAATCGAAGCGCGGCTGCCGCCGCGTGGCGCGATCTTGCAGAAGTCGTGCTCTGCGACACCCCCGAGGATATGGCGCAATATGCAGATCAAAAGGCACCCGAACATTTGCATGTGCAGGCGCGCGACCTGCCGTGGTGGCTGGGCCGCCTGCGCGTCTATGGCTCGCTCTTTCTGGGCGAGACCACCACCGTCGCCTTTGGCGACAAGGCGGCGGGGCCCAACCACGTCTTGCCCACCTCTGGGGCCGCGCGGTATACAGGGGGGCTATCTGTGCATAAGTTCCTGAAAACCGTCACGTGGCAAGAGGTGGACGAGCGCGCGCTGCCTGATCTCGCGCGTGTCACGGCCAGCCTGAGCCGGGCCGAGCGGATGGAAGGCCACGCGCGCAGCGCCGACATCCGTTTGACCACCGCACCCGTCGCGGCAACCTCCACAGGGTAAAGTCCAAGCTATGAAAACTGTTGGCATTCTCGGGGGTATGGGCCCCGAAGCGACCATTCTTCTGATGCAGAAACTGCTGGCCGCCGTGCCTGCACGCGACGACAGCGATCACATTCCGCTGATCGTTCACCAGAACCCACAGGTTCCCAGCCGCATCAAGGCCCTGATCGAGGGCACAGGAGAAGACCCCGGCCCGACCTTGGCGCGCATGGCGCGGGATCTCGAGGCAGCGGGTGCGCAGGCACTGGCGATGCCCTGCAACACCGCGCATCATTATGCGCCAGCCGTGGTGGCGGCCACATCCCTGCCGTTTCTCAATATGTTGGACCTCACGGCCGCTGCGCTCGTCGCCCAAGGCGCGCGCCGGATCGGCATGCTCGCCTCGCCTGCGACGCGGCTTGCGGGCGTCTTTGCTGCGCCCTTTGCCGCCCACGGGCTGACACCCGTCTTCTTGCCTGACGACAGCGATCTTCTGACGCTCATCCGCGCGGTCAAAGCCGGAGAAGTGGCTGCGTCCCTCAAACCCCGGCTCACCCATGAGGCAGAGGCGCTCTTGGCCGAGGGGGCGGATCATTTGCTCGTGGCCTGTACGGAGCTGTCCTTGATGACAGACGCCCTGCCCCGGACGGCCCCGCATACCGACAGCTTGGATTGCCTGACCGTTGCAATTGCGCGTTTTGCACAGAATGGAGCGCCGCAAGAGCGCCTCTGAGGGCTCTCAGCCGTCCAGATGCAGATAGACCCGGCGGTTCTGGCGGCCCTTCTTTTCGAATTTGCCCAGTCTGAGCCGTCCGATCTCGCCGGTGCGCGCCACATGTGTGCCGCCGCAGGGTTGCAGATCAACCTGGTCTCTCCCCTGCCCAATCCGCACCAAGCGCACCCGGCCAGAGCCCATGGGCGGTGCCACCGACATGGTCTTGACCAGTCCCGGATTGGCGCGCAGTGCGTCATCGGTGATCCAGTCTTCTGTCACTGGCAGATCCCGGTCTACCAGTTGATTGAGATAATCCTCAAGCGTGTCACGGTCGGTCGGCGCCTCGGGCATATCGAAATCAAGACGGCTGCGTTCCTCGGCGACGGCCCCGCCCGAGACGGGCAATGGGATCACCACCGACAAGAGGTGCAGCGCCGTGTGCATACGCATCAGGCGGTGCCGTCTTGGCCAGTCGATCGTTTGCCGCAAAGCTGTTCCGACGGCTGGCAAAGGCTGCGGCTCTGCCGCGACAAGGGCGATGGCCGCACCGTCGGCCTTGACCGCCGTGGCAATCGGCAGGCTACGCCCCCGCCACTCGAGCCGCCCACTGTCGCCCGGCTGCCCACCACCGGTGGGATAGAACAGGCAATGGTCCAGCACAATGCCCCCCTCCGGCGTGTGGGCGGTCACGACCGCCTCGGCCTCGGTCTGATAGGCATCCTGCCGAAAGAGCGCTATGGTCATCGCCCATCCCCCCCACCGTCGCCGTCAACATCGCCTTCGGTCAGGCCGGCTGGCGCGCGGCTGGTCTGGCCTTCGGCCTCAACAGGGCGCTCTTGAGGCGTGCTTGTTGGGGTGCGAAACCAGATATCCTGTTGCGGGAATGGGATCTCGATCCCCTCCTCGGCAAAGCGGCGCGCGATTTCGTGGTTCATGTCGGATTTCACGCTGGCCACCCAATTCACATCGCGCAGGATGGCGCGGATCTCGAAATCCAGCGAACTTGCCCCGAAACTCTGGAACAGCACCGTCGGCGGCGGCTGCATCAGCACCATCGGATGCGCCTCGGCCACCTCGCGCAGGATCCCTTCCACCCGGCGCGTGTCTGTGCCATAGGCCACGCCCACCGGCACAATCACCCGGCCCACGGTATTGCCTCGGGTATAGTTCGTCACCGTGCCACTGACGAAATCGGCATTGGGCACGATCACATCGGTGCGGTCAAAGGTCTCGATCCGGGTCGAGCGCACCGAGATCGAGCGCACATAGCCATGCTGGCCGCCCACTTCGATCCAATCCCCTTCCGAGATCGGTCGCTCGATCAACAGGATGATGCCCGAGACAAAGTTGGACACGATGTTCTGCAGACCGAAACCGATGCCCACAGAGAGCGCACCGGCCACGATGGCTAGCGAACTGAGGTCAATGCCGGCACTGGTGATCGCGATCAGCGAAGCAAGGAATATCCCGATATATCCGACGCCCGACACAATGGCATTGCGCCCGCCCATATCGAGTTTGGTCTTGGGCAGGATCGAGTTCTTGAGTGTCCCCTGAACCAACCGCGTGAGCAAATAACCGATCGTAAAGACCGCCGCGAGCGTGAGAAACCCGGTGGGCGAAATGGTGATGCCGCCAAAGCTGACGCCTTGGGTAAATTGCAACCACGCCTCATGCAGCTGTGCAGGCCGCGCCCCCCAGATGAGGGCAAAGATCGGCACCGACGCCAGCACAAAGACAAAACCGAGCAGCACTGGAAAGAGCGACTCCTCGGCGTTCTGCGAATTGCCGCGCAGCATGATGTAAACTTCGGTCAGGATGCGTTGCAACAGCAGCAGGGCCGCGATCATCATCAGCGACAGCAGCGCAGGCAGCATCATCGCCTCGGCAGCAGCCACATACCCGATGGCGGCCAACACGGGCGCAAGGATCGCCAAGGCCCAGAGCACGCGGGCCAGAATACGCACCAGTTTGCTGCGGAACCCAAGCTCGGTTTCCACCTCATCCGCCGTGGCGCGGTTGTGCTGCATCAAGAGCCGTGCCAGTCGCCACAACAGCAGCGACGCCACAACCATGATCGGGAAAATCAGAACGTTTCTCGCCTCTTCGGACCATCCAAATCCATTGGCAAGATCCTGAACATAGGCAAAACCCCCAATCACGAGGCCCAGCATCGCCCCATAAAGCCGCCCGGCATAGCGCTCGGCGGTCTCGAGGTTGAGCAGGGACATTTGCAGGTCGTCACGTGGAAAGACACGCAACGCCAACCAGCGCGCCAAGAGGAAAATGAAAATCGCCGACGGGATGGACCCGATCACCAAAAGCCCCTTAGAGCCGAGCAATCCGGTCAAAGCCGCCGCAGCAACCAAAGCGATGGTGCCCAGATAGGGCAGCAGCCAGTCCCCGAGCGATATGGCAAAGGCAGAAAGACGCCGTCCTGCGGTCGGGGTCGATCCCAGAACGCGCGCGTAAAGACGGGTCGTCCAGATACGTCCCCGGCTGATCAGGAAAATCCCGATCAGACAGAGAACAAACACGCCCGGCAGACTGCCTTGGAACCGTTCCCGGCGAAAGGCGCTCTGCCAGTTGGTGGCGGTTTCTGCACGCAACGTCTCTACAGTGCGATAGAGCGTCTTGACCGCCTCGGGCCAATGCAATGGATTGACGGGCGACGGACCAAGGCGCAACAGAGCCTCGGTCTGGCGGTTGCTGATCACCCGGTCAATCGCGCTCACCAGCCCTTCGGCACGGCTGCGGGCCAGTTCAGCCAGCTTCACCGGAGCCTCGAGCCGCGCAAGGCGGCGCTTCAATTCCTCGCGTTGTGCAGAGATGTCTTCGGGTTCTTCGCCGCTTTCAGGCACCGGCCCAAGCGAGTCAATCTGACTGCGCACCGTGGCTATCGCGGCGGCGTTGCTGCCTTGCATGTCCACGAATTGCTGACGCCAGCCATTGACCTGACTGCGCAGGCTTTCGAGATCTTCGGTCGAGGCATCGCCATTTGCGAGCATGTCGTCGGCGCTGGTCGCGAGATCTTCCCAGGCGACGTAATCAGGAGCGTTCGGGCTATGTTGGCCCTGCGCCAGACCGGATGGGACGTGACCAACCGCCGCGCTGAATGCCAGGCAGAGGATCAGGCCAAGTTGCCGCAGCATCCGTGTCACCCTGCGAAAACCCCCGGGATCGAGCGCGGCGCCTGATCGAGCCAATCCGGCGTCGGCAAGTTGTTGGCGCGCAGAAATTCAGGATTGAAGAGCTTGGATTGATAGCGCGTGCCGTAATCGCAGAGGATCGTCACGATAGTATGGCCGGGCCCCATCTCGCGGGCCATGCGGATGGCCCCGGCGATATTGACACCGGTCGAAGCGCCCATGCACAGCCCCTCGTATTGAAGGAGATCAAAGACGATGGGCAGCGCCTCGGCATCGGGAACCTGACAGGCGAAATCGGGGGTGAACCCCTCAAGATTGGCTGTGATGCGGACCTGCCCGATACCTTCGGCGATGGACGACCCTTCGCTCTCCAACTCGCCCTTGGTGTACCAGGAATAGAGCTTGGCCCCCATCGGATCGGCGATGCCCACCTTGACGCCCTTGGGTTGCAGCGCCATGCCGACCCCCGCCAATGTGCCGCCCGATCCCACCGCGCAGATGAACCCATCGACCTTACCACCCGTCTGATCCCATATCTCGGGTCCGGTGGTCTCGATATGCGCCTGACGATTGGCCACGTTGTCGAACTGGTTGGCCCAAATCACCCCGTTGGGTTCGGTTCTGGCAAGCTCGGATGCCAGCCGCTCGGAATAGCGCACAAAGTTGTTGGGGTTGGAATAGGGCGCTGCGGGCACCTGAACCAGATCGGCTCCGGCGAGGCGCAGCATGTCCTTTTTCTCCTGACTCTGCGTCTCGGGGATCACGATCACTGTCTTGAACCCAAGCGAGGCCCCAACCAGCGCCAGACCGATGCCGGTGTTGCCAGCAGTGCCTTCGACAATCGTGCCGCCGGGTTTCAGGTCACCGCGCGCAATGGCGTCACGGATGATGAAGAGGGCAGCCCGGTCCTTGACCGATTGACCGGGGTTCAGAAATTCGCATTTGCCGAGGATTTCACAGCCGGTTTCCTCACTGGCGCGACGCAAACGAATAAGGGGAGTATTTCCCACGGCTGCGGCCAGATCCTGTGCGATGCGCATCTCTCATGCTCCTGTGGTAAAACTGTTGTCTTGGTTTAGGCGGTCGGATGCTGGAACTCAAGGCGATGCGCGCAGGCGCGCGCGTTCGCGCTCGAGCCAGATCAAGCTCAGGATCAGCGGACCGTTGTTCGCTTCGCCAGTCCGAAGCAGTGCCATTGCACGTTCAAAATCAATGACATGGGTGCGGATGTCTTCATGTTCCGTGGCCAACCCGCCCTGGCCCGTATCGGTATCGGGCAAGTCGCAAACGCCAAGGAAAATATGGAAGAACTCCGTAGAGTAGCCCGGTGTGCAGTAATGCGCGGAAATCTTCTCGAGATGGCGCAGTGTCAGCCCCGCTTCTTCCAGACATTCGCGCCGTGCCGCCTCTTCCGGTGACTCGCCGCCATCTATCCGGCCTGCGACGGGTTCCAGCATCCACGGGTGCGGATCGCCGCGCCCATAGGGGCCCATGCGAAACTGTTCAACAAGCAGCACCCGGTCGCGGACTGGATCATAGGGCAGCACCAACGCGGCGTCTGTGGCGACAAAAACCTCACGTCCCAAGGTGGCGCTCATGGTCCCGTCAAAGCGCGGATGGCGCAGCGTATAGGCACGAGACAGAAAGAAACCCACGTGGGTGATCTCGCACGCCATATCCTGAACCTGATCGGCATGGGTTGCGCTGCGCAGGTTGGCCGGGGCCGATTGTCGCGCGGCAACCCTGCCGCCCGCGCGCGACAGGATCATTGGCAGGCGGTCCGCCAGATCAGCGGCGGGCACGCGGTCTTTGACTGTCATGATTTCACGCGCAGCCGCCTGCAGGATGGCCCCTGATTTTGCCACCCACTCTTGGGGATGCCACGCGCAGCGCCCCGGTCGACCCGGAAACACGAGCGCCTCGCGCTCTGTCCCATCCTGCAGGACCACAAGTCTCTCAGCCGGGCCCAACCCCAGCACCTGTGCGAGATAAGAGAGCCGCGCCACGGCGTCAGCACCCGAGATCAAGAGACCTTCTGCGTTGCCCTGCCCCGCGCTCAGGCCTGAAACCGGCACGGGTTCATCACACAGGGTGATCGCAAGGTCCGGCGCTTGAGCTGGCCGGACATCCGCATCGCCGATCACGGTCTGAAGCAACATCGGGGTAGCCAGCGGACCATAGACAAAGAGCGGTTCCGTCAGGACCACCTGTGCGACACCCATTCCGAAACGATTCCGACCACAATCCCGCCCGTGACCAGCAGACCGATCAGCGGTCCGTTGATCATCAGGCTGCCATATTCCACAATCAGTTCAAACATCGAGATAACGCCCTCGACGACCCCGTCGTACCGAGTGTCGAGGGCGCGTTTGAGCATCTCGTTGAGGCTCTGGAGAAACAGCGCCCAGAACACCAGCGCGCCGACACCCGTCAACCCGGCGCTGAACCCCTCGGCATAGCCAAAGCCAAGCCGCTTGCCGGTCACGCGCCAGCCGCAAATCGCGCCAAGGACAACGTTGACCACATTGAACCAACCGAAATTGGTATCTTCGGGCATGAGAGGGCGAAAGAGCTCTGATCCGTACCACCCCAAAGCGCCCAGACCGATCGCTGCGACCAGCCTCCCGGCAGTTGGCATGTGATCTGTGACGGGCATCTATCCGGGCCTTGCGATGGTGATCTGTGTCACATCGCAACTACCCCCTTTGAAGGCCCCCGCGCAAGAGGTCAGGTAGAAATTCCACATCCGGCGAAAGCGCTCGTCAAAGCCCATTTCGGCAATTGCGTCCCATTTGTCGTTGAAAGTCTGGTGCCACCGGCGCAGGGTCTGGCTGTAACTCTCACCAAACTCGATGGAGCGCGCGACGTTGAGACCTGCCCGCTCGATTTCGGCGCGCAGCGCGGTGGGGCTGGGCAGCATGCCACCCGGAAAGATGTACTTCTGGATGAAATCCACATCGCTGCGGTAGCTTTCCCACCGCTTGTCCTCGACCGTGATGATCTGCAATGTGGCCAGAGCTCCGGGATTAAGGCGCTCGCGCAAGCTGTTGAAAAACACCGGCCAATAGCGTTCTCCCACCGCCTCGAACATCTCGATACTGGCAATGCCATCGTAGGTACCGCGCTCGTCGCGATAGTCCTGCAACTTGAGCGTGACCCGGTCCGACAATCCCGCGCGCGCCATCCGGTCGCGCGCATATTTCAACTGCTCCGCGCTGATCGTGAGGCCGGTCACGCGCAGCCCGCGTTCCTTGGCGGCATATTCGGCAAAGCCACCCCAGCCACAGCCGATTTCCAGCACGTGATCACCGGGTTTCACCCCCATCTGATCGACCATGCTGGCATATTTGGCGATCTGCGCCTGTTCGAGACTGTTTTGGCCGGGCTGAAAGATCGCGCTGGAATAGGTCATCGTTTCATCCAGCCAGAGGCTGTAGAACTCATTACCCAGATCGTAGTGATAGCTGATGTTGCGGCGCGCTTGCGTCTTGGAATTACGCTTGAACCAGAACCGGATGCGCTCATAAATCTGCGCCAGTCGCTGACCGGGATAGCCGTTGTAAATCCCGTCATTGTCATCGTTGAGCAGATCCATAAAGGATTGAAGATCCGGCGTGGACCAATCGCCATCAAGATAGGCCTCGCAAAAGCCCAGATACCCCTCGCGCACCAGCCGTGCAAAAACCTCGGTATCGTGGATCTCCAGAACGGCCACCGGTCCGGGCCGATTGCCTTCGGCGCGGAACACGCGACCATCGGGCAAGCGGATATCAAGCCGCCCGGCGTCGATCTGACGGGCCACACCGAAGCAACGGGAAAAATAGCGCGGCAGGCCGGTCTGGCCGTTGGTATCGGTCAGAATCATGCGGTCTGTCCTCTTGTTATCGGTCAGTGCAGCAGCCGTTGGCCCAGCGGTCAAGTCAGTCATGGCTCAGAACTCCCGTGCTTCATAAGCCGCAAGTGCGCGGTTTCGGCCTCCGGCAAGATCGACCAACCGGTTGGGATAGGAGGATGTCGACGACAGACTCCAACGGCGGGGAATGGCCTTGAAATAGTCAAGCGCCGTCGCGGGTGGTTGCCCCTGTCCCTCGGCGATCCATCTACGGGTATAGGCACCGTCACGGTCGAATTTTTCCAGCTGCGTTTCGGGGTTGAAGACCCGGAAATAAGGGGCGGCATCCGGGCCGCACCCCGCCGCCCATTGCCACCCCATCGCGTTCGAGGCCGGGTCCCAATCCGTGAGGCAGTCGGCGAACCAGTCCAGACCGACCTTCCAATGGGTCATCAGGTGCTTGGTCAGATAGGACGCCACGATCATCCGCGCGCGGTTGTGCATCTTGCCTGTGACATACATCTCGCGCATGGCGGCATCGACAAAAGGCTCTCCGGTTCGCCCCTGTTTCCACGCAATGACGTCGGGATGATCGGCATCGGTGGACCACGGAAAGGCATCCCAATCCGTCCGCCAATTGTCCGTCAGGATATGTGGCGTGTGATACATGAGATGATAGGCAAACTCGCGCCAGACCAACTCTTTCAGCCAATGTTCCGCGCCTTGTGCCCCTGCATGCAAAGCCCTCTGCCCGGCATGCCAACATTGCCGGGGCGAAATCTCCCCGTAGGTCAGGTTCTCCGAGAGGCTGGATGTAGCCTCCACCGCCGGAAAATTGCGCGCGTCCTTGTAGTCCGCGATGGCTCCGTCGGTGAAGGCGTGAAGGCGATCCATGGCCGCCGCCTCGCCCACGCGCTGATAGGGCAGGCAAACCTCTGCGCCGCGCACCATCGCCGCCCCCATATGCCAGTCATCCAGACCATCACTGACGGGCCACATATCCGGGGCCAGGATCATTGACGGTGCCCGAAGAGGCACTGCCACCTCACGATCCTTCACCGCGCGCCACATCGGACTATAGACGCGGTAGAACCCGCCGGTCTTGGTCTCGACAGTCCAAGGCTCGAACATCACATGACCCGCATGGCTCTGCGCGGCGATGCCATCCTCACGCAGCGCGGATTTAACCGCCTTGTCGCGTTCAATTGCCTGCGGATCATAGAGCCGGGACCAATGCACGGCCCCGGCCCCGGTCTCAGCCACCAGTGCGCGCAAGACCTCAAGGGCCGAACCGCGACGCAGGATCAGACGGCTGCCCCTGTCCTCCAGATCGCGCGCCAAAGATGCCAGCGACAGACCCAGCCGCCACTTTGGCGCGGCACCCAGCCCCGCCACGCTGTCATCATGGATAAACACTGGTATGATCGGCCCACCGCCCTCGATCGCGGCACAGAGCGCCGGGTGGTCCGCCAGGCGCAAATCGCGTCTGAACCATACGAGTATTGGTGGTTTCACCGTCATCCCCTGCCCCGGTCTTTGGTGGGTATACGGTGCGTATCAGCAGACGGATCAAAGAATATCATCAAGCGCAGTCAAGAGTTTGTCCACCTCGGCACGGGTCGTGTAATGCACGAAACTCAGCCGCAAAACGCCACGCTCGGGGTCTACCCCCATGGCTGTCAGAGGCCGCACAGCATAGAAATCGCCACCCCCCGCCATGATCCCATGCCCCGCCAATTGCGCCGCCGCCTCGGCCCCCGCCCGGTTGAGGGCGACGGCCACGGTTGGTGCCTTATGCTCGGCCTCGACCGGGCCGATCAGCCGCGCCGAATTGCGCTCCTTGAGAAAATCCAAGAGCGGCTGCAAAAGTGCTGTTTCATGCGCCCGCATGAGATCATGCACCCCTGCCGCCCGTGTCACGGCACCGCCCGTGATCCCGTGATGCGCTGCCAGATCGTCGATATAATCCGCCATGCCCGCACTTGCGGCAACCTGCGCATGATCCGGGCCCGCCGGCGTGAAGCGTTTGTAGAGCGTGCCTGCGTTGAAATAATGCGCCTGATTGGGCAAGAGATTGCCCAGTTCCCGCCGGATCACCATGATGCCCTGATGCGGCCCATAGGTCTTGTAGGCCGAGAAAAGGTAGATATCCGGCCCCATCCCGCCCACATCGGGCAGACCATGCGGCGCGTAGCTGACCCCATCGACACAGACAAAGGCCCCGGCGGCATGCGCCAGCGCCGTAATCTCGACCACCGGGTTGATCGCCCCCACCACGTTGGAGCAATGCGGAAAACACACCAGCCGCACCCGGTCATCGAGCAGGTTCTCGAGGTCTGCGGGATCAAGCAATCCGCTCTCGGGGTTGATCTTCCACTCGCGGACTTCGAACCCCGCATCGGCCAACCGCCGCCACGGCCCGGAATTGGCCTCGTGATCCTGATTGGTGACGATGATCGCATCGCCGGGCTCCATCCACTGCCGGAACGCTTGCGCCAGAACATAGGTGTTCTGCGTGGTCGAGGGGCCGAAACTCAGCTCATCCGCCGCCACGCCCATCATTGCCGCCAGCCGCGCCCGCGCCTCGTCCATCTCGGCGCCCGCCAGTTGGCTGGCCGCATAGGGCGCATAGGGCTGCACCTTGCGTTGCCGGTAATACCGCTCCAACCGC
Organism: Roseovarius sp. BRH_c41; assembly: GCF_000961715.1. Taxonomy (NCBI): domain Bacteria; kingdom Pseudomonadati; phylum Pseudomonadota; class Alphaproteobacteria; order Rhodobacterales; family Roseobacteraceae; genus Roseovarius; species Roseovarius sp. BRH_c41. Next base: position 37,959 of record NZ_LADY01000021.1, on the reverse strand, counting down.
GCGATCACAGGCGCGCAAGTATAAGAGCCGCCCGCATTCTCGAAAAACGCCTGTCCCACAAGGCTCGGTTCGGCAAAAGCCGGAAATTGCGCGCGCACGAAATCGGTGTCGAGTGTCATACTTGTCCCCAGTGTCCCTTTTTGTCGCCACAAAACAACAAAGCCCCCCGGCACGCAAGCGTCGGGGGGCTTCAAGATTACACTCTTTAGAGTGTTACAGGCTTTTCATTTCGCTCTGCAAGCCACGAAAGATCGCCCAGCACATCACCAAGAGCACCAAAGTAAAGGGTAGACCGGTCGAAATCACCGCCGATTGCAGCGCCGCAAGACCACCACCGATCAAGAGCACGATGGCAACTGCCCCCTCAAAGATGCACCAGAACACCCGCTGCGCGACTGGCGCATCAACCTTGCCACCCGCCGTGATCGTATCAATCACCAGCGAGCCGGAATCCGAGGAGGTGACAAAAAACACCACCACAAGGATGATCCCGATGGTCGAGGTGATCGTCGCCAAGGGCAACACATCGAGCATCTGAAAGAGCTTGAGCTCCAGCGGCGCAGTCATGGCCGCGTCATACCCATCGGCAATAACCTGATTGAGTGCTGTGCCCCCGAACACACTCATCCAGAGCACGCAAACCAGCGACGGAATGAGCAGCACGCAGATCAGGAACTCCCGCACCGTGCGGCCCCGGCTCACCCGGGCGATGAACATGCCCACAAAGGGCGACCAGCTGATCCACCACGCCCAGTAAAACGCGGTCCAACCCTGCATGAAATTGGTGTCCTCGCGCCCAAACGGGTTGGAGAGCGCCAGGAGGTTCTGCAAATAGGCCCAGAGGCTGTCAAAGAAGAACGTCAGCAGGAAAACCGGCCCGCCCACAAAGAACACAAAGATCAGCAGCAGGCCAGCCAGCCCCATATTGATCTCGGACAGCACCTTGACCCCGCCATCAAGACCCCGCACCACCGAAATGAGCGCAATCGACGTGATGCCGGTAATCAGCAGCACCAAGAGCAAGCTGGAATCCGGCACGCCACTATCCTCGGTATTGCCATAGGTGATGCCAAGGAAACTGCGCGTTCCCTCTGCCGCGTCGCCAGATCCAAACAGGAACGTCAGACCCGAAGCGGCCTGTTCCGCGCCAAAACCGAGCGATGTCGCGAGGCCAAAGAGCGTGGCAAAGACCGCCAGCGTGTCGATGGCATGTCCCCACCAGCCCCAGACCCGCTCGCCCAGAATTGGATAAAACGCCGAGCGGAGCGTGAGCGGCAGGCCCTTGTTATAGCTAAACAGCGCCAACGCGAGGGCAACAACCGCGTAGATCGCCCAAGGATGCAGACCCCAGTGAAAAATTGTCGCCGCCATGCCCAATCGCGTCGCCGCTTGCGGATCCCCTCCTGCGGCACCGAGAGGCGCCCAATCGCTACGCGCCCCGCCCTCCATCGCCGTGCCGCCCAAGGCACTGGAAAAATGGCTCATCGGCTCTGACACGCCAAAGAACATGAGGCCAATACCCATGCCAGCGGCAAACAACATCGCGAACCAGCCGATATAGCTGTAATCCGGCGTCGCCTCGTCGCCCCCCAGCCGCACCTTGCCGAACGGGCTGACAATCAGAAAGAGACAAAAGATCACAAAGACATTTGCGGCACTCAGGAAGAACCAGTCAAAGCCCTTGGTAACGGCCGAAAAGAGCCAGTCAAATACGCTCGCCGCCTGATCCGGCAGAACCAGAGCATAGAAAACGAAGATCACGATCGACATCCCGGAAATGAAAAAGACCGGGTTGTGAATATCAAGGCCGAAAGGCCCGACATTGTCCTGCCCGATCGTATACTCCGTATCGATCACATCCGACTGCCCCTCTGGCGCGGGTATCCCTTGGTTTGTTGTTTCGTCGGCCATCTGGCCTCCTTTTCCTGTTCTTTTGGCTGCCAGCCCTGTCCCGTCGCTGGGGATGGTCACCGCTCCGTCGCGGCGCGTGGCAGCGTTTCGGGTTCGCGCGCACGGCATGACCCCTGCGCGAGCCGGGCCTCAGAGGCCGGTGTCTGTCCTTGGCTTTTAGCAAAAAACCGCCAAGACTCGCAACCCAATGACGGGAAACATGTAACTTTTCCGCCATTCCAATGTCGCAAAACATCCTGCTTTTGGGGATTCGCACAGGTGTTCGCACAGGTCTTCGCACTGGGCAATTCGGGTACTCCCGTTTGCCATCGTGATGGTGCTGATGGTCATATCGCTGACCAAGGCGCTTTACCGCGACCATCTGCGCGAAAGACATGGCGTTATGGCCGAGCAACCGGCGGAGTGATCATAGAGACGTAAAGCCAAAAGACGCCGCGCCCCCGCGCGGCGTTATTCTTTTTGACGTGCCCGGTCCCGATAATAGGCCAAGATATAGAGCCGGATCGCCGTGGCCAAGCCTGCGTCAACCCCGCGCTTTTCATCAATTTCGGCCGCCAAGACATTGAGAGCCATAGATTTTTCCTCGGAAATCTCGCGAAATGCCTGCCAGAATTCATCCTCCAGCGACACGCTGGTGCGATGGCCGCGCAAGGTGAGCGAGCGTTTGACGGGGCGCGCGTTCATCGCGGCCAAGGTTTGGGGGCTCTGCCCCCGTCCCGGACCGTGTCCCGGCCTCCTCCGAGGTATGTCAGGTCAGATGAAACCGCCATCAATCCTTGTCCAGACGATGGTCATCGAGGGCGACGCGCGCCTTGTCGGCCTGGGCTTGCTCAATCGCCTTCTGCGCCTTGGTTCGGCCAAAGCGCGCGGCATTCTCCTCCGCGCGGGCCTTGTCAGCGGCCCGCGCCTTTTGCTTGCGCACCCGGTTCAGATTGACCGGGCCCTCGCTCATTTCGGTCCGACCATGTCTTCGGGGCGCACCACGCGGTCAAAGGTTTCGCCATCGACGAAGCCAAGCGCAATCGCCTCTTCCCGCAGGGTCGTGCCGTTCTTATGCGCGGTCTTGGCGACCTTGGTGGCATTGTCATAACCGATGGTGGGCGCCAGCGCCGTCACCAGCATCAGGCTTTCCTGCATCAGCTTTTCGATGCGCGGGCCATTGGCCTCGATGCCATTGAGCATCCGCTCGGTGAAACTGTCGGCGGCATCGCCCAAAAGCTGCATGGATTGCAGGAGGTTATAGGCCATCATCGGGTTGTAGACATTCAATTCGAAATGCCCCTGAGAGCCTGCAAACTTGATCGCCGCGTCATTGCCCATGACATGGGCCGCCACCTGCGTCAGCGCCTCGGCCTGCGTCGGGTTGACCTTGCCCGGCATGATCGACGATCCCGGCTCGTTCTCGGGCAGGATCAATTCGCCCAGACCCGAACGCGGACCAGACCCGAGGAACCGGATGTCATTGGCGATCTTGTAGCAAGAGCCCGCCACGGTGGCGAGCGCGCCGGACATGAAGACCATCGCGTCATGGGCGGCCAGCGCCTCGAACTTGTTGGGGGCGGTGACAAACGGCAGACCGGTGATCTCGGCCATTTGCGCCGCCACGGTCGTGTCCCAGCCTTTGGCGGTATTCAGGCCGGTGCCCACGGCGGTGCCGCCCTGGGCCAGCTCATAAATGCCGGGAAGGCAGAGGTTCACCCGCGCGATCCCCTGCCGGATCTGATGCGCATAGCCCGAGAATTCCTGACCCAAGGTCAGCGGCGTGGCATCCTGCGTATGGGTGCGGCCGATCTTGATGATATCCTTGAACTCTTCCGACTTGGCCTCAAGCCCCGCCAAGAGTTTTCCCAGCCCCGGCAAAAGCACGTCGCGCGCGGTCATCGCTGCGGCGATGTGCATGGCCGTCGGGAACGTATCGTTCGAGGATTGCCCCATGTTGACATGGTCATTGGGATGCACCGGGTCCTTGGTGCCGATGACGCCGCCCAGAATTTCAATCGCACGGTTGGCGATCACCTCATTGGCGTTCATGTTGGATTGCGTGCCCGATCCCGTCTGCCAGACCACCAGCGGGAAATTGTCGTCGAACTTGCCCGAAATCACCTCTTGCGCGGCCTGAATAATCGCGTCGGCCAGACGCGCGTCTAGCGTACCACTGGCCTTGTTGGCCTGCGCACAGGCCTGTTTGATCACACCGAGTGCGCGCACAATCGCGATGGGCTGCTTCTCCCAACCGATCGGGAAATTCTGGATCGAGCGCTGCGTCTGCGCCCCCCAATATTTATCGGTGGGCACCTCAAGAGGGCCAAAGCTGTCGGTTTCGGTGCGGGTGGCGGTCATGGCAAAGCCTTTCGTGACAAGTTTGCCCCGTTCATACCGCAGTTGCACGAAATATCAATGCTGTATACGACGGAATACAACGGGTCGCACCCACGCGTTCTGCCTATGACTTGCGGAAACTGTCGAGGCTCACCACCTCGGCCTTGTTCGGACTCGGGTCATCATCCGGTGGCTCGGTATCGTCGAGGTCGTCGTCTTCCTCATCGACCTCTTGCGTCTCGAACCGCAACCCGAATTCCACGGACGGATCGACAAAAGTCTGTATCGCGTCATAGGGCACATAAAGCCGCTCTGGCGCGTCGCCGAAATTCAGGGTTACGGCAAATCCGTCATTGGTCACCTTGAGATCGTCATACCAATGCTGCATCACGACCGTCATCTCGGATGGATAGCGCTGTTTCAACCAGTTGGCGAGTTTGGCCTCGGGATGTTTGGTGTCGAAGGTGATGAAAAAATGGTGTGCGCCCGGCAACCCCTCGGATTGCACCTTGCTCAACACCTCTTGGATGAGGCCGCGCATGGCACGGTGCATAAGATTTCCATAGTCGATTGATCGAGACATGTTGGACCCCGGGGAATTGCTGCACGTCAGCATAGGGGATTCTAAGCAAAACAAAAGACCTGCAATGCGCGGCTCAAGTCAAAACATGCCACGCGCCCGAGAGCGCCGCCATCAGCGCCAGACCCAAGACCATCGGCAGACGAAATACCAGTAAGAGAACGCCTGCGAGGGCCACAAATGTCGCATCGAGCGGCGAAAAGCTGCTGAGCTCTGGACGTGGTCCGAGACGCGTCATCGCCACCTCCGCAAACAGCACATGGAGCGCGAACCAGACCGACAGGTTGAGGATCACACCCACAACCGCCGCAGAAATCCCCGCCAAGGCCCCCTTGAGTCGGGGGCGCGCCAGAATGCGCTCGATATAGGGCGCACCCGTGAAAATCCAAAGAAAACAGGGCGTGAATGTCACCCAGACGGTCAGAACTGCCGCTGTGATTGCCATCCCTGCCCCGCCCTGCGCATATCCGGCCAATAGCCCGACGAACTCGGTCACAAGGATCAGTGGTCCCGGTGTGGTCTCGGCCAGCCCGAGTGCGTCGATCATTTCGGCGGTGGTCAGCCAGCCCTTGGTCGCCACCACCGTATCGGTCATATAGGCCAGCACCGCATAGGCTCCGCCAAAGGTCACGACCGCCAGCTTGCTGAAGAAGAGCGCCAGATCGGTGAGAAACGTGGCTCCCATGCCCCAGGCGAGCAGCACCGGTGCCGCCCAGAGCGCGCCCCAGACCAGCGCCGTGGTCACGGTCCCGGAGAGCGGCACAGCCGCCGGGGTGACGAGGCTCAGATCCGCCGCCATGTCCCGATGGGACCACCACCCCCAGAAAGCGGCGGAAGCAATGATCAGCGGGAAAGGCACCGACAGAAAGAACATCGCAACAAAGCCAAGGCCCGCCAGCACCCAACTGTCCAGCCGCAGAAGTGCCCGACGCGCCAGCTTGAGCAGCGCTTGCAGCACGATAACCACCACCGCCGCCTTGACGCCCAGAAACACCGCCTGCACCAGCGGCAGATCGCCGTAAGTGGCATAGCCAAGGCCAAGCGCCAGGATCACCGCCGCCCCCGGCAGCACAAAGAGAAGCCCGGCAATCAGCCCCCCCAGCACCCCGCGCAGCCGCCAACCGGCGTAGGTGCAAAGCTGCATCGCCTCTGGCCCCGGCAAGAGCATGCAAAACGACAGCGCGCCCAGAAATTGCTGCTCGGTCAGCCAGCCGCGCCGCTCCACCAATTCATCATGCATCATCGAAATCTGCGCCGCAGGCCCGCCAAAGCTCAGGAGGCCAATTCGGCCAAAGCTTCGAAAGAGATGGCTGAGGGATACATCCGTCATCTCTCAACCCCGCCCCGCTGGCCAGTCATGGCCTTCATCAAACCCGTCGCGCGCCCAACGGTAGAGGGCATCATAGAGCAAGATCCCAGCCTCTAGCTGGGCGTGATCGTCGCGGTATTGCCGCGACAGACCCACCGAGATCGCCAGCAATCCAGCCGACACCGGGTGTAAATCATGTCGATTGGTATCCGCACCGCGCACGACGTCCGCCAGACGCTCCAATGCGGGCGCGTTCAAAGCAAAACACTCAAGCATGGTGTCAAAGGTGCAGGTCTCGCCCCGGTGGCTGAAAGAAACTCCCTCAATGTCAAACGGCGTGGCTCCAAAACGCTCGGCCACTGCCGTTACCTCGGACGGGGCCACAAACAGAAACCGCGCCCTCGGATCGACAAACCGACGGATGAGCCACGGGCAGGCAATCCGGTCCACCTTGGGTCTGTGGCGCGTGACCCAAAGGGTGGCCCCCTCTACGGGTGCAGGCAGAGCCGCATATGGCACGCGCAGCGTATCGTCAGCCGCACGCCAGGCATGGATGCCTCCCTGAAGGTATTCGGCCTGCTGCCCCTCGGACTCGAGCCACGCCACCACACCCTGACTGAGTTTCAGGCCCCTTTGACAGACGATTACGGCGCGTCGTCCATGAAGACGCACGATCAACCCTCTGATATCGCTGTGAGAGTGACGTATCGAGCCGGGAATGAGATACGGATCTGCATCAAAATCCTCGGGCAAGCAAACATCGACAATGACCGGACAATCGGGCGTGCCGATCAGGCGGTTGAGTTGTGAGACAGTGATTTCGTTGGTGGCAGGCATGGCACATCCTCTGGGATTTCAGTGGATGCGACTTTGGGCCTTGGCCTCACGGGGCAGTCGCGGAGGCCCCATGTTGCTATCTGCACGTAAGGGGAGAAGTCTGTCAAGACTGGTTTGAAAGTGCAGGCTTCTGTTGCCAGGTGCCTGCGAACCCCGCCTTACGCGGCTAAGCGCAAGGGCTTAAGTTTCGGTTTGGTTACTGCTTACGCAGCAACGGCCACCGGAGCACGGTTGTCATTTGCAACTGTACGTTTCGGACCGATAACGGTGGTACCTCACCGAGACAAAGCATAACCCCTTTAGACGTTCGTCGATCCTGTTTCGACCCCATGATCCCCAAATGAAGGATGTTTGGTGGAGTCGCCGGGTACCGCCCCCGGGTCCGATCCGCGTATTACGAGCGCGTTTATGTCCATAGTCCGCTTGCGCGAACACCCTATACATAGGCGCTCTGATCCCGCTTGCAAAGGGGGTGTCGGATCACCGTGGCAAAAGTTTCAGCCAGATGCCATCGCGCCCCCGCACTGTCAGATGCGCCACCGGCACCGGCGGACGCTCTGCCACCACGTCAAATCGGTAGGCCTGCACCAGCATCGCCAGCAAGAGCGGCCCTTCGATCATGGCAAACCCCGCCCCGGTGCAGACCCGCTGCCCGGCGGAAAACGGGATGAACGCCTCGCGCAGACAGGTCTTGCCATTCTCGGTGCTATAGCGCGCCGGATCGAACCCGTCGGGATTATCCCACAGCCGTTCATGCCGGTGCAAATGCCACGGGCTGATCACCACCTGCGCGCCGGGGGCAATGTCGCGGTCCCGGAACCGCTCGGGACAGGTCGTCTCGCGCACCATCATCGGCACCGGCGGATAGAGGCGCAGCGTCTCACGGAACACATCGCGGGTGATGCGCAGTCCGGACATGTCGGAAAACTCTGGCGGGCCTGCGCCAAAGACCGCGTCTGCCTCCGCCGCAACCCGCTCCTGCCACTCCGGGTAAAGCGCCAGCAGATAGAGCGCCCAAGCCAACGCCGATGCACTGGTTTCATGCCCCGCGAGAAAGAAAATCGCGACCTGATCGACCATTTCCTCCGTCTCGAACCGGTCACCTGTGACCGGATCAACGGTGGTCATGATCTTGGTCGCCAGATCGTCGGGCGCTGTTCCCGCTTCGATCTCGGCACGCCTTTTGGTCGTCAACCCAGTGATGAGCGCCCGGATAGAGCGGGCAGTGGCCCGCGTCTGGCGCCGGTGAAACCGGGGAAACCATTGCGGCAAAGGGATAAAAGCCGCAAGATTGAGCACCGGCTGCGTGCGTTGATGCGCTTTGAACTGCTCGAACACCTCTGCAGCTGTCGTGTTCTCGATCGGGATAGAAAACAAGGTGCGAAAGATCACATCGGCGGCGGCGTGGCTGGTGTGAAACTCAATCTCTAGCGGCGTGCCATCGGCCAAAGGGGCAAGGCGTGTCACCGCCCCCTGCCCGGCTGTGACCATAGCCGCGAACGTATCGCGCAGCCGCCCACCCTCAAACGCGGGGTCGATGATACGGCGTTGGCGCTTCCATGTCTCGCCATTGGTGACGAACACCGATTGCCCAAGCAGAGGACGCAACCCCTCGGAAACACGGGTGGATTTCGGAAAATCATCAGGGCGTTGCTTAAGCACCAGATCGACCAGCGCGGTATCGTTGCAGAGGTAGGATCGAAAGAACGGCGTGCGAAATTCAGCCATCCAGGCCCGGTAAAGACGTGCCGGCTGAGCAGAGAGGATATCGGCGCGAAAGAGCCGCAGATAGCGCCAGAGCGTCACGCGGTTCGGGCGCGCGGGCGGCTTGGGCGGGATCATGGCGCAAGGCTCGTGTAACGCGAGGTGGCGCGTTCGATCCGGCTTTTCGACGGTGGGCGGTCGCGGAAGCGTTCAGCCAACGTCAAAGGCCCTGCCGTGATGCGGAAATAATCGTAGTCGTTGGGCCGGTCAAAGGCGCAGAGGTATTGAAAATGCAGCCGAAAAAAGCGCCATCGCAAAGCGCGCCACCGCTCGGGGCTCAGCGTCTGCGTGAACGCCGCCGAAATGACCAGCGGCCAACGTTTGTTGGCCGGGGCCACCCCTGAAACGCTGACGGGATCACAGAGGGCAAAGGCGCAGCCATCGCCGGGGGCGGTGACATCGACCCAGGTCAATTCCTCCCGCACGCTCAGATAGGCCAGGTCCGCCCGCAGCCTGTGTGCGCGCGGCAGAAACGACACCATCGGCACCACCTGCCCGAGGCTCAGGAACGACAGCACCGGGCCTGTCTTGGGGACCTGTCCGCCGCGGATCAGATCGGCCAGAAGCGACACCCCCAGATGCGCGCCAGAGGAATGGCCAACAATCAGAACCTCGTCGTTATCCCCTTGTAATGCCGTCGCAATTTCAGTGGTAAACGCCGCCATCCGCGCCTCCAACTCGGGCGGATTGGCCCCAAGATACTGCGCTGAATAGGCGTAATCATGCATCAGGTAATAGGCAAAGAACCGGCCATCCTGCCGCCGGAACCATTCGAGGATGAATGGCACGACAATGACACCGCCCCATGCGGCCCAAGGATGCCAGAGCGCCAGCACGCGGCCCAGTCCCCAGGCTGCCAAGAGCGCCAAGGCCAATTGCGCCAGAAGGAATCCCACCGGATAAAGCGCTGCAATCACTGGACCTTTTCGCAATCGCATGAGGCGAAAGAGTGCGCCGCTGCCGATGTAGATGGCCGCAGTGCGGATCAAGGTCAGATAGGTGGCCAAAATCCCCTGATCCATGCTGCCCTTGACGATGTCGGACCAAACCAGCACTTCAAAGCTGCTCTCGACCTCCGCATCTTCGATCCGCGCGGCCACATTCCAACCGAACCTAACCTGAGCTTTGGCAGGCAACACACTGATTTCATATCCGGAAATAGAGGATTGCTCCGCACCTTCCTTGCGATAGAGCTCGCGGTAGCGGCGCGGTGGAATGGGGTCATAGCCCGGAATATAGAACACGCGCCGACGGCGCACGGGGGCCTTGCTGCTCATGTCCAACCTCTTGTTGAGCAGAGCCTAACGTGAAAATCGGGCAAGCGTAAGGTGTTATCCAAGCACCGCAAGGGCCGGGAATGTTTCCAGCAGCCAAAAGGAAAAGGCCGAGAAACCGCCGGTCAACATCAAGAGACCGATGGTCCAGAGCAGGAGGCCCATGACCCGCTCAATCTGCTCCATATGGCGTTTCATCCAGCCCATAAGCCCCTGAAGACGCGGCAGAAATGCAGCCACCAGCAAGAATGGCACACCCAACCCGATGGCATAGATCGCCAAGAGCGCAGTGCCACGCGCAACCGATCCCTCGGAGGCCGCCAACGACAGGATCGCGCCGAGTTGGGGGCCGATACAGGGCGTCCAGCCGAACGCGAACGCAAGGCCAAGGACATAGGCGCCAAAGGACGATCCCCCCTTGTCCCCCGCATCAATCCGCGCCTCGCGGTCGAGGAATTTGATGCGGTAGACACCCACGAAATGCGCACCGAAGGCCATCACAAGAACGCCCGCTATCGTATTGAAATAGCTTTGATATTGCAGAAACACAGTCCCGATCGCCGAGGCGGTGAACCCCAAAAAGATAAAGACCGTCGACAGGCCAAGCACGAAAAACAGCGCCGGCACCACCGCTCGAGCGCGGCTGCTGCCGCTTTCAGAGAGGTCACTCAGGCTGATGCCGCTCATATATGCAAGGTAAGGCGGGACGATGGGAAGCACACAAGGGCTTAAAAATGAAATGATTCCAGCAGCTAAGGCCACGAACATGGCGGGCAACAGGGCTGCGTCTATGATTTCGATTCCGAACATGGGTCAGACATAGCCCGCCCGAGGACCGGCGTCACCACGCAAAAAGTCACATCCTTGTGGACAGGCTGTAACAAGGCCGCTATCTGGATGGCCATGATACCGAATGACACGCTCGATGCCTGTGGGCTGCTGTGCCCCCTGCCCGTTCTCAAGCTGCGCAAGCGCTTGAAATCATTGGGCATTGGTGAGGTGATCGCGATGCAGGCCGATGATCCGGCCGCCATTATCGACGTGCCGCATTTCTGCGCTGAATCGGGGCATGACTTGCTCTCGGCGACAGATACAGGCGGTGTCCAAACCTACCTGATCCGCAAGACCCTCTAACGCCCGCTTGATCCGACAGACATACGCCGCGCCCCAGATCTGAGGCGCGGCGTATGTACAGCCTGTACGCTGCGTACGCGCGTTGCGTACGCAGCGAGAAGGATCACCCCAGAGACCACCAACCGCGACGTTTCGGCTTGCTGTCTTCCTCGACGGCAGGCGCTTCTGCGGCGGGTGCCGGGGTCGGCGCTGGCGTCGGCTCGGGTTGCGTTTCGGCAACCGGCGCATCCACAACCGGCATCGGATCTGGTGCCACGACGTCGGCAACAGCCGGGGCCGCTTCGGCCTTGGGCGTTTCCGGCGCGGGTGCCGTCACCTCGGCCTCGGCATCCGCGACCGCCTCGGGTTCTTTCTTTTTGCGCGGGGTTGGCGTGCGCCTGGGTTTGGGCTTGGGCTTGTCTTCTGCCTTTGCCGTAGGCGCATCCTCAGAGGTCGACGCCTCACTGACCGCCGGCTCTTTCTTCTTGCGCGGCGCGCGGGTGCGCTTTGGCTTGGGCTTCTCCTCAGAGGTGTCGGCGATCTGGGTCTCGGCATCGGTCTGCGCCTCGGCGGGGGCCGCGGTCACGGCCTCAGGCGTCTCAGTCTGAGTGTCCGTCGCATCCGAGACGACATCCTCGTCGTCGTCCTTGCTGTCATCACCGCTGTCATCAGCGCCGTCCCCATTGCGATCAAAGCCGTTGCCCCCCTTGGGCTTGCGACGGCGGCTGCGACGGCGGCGGCTTTTCTTGGGCTTGTCCGAGCCATCACCACCGGTCTCCGAGGGGGTCTTGCCCTCATCGCTCTTGTCGGTGTCCGCCTCGTCCTCGTCCTCGATATCCTCTTCGATCTCTGTATCGTCGTCGATGTCATCCATCAGCGCCGAACTCCCGGACACGAACTGCGCCATCGGCACTTCGGGAACATTGCGGGTCGCGGTCTTGAATTTCTCCATCGTGAAATCCGGGCTGACCAGACGCGGGTCGCCTTCGATTCGCACCGACAGGCCATAGCGGCCCTCGATTTGCGCCACATGATCGCGTTTCTGGTTCATCAGATAGTTGGCGATGCCCACCGGGCATTTCACCAACACCTCGCGCGAGCGGCGGCGCACGCCCTCTTCCTCGATCTGGCGCAGGATCGACAATGCGAGGCTGTCATCCGAGCGGATGAGACCCGTGCCATGGCACGCCGGACAGGGCTGCGTCGTCGCCTCGATCATGCCGGGGCGCAAACGCTGGCGCGACATTTCCAAGAGGCCAAAGCCCGAGATGCGACCCACCTGAATACGGGCGCGGTCGGTCTTGAGCTTATCCTTGAGGCGCTTTTCCACCGAAGCGTTATTGCGGCGCTCGTCCATGTCGATGAAGTCGATCACGATGAGACCGGCCAGATCGCGCAGGCGCAATTGGCGGGCGACCTCTTCGGCGGCCTCGATATTGGTCTTGAGCGCGGTTTCCTCGATCGAGCCTTCTTTGGTGGCACGGCCAGAGTTGACGTCGATGGCGACGAGCGCCTCTGTCACGCCGATCACGATATAGCCACCGGATTTCAACTGCACGGTGGGGTTGAACATGCCCGACAGATAGCTCTCGACCTGAAAGCGGGCAAAGAGCGGCTGTTGATCCACGTAATGCTTAACGTTCTTGGCATGGGACGGCATGATCATTTTCATGAAATCCTTGGCGATGCGATAGCCACGCTCGCCCTCGACCAGAACCTCGTCAATATCGCGATTATAGAGATCGCGGATCGAGCGTTTGATCAGGTCACCCTCTTCGTAGATTTTCGCAGGCGCAATCGAGCGCAGCGTCAATTCGCGTATCTGCTCCCAGAGGCGTTGCAGGTATTCATAGTCGCGCTTGATTTCGGCCTTGGTGCGTTTCGCCCCGGCGGTGCGCACGATAAGACCCGCGCCGCGCGGCACGTCAATCTCTGTGGCGATTTCCTTGAGCTTTTTGCGATCGACGGCATTGGTGATCTTGCGGCTGATGCCACCGCCACGCGCGGTGTTGGGCATGAGCACGCAGTAGCGACCGGCAAGGCTGAGATAGGTGGTCAGCGCCGCGCCTTTGTTGCCGCGTTCTTCCTTGACGACCTGCACCAGCATGATCTGGCGGACCTTGACGACCTCCTGGATCTTGTAACGCCGCGCACGGGGCTTGCGCACCGGGCGGATATCCTCGCTGTCGTCTTCCTCGGCGACGGATTCGATCTCGTCATCCTGGGCCGCATGATCGCGGGTATCGGTTTCCGGTTCCTCGTCGCCAGCCTCTTGCGAGGTCGGCGCGGGGCGGTCTTCGGGCTCTTCGACCGGGGTTTCGGGGACGCGTTCCATCGGCGATGTGCCTTCGGGCACCGCCGCAGTGGCCGCTTCATCCTCAAGGTCGATGGTTTCCATCCCCGAGATTTCAGACGTGGTCACGGCATCGTCAGACTGGGTCTTTTCCGACCGCGAGCGCGAGCGGGACCGCGACCGCGAACGGCCATTGCCGTTACCATTGCGATTATCGTTGCGGTTGTCGCCGCCGCCACTGTTGCGGCGCGGGCGATCCTCGTCCTCGTCGTTCTGGGCGTTGGCGAGGGCCTCTTCTTCGGCCATCAGCGCTTCGCGGTCAGCGACCGGGATCTGGTAGTAATCGGGATGAATCTCTGAAAAGGCCAGAAATCCGTGGCGATTGCCGCCGTAATCGACAAAGGCAGCCTGAAGCGAGGGTTCAACCCGCGTCACCTTGGCCAGATAGATGTTGCCAGCTAGCTGGCGTTTGTTTTCAGACTCAAAATCGAATTCCTCGACCTTGTTTCCGTCGACCACCACAACCCGAGTTTCCTCGGCGTGGGTGGCATCAATGAGCATTTTCGTAGCCATGTTTTCCGTTTGCATCGCGGCGCGGCGGCCGGCCCCGGAGGAGCGGCGCGTTGCGGCAAATGTCTGATAAGGGCGATAGCGGGCGCGCGTCGATCGGTGCCGGTTGCGGCCCCTGCTCTGACGTGGTGATGTCTCGCGCGCTTCATCGCGGTTCTTCTTCTCCGGCCCCTTGCGGCGCCAATTCAGAGCCTGTCCACCGATTTACAGGGTTCAGGCTTGTATGTGGCCCCTGAATCGGGGCCCAATCGGTCTGCCCAATCATGTCGGAGTGATCCTGACGGAGGATTGAAACAGCGAATCTCACCTGGCGCGGGGCGCATTTGCCCTTTTACCATACTGTCACAGTAAAGCGTCACAGGCGGCAATGACAATGGAGAAAATGAAATTGCCGCCCCGACTGCCTCAAAGATAATCAGAGCGCTGCAGGCTGTACTTGGCCATTTTTTCGTTCAGCGTGCGGCGCGGCAGGCACAATTCGTCCATCACGGCGGCAATAGAGCCCTTGTGGCGGCGCATGGTGTTGTCGATCAGCATGCGCTCGAACGCCTCGACATATTCCTTGAGCGGTTTGCCTTCGGTGGTCATCACCGGCTGCATGTCCTGATGGTCCGACATGAGCAGCGAGGTGATCGTGCCGGACCCGCGCCGTGCCTGAAGCACCGCACGTTCCGCCACGTTGAAGAGTTGGCGGACATTGCCGGGCCAGGGTGCCTGCAGGAGCTGCGTGGCCTCCTGCGCGCTGACCTGCGGGGCCTCGCAGCCATAGTCATCGGCAAATTGCTCGGCAAACCGGGTGAACAGCGTGAGAATATCCTCGCCGCGTTGCCGCAACGGCGGCACGGTGATCCGCAGGCTGGCGAGGCGGTAAAAGAGATCCGGACGCAGAGCGTCTTCGCAGGTGTGGCCCTCGTCCTGCATGTTCGAGATGCCCACAACGCGGGTCTCGGGCGGGTTGCCGTCGGCGTTGATATGGGTCAAGAGCCGCGCCTGAGCCGCGTCGCTCAGCGCCTCGATATCCTCGAGCACAAGCGTGCCGCCGCGCGCCTCTTCAAAGGCGGGCAAATGGGTGTCTTCGGGCTGCATCGGTCCAAAGAGGCGCTTGATCAGCCCCTCGTCATCAAAGGCGGCGCAGGCGATGGTAACGAACTTGCGCCCGGCCCGCGCCCCCACGGCGTGCAGCGCGTGTGCCACAAGCGTTTTGCCGGTGCCGGTCTCGCCTTCGATCAGGACATGGCCATCGGCCTGCCCGAGATCCAGAATATCCTCGCGCAGCCGCTCCATCGCATTGCTGGTGCCGATGAGTTTCTTCATCAACTGCCCGCCGTCCGACAAATCCTTGCGCAGCGCACGCGCATCCAGCGTCATGCGCCGGGCATTGGTGGCCTTTTTCGCCAGTTCGGTCATCCGGTCCGGGTTAAACGGCTTTTCCAGAAAATCGAACGCCCCGATGCGCATCGCCTCGACCGCCATCGGCACATCGCCGTGGCCGGTGATCATGATGACCGGCAAAGAGCTGTCGGACCCCATCAGTTTCTTGAGGAACTGCATGCCATCCATACCGGGCATGCGCACGTCAGTGACAACAATACCGGGGTAATCCGGGCCCAGAGATTTGAGCGCCTCTTCCGCCGAGGGAAACGCCTCTGTGTCATAGCCCGAGAGGGCCAGCCACTGGCTGATCGACTGGCGCATATCCTTTTCATCATCGACGATGGCGATTTTCATGGCTGCTGGCATTTCATTTTACTCCGCTGCACGAGTCTCTGCTGGCAATATGGGAAGCTGCATCTCGAATACAGCCCCCCCATCGGGCGCATTGCGCGCCACGAGACGTCCGCCAAGGTCGTTGACGATCCCCGAGGAAATGGCAAGCCCCAGCCCGACCCCGTCGCCGGGTTGCTTGGTGGTATAGAACGGCTCGAAGAGGTTCTTGAAATCGCCGATCCCCTCGCCGTTGTCGCGCACCGTCAGCACCGCCGTTTCCCCCGCCGCCAAGAGGATCTCGATGACGGCATCGGGCACCGTGTTGGTGGCGTCGATCGCGTTGCGCAAGAGGTTGACGATCACCTGTTCCACCCGCACCCGATCGCCCATGATCATCACCGGTTCATCCGGCAGGGTGCGGGTGATGGTGATCTTGCGCTGGCGCAATTGCGGCTCCATCATCGAGAGCGCAGAGGCCACGGCATCGGCCATGTTTACAGGGGAAAACTGCGTGCCAGACTGACGGGCATAGGACTTGAGCTGCTTGGTGATCGCCCCCATCCGTTCGATCAGATCGTCGATCCGCTGAAAGGCCGAGAGCGCCTCGTCGGGGCGGTTGCGTGACAGCAAGAGACGCGCCCCCGCAAGATAGGTTTTCATCGCCGCGAGCGGTTGATTGAGCTCATGGCTGACCGCCGCCGACATCTCGCCCAGCACCGCCAATTTCGAGCTTTGCTGGATCGTCTGTTCGGCCTGCGCAAGGTTCTCTTGCGCGCGCCTGCGCTCGGCGATTTCCCGCTGGAGGCGGGCATTCAATGCGCGAAGCTCTGCCGATTCCCGCTGAAAGAGCGCCATTCGGAGCGCCGCCTTGCGATTGAGGAAATAAAAGGCGAGCGCCAGAAGAATCGCGAATCCCATGATTTCGAGCGCGAGATAGCCGTTCACCTTGTCGCGCACCGCCGTGTAGGTGGTGAAACCGGCGATCCGCCAGCCGCGAAAGGCGACACGTCCTTCGACCCGCATCACCGCCTCGCCGCGCACATAGGCATCGGCCGGCAGCGCGGTCCAATCCGAGGTCGCCTGAATGGCGCGCTGGATGGCGCTGTTGACCGGCTCGCGGCGCAGCGCCTCGGTCTCTGTCAATCCGCGCCAGCGCGGTTCGGTGGCCAGAATGATCCGGCCTTCGGTATCCGTGACCATCACCGCATCGGAAATCCCGGCCCAGGCGCGTTCGTATTTGCGCAAATCGACCTCGACCACGATCACACCCAGCGTGCCATTCTGTGTCTCGATCCGGCGCGAATAGTAAAAGTTGAATTGCCCGGTTTCCTGCCGCAAAACATGGAAAATCGTATCGCGTGAGCGCATGGCATCAACGAAATAGGCCGCAGCCTTGTGGCTCTCGCCCAGACGCGACCGCTCTGTTGCCGCAACCGCGCGCCCGTCCTTGTCCAACAGCGTCAGACCCGCCGCACCGATTTCCTCGAGAAAGGAAATCAGGCGCTGCGTCGATTGCGCATAGTCCTGCGTGTTAAGCGCGGCAATCAACGCCGGATCGCGCGCCAGAAGCTGCGGCACGATGGCGTTCTGCCGAAGCTCCGACAAGAGGTTGCCGGAATAGAGCACCAACCGCAGTTCGGCACGATTGCGCGTGTTTTCGGTAAAGCGGTCGGTGAGCAGACGATTGGTCGTCAGCACCACGCCCACCGCCGCCACAAAGAGCAGGGCCAACACCAGCCGGGCGCGCCAGGATATGGTGCGCATACGAAGGCGTGTGCTGGACGGGACAGTCTTGCTCATGCGCTCAGAGTAAGCCGAGCCGCGCGGCACCTCAAGCGGTCACGCGCTCAGGCGTCGGCCAACTGGCCCACCACCCCGGCAAAAAGCGCCGCGCCATCGGTGCCCCCATGCAGCGGCTCTGCCATCCGCTCGGGATGCGGCATCATGCCGAGCACACGGCGGTTCTCGGACAGGATGCCCGCAATGCCGCGCGCCGAGCCATTGGGATTGTCGCAATAGGTAAAGGCCACGCGGTCTTCGGCCATCAGCCGGTCGAGCGTGGCGTCATCCGCATAGTAATTGCCATCGTGATGCGCAATCGGCACGGTCAGATTGCTGCCCTTGGCATAGCCAGAGGTAAAGGCACTGTCCGCGGTCGCAACGCAGAGCTCGACCGGCTTGCAGACATATTTCAGCCCGGCATTGCGCAAGAGCGCACCGGGCAGAATGCCGGTCTCGGTCAGGATTTGAAAACCATTGCAGACGCCCAGCACATAGCCGCCCTTGTCCGCATGCGTGATCACAGACCGGCAGATCGGCGAATTGGCGGCAATGGCCCCGCAGCGCAGATAATCGCCATAGGAGAACCCGCCCGGCACACCGACGATATCGACGCCCTGCGGCAGATCCGTATCCTTGTGCCAGACCATGGACACCTGCGCGCCCGCACGCTCAAACGCCACGGCAAGATCACGGTCACAGTTGGACCCCGGAAACACGATCACGGCGGCATGCATCAGGCGATCTCCACCGAATAGCTCTCGATGACCGTATTCGCGAGCAGCTTTTCACACATCGCGGTGACGGTGGATTTGGCCTTGGCCGCGTCCGTCTCGGCCAGATCGAGTTCGATCACCTTGCCCTGACGCACCCCCTCGACCCCGTCAAAGCCCATCGAGCCCAGAGCGTGGCGCACCGCCTCGCCCTGCGGGTCTAGAACGCCGGATTTCAGCATGACATGCACGCGCGCTTTCATGGGAATATCCTCTTTAGTTGATCAGTTTGGGCCGGGCCATCGGCGTGCTGCCCTTGGGCATGACACCAAGGCGGGTGGCAACCTCTGTATAGGCATCGGTCAGACTGCCCAGATCGCGGCGGAACACATCCTTGTCGAGCTTGCGCCCGGTCTCGATGTCCCACAGGCGGCAACTGTCGGGGCTGATTTCGTCGGCCACGATCAGGCGCTGGAAATCACCATCATAGACGCGCCCGATCTCGATCTTGAAATCAATCAGCTTGATACCGACGCCGTACATGACACCCGTGAGGAAATCATTGACGCGCAGCGCGAGGCTCAGGATGTCGTCCATATCCTGCTGGCTGGCCCAGCCAAAAGCGGCGATATGTTCCTCTGTCACCAGAGGATCGCCCAGCTTGTCATCCTTGAGGCAATATTCCACGATCGGGCGCGGCAATTGCGTGCCCTCGTCAATGCCCAGACGCTTGGCCATGGTGCCGGCGGCATAGTTGCGCACGATCACTTCCAGCGGAATGATCTCGACCGCGCGCACGAGTTGCTCGCGCATGTTGATCCGCTTGATGAAATGCGTCGGCACGCCGATGGCGTTGAGACCGACCATGAAATACTCGGACAGCATGTTGTTGAGCACGCCCTTGCCTTCGATCACGGCCTTCTTTTCGGCGTTAAAGGCGGTGGCGTCATCCTTGAAATATTGGATGATGGTTCCCGGTTCGGGGCCCTCATAGAGGGTCTTGGCCTTGCCTTCGTAAATTTTCTTGCGCCGCGCCATGGGAACTCCGTCGCTGAGGGTGGGGGGCGTGAGTCCCCCCATGCCGATGCGCTCTCATAGTGCATGGGCAATCACGTCGCAAGATGGCGTTGGCCCCTTGCCCTTTTGCCCGCCAGATTGCATATCGGTTCTGACGGCAACGCATGCAAGAGGACTGGCCCAATGACCACCTTTGACGACCGCGAGAAAGCATTCGAGAACAAATTCGCCCATGACGAAGAAATGGCGTTTCGCGCCGTCGCGCGGCGCAACAAGCTGCTCGGTCTCTGGGCCGCTGAACTGATGGGCAAGACCGGCGACGACGCCGATGCCTATGCCCGTGAGGTGGTCAAGGCCGATTTCGAAGAGGCCGGGCACGAGGATGTCGTGCGCAAGGTCGCCGTTGATCTGGGCGATATCGCCGATGCCGACACGATCCGTGGCAAGATGGACGAGCTGCTCAAGATCGCCAAGGGCCAGTTGGCCAAGGAAGTCTGAGCACTCTGATCTGACACCATATGGGCGTGCCACAGACTGGCGCGCCCTTTATTCTTGGCGCGTCAATTCATACGCGCCTCACCATTTACATGAAATTTATGCATTTGCACGCACGCGCCGTTAGTGGCACATCTGCGTGCTCAAAGATCACAGGACCATGACATGCCAAATGCCCTCACCAAGATGCTTGCCACGCGCGACTGGATTCTCGCCGATGGGGCCACGGGCACCAATCTCTTCAACATGGGTCTGCAATCGGGCGATGCGCCCGAAATGTGGAATGATCAGCATCCCGACCGGATCAAGCGGCTCTATACAGAGGCGGTGGATGCGGGCAGCGATCTTTTCCTCACCAATTCCTTTGGCGGCAATGCCGCGCGCCTGAAACTGCACGGCGCACAGGGGCGTGCGCGGGAATTATCGCGCATCTCCGCCGAGATTGGCCGCGACGTGGCCGACCGCTATGACCGCCCGGTGATCGTCGCGGGCTCTGTCGGGCCCACGGGCGAGATCATGGCACCGATGGGTGCGCTCACCCACGCGCTTGCCGTAGAGATTTTCCATGAACAGGCCGAAGGCCTTAAGGAAGGCGGGGCCGATGTGCTCTGGCTCGAAACCATTTCGGCCCCCGAGGAATACAAGGCCGCCGCCGAGGCGTTCAAACTGGCCGATATGCCGTGGTGCGGCACCATGAGTTTCGACACGGCGGGGCGCACCATGATGGGCCTCACCTCGTCCGATATGGCGACGATGGTGGAAAAGCTGGGCAATCCGCCGCTGGCATTTGGCGCCAATTGCGGTGTCGGGGCCTCGGACCTCTTGCGCACCATACTCGGCTTTGTGGCCCAAGGATCTGACCGGCCCATCGTCGCCAAGGGCAACGCCGGAATTCCGAAATACCATGACGGCCATATCCATTACGACGGCACGCCCGATCTGATGGCGGATTACGCCGTGCTGGCCCGCGATGCCGGTGCCACGATCATCGGTGGCTGCTGTGGCACCATGCCCGAGCACCTGTCCAAGATGCGCGCCGCGCTGGAGAGCCGCCCGCGCGGCCCCCGCCCGACGCTGGATGAGATCACCGAGGCGCTTGGTGCCTTCTCATCCGGTGGTGATGGCACCGGCGACGATACCGCCGCCCCACGCCGCCCGCGCCGCAGACGGGCCTGAGCCTGCGACACGGGATGCTTCGCCTGATGTTTCTTGTCGCGGCTCTGCTGGCCCTGCTCGCATGGGCCTTGGGCTATATCTGGATTTCCGGCCTCGCCTGCGCCTTTGGCGCGCCAAGCGGGGCCTGTTCTATCCCGATGCCCTGGACCTTGCGCGGTGAAGACCTGATGATCCTTGTCCTGATGCCCGGAGCCGTGGTCGCGGTCCTGCTTGGGCTGGCCTGTCTGAGCGGTTGGCGCGCTCAAAACAGCGACAACTGATCCCCCCGCGCCAAGGGCACCTCGAAGAGATCAGAGCGTAACGCCCCCTGCGCCGCATCCAGCCCCAAACGCCGTGCCGCCAGATCAAAGCGGCGGGCAATCATCCGGGCATAAACCCCCTCACCGCGCATCCGTCTGTGCCAGTCGGCGCTATACTCTTGCCCACCATGCATTTCCCGCAGCCGGTTCATCACCCGGCCTGCGCGGTCGGGATAATGCGTGGCCAGCCACTCCTGAAAGAGCGGCGACACCTCGCGCGGCAGGCGCAGCATGATCCAGCTCGCGGCCCCTGCCCCGGCCTCTTGCGCGGCGGTCAAAATCGCTTCGATCTCTGTATCCGTCAGACCCGGTATGACCGGCGAAACCATGACGCGCACCGGAATCCCCGCCTGTGCCAAGCGTCGGATCGTCGCCAGACGCCGCGCAGGCGACGGCGCCCGCGGCTCCAGCCTGCGCGCCAGCCCCTCATCCAGCGTGGTCACGGAAATCCCCACCCGAGCAAGCCCGCGCGCCGCCATATCGCCCAGAATATCCAGATCCCGCTCAATGAGCGTGCCCTTGGTCACGACCGCCACCGGATGGTTGAACCGGTTCAGCACCTCCAGACAGGCGCGGGTGATCTTGAACTGTTTTTCAATCGGTTGATAGGGATCGGTATTGGTGCCGATCGCCATCGTCGCCACCCGGTAGTTGCGCGCCCGCAATTCAGCCTCAAGCCGCGCCGGGGCCTCGGGGCGGGCGATCAACCGAGTCTCGAAATCGAGACCGGGGGATAACCCCAGATAGGCGTGGGTTGGCCGCGCAAAACAATAGACGCAGCCATGTTCGCAACCGCGATAGGGATTGATCGAGCGGTCAAACGGCAAATCGGGCGAACGGTTGTAGCTGATGATCCGGCGCGGACGTTCTTCGGTCACATGCGTGCGCAGCGGCCGCACCTCTTCGTCGCGGTCCCAGCCATCCGCCTCGTAGCTCACGGCATACGCCTCGAACCGGCCCGCCGCATTGCTGACAGCACCGCGCGCCCGAGGGCGCAGATCATGGGGTAGGCTAGGGTCCCGAGTCATGGTGCGAATATGGAACATATAGAGAACATGCGCAAGTGACGCAGCGGCCTGATGCGCAAACGGGAAATTGATTTGCGCTGCATCTGACGACCGTGTTCACTTTGCCGTGCAGAAATTTAATGTCTGGGAGGGATTATGATCCGCAATATTCTTTTGGCCGGGGTGACAGCGCTGCTGCCGACGCTCGGCTCTGCTGCGCCCATTGGGCCGTTTTCCGATCTGGTTGTCTTTGGCGACAGTCTGAGCGATCCGGGCAACATATTTGCCCTCACCGGCGGAATCGTGCCCGATTCAACGCTCTATCCCAATGGCCAATTCACCAATGGCGACACCTGGGCGAGCAAGCTTGGCGCGAATTTCGCCTCGGGCACGAATTTTGCCTTTGGCGGAGCAAAGGCCGTGGCAAACCCGGAACCCGTGGGCGGGGACACGGATGACAACACCGACAACATTCCCGATTTTGCGGCGCAGCGCGGTATTTTCAATGCGGCAAAGCCTGCTCTTGGCCTTGGACCCAACCCGCTGGCGGCGGTCTGGTTTGGCGGCAACGATCTGCGCGCAGGTCTGGCCGATCCGGCCAGTCTCGGCGCGGTCATCTCGGGGGCGGTCACCGAGATTGTCACCGGGGTGGCCGACCTCTTGTCGGGGGGCCTGACTGACGTTCTCGTCTTTGGCCTGCCGAACCTTGGGCGCATCCCCGAAGTGACCTCTCTGGATGCCTTTCTGGCCAGCATCGGGGCGGCCCCAGCCGGGACCGCAATCGCCGGCGCGACGGCGGCCACTCAGGGCTTCAATGCCGCGCTTCGATCCGGTCTCAACACCCTGACACCGCTCGGCAACGTGCAGTTTCTGGACACGTTCGCGCTATTCGAGGACATCCTTGCGAATGCGAATGCGCTCGGGTTCACCAATACGACCGACGCGTGCATCCTGACGCTTGTCCCGGCAAGCGACTGCGCCACGGATCAGGGGTTTGTCTTTCACGACAGCATCCATCCCACAGACCGGGCCCATGCGCTGATCGCGAGCGAGGTCCGCGCCGCTGTTGTGCCGCTTCCGGCAGGCGGGTTGCTGTTGCTGACGGCGCTCGGGGGCATCGCGCTCATACGCCGCCGCGCCTGAGTATCGCGCCCCGCAGGACAGCCTGTCGGGGCGCATATTCTGTCCGCACAGACACCAAGTTGCGGAAATTCGAATATCTTCATGCCGACAATTCAGTCACATCCCGCGCGTTTTCCGGCTATAGGTCGGTTGCGGCGCGGGCAGCGTCGCAATTCGGAAAGTGGCCGAGGCGCAAATTGACGAAAGCTGCGCCCAGTCAACCCACGATGCGCGCGCGCAGAGAAACCAAGGATTCCCGCAATGTCTGACCAAGAAGACGAGATCATCCTCTCCGAGCTGGACGACGAAGAGCTTGTCCAACAGATGTTCGACGACCTCTACGACGGTCTGAAAGAAGAGATCGAAGAGAGCGTCAACATCTTGCTCGAGCGCGGCTGGGCCCCCTACCGCATCCTGACCGAGGCGCTGGTGGGTGGCATGACCATCGTCGGCAAGGATTTCCGGGACGGTATCCTCTTTGTTCCAGAGGTTCTCTTGGCCGCCAACGCGATGAAGGGTGGCATGTTCATCCTCAAGCCGCTTCTGGCCGAGACCGGCGCGCCGCGCGTCGGCAAGATGGTGATCGGCACCGTCAAGGGCGACATTCACGACATCGGCAAGAACCTCGTTGGCATGATGATGGAGGGTGCGGGCTTTGAGGTGGTCGATCTCGGGATCAACAACGCGGTCGAGAAATATCTTGACGCGCTCGAAACCGAACAGCCCGACATCCTCGGTATGTCCGCCCTGCTGACCACGACGATGCCCTATATGAAGGTCGTGATCGACACGCTGGTCGAGCAAGGCAAGCGCGATGACTATATCGTGCTGGTGGGCGGCGCGCCGCTCAACGAGGAATTCGGCAAGGCCATTGGGGCCGATGCCTATTGCCGCGACGCCGCCGTGGCCGTGGAAACCGCCAAGGATTTCATGTCCCGCAAGCACAACCGGCTGGCTGCGGGCTGAGTCCGAAATCCCTGCGCGCCGACCGCTCGGCGCGCAGGGCTGACGGGCCGGATCAGCCGCGCTGAATGAGCCGCATCACGGCGACCATCACGATCCCGTAGACCACATGCCCCACCAGCGCCACCCAGGCGATGCCGGTGAAATTCAGGAACAGAGGCAGACCGGCAATCGCCGTGATGCCGCCAATGGCAAAGATCCACAGACCAAAGCCATAGACGAACGACGGAAGGAACCAGCCAGACCCCGACCCGACGATCCTGTTCCAGAGCGGCGCAAAGATAAACAGCCAGCCCACCGGATAGCCGATCAGCCCAACCAGATAGAAATGCACGAAATAGCCTGCGAAATCGCCATTGGGCAGGCCCAGACTGCCAAGCAGGCTTTTGGCGAGCCCATGCGGCGAGAGGTTGGCAAAGCCAAGACCGGGGCTGATGACCTGGCCCCAGAGGTCAAAGGCATTTGTCGCGAAGAACCCCGCGATGAACATGAGACCCAAGGTCTGGAAATTGAGCGCCGGCAGTCCAGTGGACTTGGCAGATGATCCGATCATACGCATATGTCCTGTGTGTTAGTGGGTTAAGTTTCGGGTACTTTTACCCTGTTTCCCTACGCCGACAAAGCGATTGCGACACGATAACGAAAAGGTCAGACTCTGTGACAAACGCTGCCGCCCCCTTGCCCGATCCTGACCTGTTGACCTCTCAGGGGTTGGAGGCGCAGGGCAAGGGCCGCATCCTGCTGATCGCGTGCGGGGCGCTGGCGCATGAGATCCTCGCGCTCAAACGCGCCAATGGCTGGGATCACATGGACCTGCAATGCCTGCCGGCCAAGCTGCATCTCTACCCCGACCGGATCACCGAAGAGGTGGAACAGGCCGTGCTGGCGCATCGTGATGACTATGACCGCATCTTCGTGGTCTATGCCGATTGCGGCACCGGCGGGCAGTTGCAGGCGAAATGCGCCGACCTCGGTGTCGAGATGGTGGCAGGCCCGCATTGCTATGCCTTTTACGAAGGTCTGGACCGCTTCGCCGCCCATGAGGATGAGATCAGCGCCTTTTACCTCACCGATTTTCTCGTGCGACAGTTCGATGCCTTCGTCTGGAAACCGATGGGTCTCGACCGGCACCCGCAATTGCGTGACATGATCTTTGGCAATTACACCAAGCTGGTCTATCAGGCGCAGACCGACGATCCCGCCCTGCGCGCCAAGGCAAAAGACTGCGCTGCGCGGTTGGGTCTCGCCTATGAATACCGTTTCACTGGCTATGGCGATCTTAAAGCATCACTTGAGAAACAGGTTGCAACAACCTGATTCTAAATTCATCTTGCTTCAAATACTTCGGGGTATTGGGGGCAGCGCCCCCACGCTCTTAGGCCGCCTCTGCCGCCACCAGCCTGATCCGCTCGACCATCGCCCGCACCCCGTTCGAGCGCTGCGCCGAGAGATGTTCATCCAGCCCAAGCCGCGCCAGTTCGGCCGGGGCATCGACGCGCCCCACCTCGACCACCGGCAACCCGTTGTAGAGCGCCCGCAACACCGCAATGAGGCCGCGCACGATCATGGCATCGCTATCCCCGTCAAAGCTGAACTGACCGGCCTCGATCCTGGGATGCAACCAGACCTGACTGGCGCAGCCATCGACCTTGGTCACCGGCACCTTGAGCGCATCGTCGAGCGCCGCCATCGCCCGGCCCCGGTCGATGACATAGCGATAGCGGTCTTCCCAATCCTCGAGAAACTCGAAATCTTCGACAATCTCTTCAAAGGCGGCGGTGGCCATGACACTCTCCCTGATCTCTGCCTCAGACCTAGGGCCGGTCCGGAAAAAGGTCCAGACCCCGCTTGCACCTTTTCAAGCTGGACCGGATAGGATAGTCGAAAGAAAAAGGGTACAGGGGCAGATGGTATGCAACGTCGGGTCTTTCTTTCATTGGTAGCAATGTCGGCTCTGGCGGGCTGTGGCGGCTATCGCCAGTCGCGCGCCAACCCGCGCAATTGGTTCGGGCGCAGCCAGTCGCGCCCCCGTCCCACCGAAGCTGTGCCCGCCTCGACCAATCCGCTGATCCCCGAGCGCGAGGACACGATTTTCCGCCGCAACCGGGAAAGGGTGTACGAGGGCACACCCGTGGATCAAATCACCCGCTTGGTGATCGAGCGCACCAGTGACGGTGCCATCCTGCGCGTCGAGGGGGTCAGCCTGCGTCAAGGTGCGTTTGACGTGCGTCTGGTCTCGGAGACCGAGAATGAGCCGGTGAATGGCGTGTTGGAGTTCCGGCTGATGGCCTTGCAACTCGAGGATCAGCCGCAGGGCTCAGAGCGCGCCCGCACCGTGACGGCAGCCGTCTTTCTGTCGAACCAAACGCTGGAGCGCTCGGAGGTAATCCGGGTCATCGGCGCACGCAGCGAACAGGTCAGCCGACGCTGAACGCAGGCGGCGGTTTACCGCAGCACCGCCCGCCTTACCGGCTCAGAGAGGCTCAGAGATCCACCGTCTCGACGCCATGCCCCTTGACCGCCAGAGCCACCTCGCCCTTGCAGAGCCGTAGCGCATCGACCCCGAACACATCGAGCCGCCAGCCGCGCAAGGCGGGCAACTCGCGCGCCCCCGCCGCAATGGCATCGAGATCGGCAGCACTCGCAATCAGCTTGGCCGCCACGCCATAGCTCTCGCTCTTGGCCTTGAGCAGCACGCGCAAGAGATCGGCCAGCGCCGGGTTGACCTGTGCGCGGTCGTCCAGCACCTCGGGACGCGGCATCTGGTCGACGGGACATTCCAGCCCTGCCTTGACCGCCGCCAGAATCCCATCGGCAATCTCGCCCTTGCGGGCCTCACGCAGCAACAGCCGTGACCGCCCCAGATCCTGATGTGTCACCGGCTTGGTCGAGGCCAGTTCCACCAGCGCATCATCCTTGTAGACCCGGCTGCGCGGCACATCGCGCGACTGGGCATACTCCTCGCGGAACCGGGCCAATTCGCGCAGAATGGCGAGAAATTTGGGCGAGGTGTTGCGCGTCTTGATCCGCAGCCAGGCCTCGGCGGGATCGGTGCGATAGGTGGCGGGATCGGTCAGCACGCTGAGCTCCTCGGCCACCCATTTGTCGCGCCCGGAACTTGCCAGTTTTTTGGCCAGAAATTCATAGACCACGCGCAGATGCGTCACATCAGCCAAGGCATAGGTTTTCTGCGCATCGGTCAGGGGGCGGCGCGACCAATCGGTAAAGCGCGAGCTTTTGTCGACGGTCTGCTTGGCGATCCGCTTGACCAGCGTCTCATAGCCCGCCTGTTCGCCAAAGCCACAGACCATCGCCGCCACTTGGGTATCGAACATCGGATCGGGAATCACCCCGGCATCGACATAGAAGATCTCCAGATCCTGCCGTGCGGCGTGAAACACCTTGACCACCGACGTGTCGCGGAAAAGCTCATAAAGCGGCTCCATCGACATGTCTTCACCCTCGATCGGATCGACCAGAACGGCGCTGTCGTCGCCCTTGCCCGGCACCGCCAATTGCAAGAGGCAGAGCTTGGAGTAATAGGTGCGCTCGCGCAGGAATTCCGTGTCGACGGTGACATAGGGATGGGTGCGCGCCATGGCGCAAAATTCCGCCAGGTCTTCAGTCGTGGTAATGGTTTTCATAAGGGGTGATCTTTGCTCTTGTCGTTTATGCCCAGTCTTGTCCCCCGCCCCAGCTATAGACCAGATTGGTCGAATTGCAAATGCTGGCAGAGGCCCCTGACCGGTCTCAGGGCAGATAAAGCGGCGTGCGGTTTCCGGCGGCAAACCGGCGCAGCACCGCCGGGTAGAGGATATGTTCCTGCGCCAGAACGCGGGCCGCCAGCGCGTCAGGCGTATCCCCGGCCAGCACCGGCACGCGGGCCTGTCCCAGCACCGGCCCCTCGTCCAGCTCCGCCGTTACCTCATGCACGGTGCAGCCTGCCTCATGCTCGCCCGCCTCCAGCGCGCGGGCATGGGTGTGCAGCCCGCGATAGTTCGGCAAGAGAGAGGGATGAATATTGATCATCCGCCCCTGCCAATGGGTCACGAACCCGGCTGTGAGAACGCGCATGAACCCGGCGAGGCAGATGATGTCGATACCATACGGGACAAGGCGCGCCTCGATCTCCGCTTCAAAGGCGGCGCGGTCGCCACCATGCGGGCGGTGATCCACCACCTCGGTCGCAATCCCCTGCCCTGCGGCCCAGGCAACCCCACCCGCGTCACTGCGGTTCGACAGCACCAGCGCAGGCCGCGCCGGATGGTCGCCGATCATGCTCGCCACCAGCGACCGCATGTTCGAGCCGCCCCCCGAGAGAAAAATCGCGACCCGCTTGCTCACAAAAGATGGCCCCGGTATGCCACGCCCGCGCCCGGCACCACCTGCCCCAGCCGACAGACCGTCTCGCCTGCCGCCTGCAAGGCCGCCATGACCGCTTCGGCCTCGTCCGCGGCGACGACAGCGATCATGCCGATGCCGGAATTGAAGGTCTTGAGCAATTCCGCCTCGGCCATGTTGCCGGTCTCGGCGAGCCAGCGAAACACCCCCGGCAACGCCCATGCGCCAAGGTCAATCTCGGCCCCCAGCCCCTCAGGCAGCACCCGCGGCAGGTTCTCGGTCAGCCCGCCCCCGGTGATATGCGCAAGGCCATGGATGCCACCTGACCGCAGCGCCGCCAGAACCGGCCGCACATAGAGCCGTGTCGGCGTCAAGAGCACCTCGCCCAGACTGCCCTCGGCCCAGGGACAGGCATCGGCCCACCCCAGCCCTGACATCTCGACAATCCGCCGCACCAGCGAATAGCCGTTGGAATGCACCCCGTCCGAGGCGAGACCCAGCAACACATCGCCCTCCGCCACATTGGCAGGCAATTCCGTGCCCCGTTCCATCGCGCCGACGGCGAACCCCGCCAGATCGAAATCGCCCGCCGGATACATGCCCGGCATTTCCGCCGTCTCACCACCAATCAGCGCGCAGCCAGAGCCTTCGCAGCCGCGCGCGATCCCTTCGATGATCCGCGTCGCCTGATCCAGCTCCAGCTTGCCCGTGGCAAAATAATCAAGGAAAAACAGCGGCTCCGCCCCCTGACAGATCAGGTCATTGACGCACATCGCCACCAGATCGACGCCCACGCCATCGACATGGCCGGTATCAATCGCGATCCGCAGCTTGGTGCCCACACCATCGGTCGCCGCCACCAGCACCGGATCGGCAAAGCCAGCCGCCTTGAGATCGAACAGCCCGCCAAAACCGCCAAGCCCCGACATGACGCCAGAGCGTTGCGTGCGCTTGGCTGCGGGTTTGATCCGCTCCACCAACGCGTTGCCCGCGTCGATGTCTACGCCCGCATCGGCATAGGTGATCCCGTTCTGTCGCTCGGTCATGGCCTGTCCCCATCGCTTGAATGCGCCACCCGTTAGCTGATTGGCAGGCCTCGTGCAATCTGAAAGCCTTGACCCTGCCCCGGCCCCGGCTTACCAACCACCGCAGGTGGGGCCTGTAGCTCAATTGGTTAGAGCAGAGCGCTCATAACGCTTTGGTTGGGGGTTCGAGTCCCTCCGGGCCTACCAGATTAACGGAATGCCACCGATGCCTCTGCCCGTTTCCTCCATCCGCAACCTCGGTCCTGCCTCTGACGCAGGCTTTGCGCGTGCCGGCATCCATGACGCCGAGAGCCTGCGGGCAATGGGGGCAGACGTGGCCTATGAGGCGCTGTTGCGCGCTGGCACACAGCCGCATTTCATCGGCTATTATGCCTTGGTGATGGGATTGCAGGGGCGGCCTTGGAACGACTGTCAGGGCGCAGAAAAAGCGGCCCTGCGCGTCCGATTCGACGCAATCAAGGCGCGCGTCGCAGGCGAGATGACCGGACCAAACGCAACGCTTGAGGCGATTCTGAATGAGATCGGGACGGGGCTGCGGCGCTAGATTTGATCTCAAGCCGCAACGGCGTGGGCCAGAACCCGGCGCGCGTCTAGCCCTCCAGCGCCTGCGCCAGATCGGCGATCAGATCCCCCGCATCTTCGATCCCCACCGAGAATCGCAGCAGGCCCTCAGGAATGCCGGTATGCGGCTCGATGGTGTGGCGATGCTCGACAAGGCTCTCGACTCCGCCCAGCGACGTGGCACGGTGAAAAAGCTGCAACCGCCCCGTCACCTCCAGCGCCCGCTCGCGCCCGCCCGCCACCACCGCCGACAAGAGATACCCATAGCCACCACACATCTGCCGCGCTGCAATCGCGTGGCCCGCATGGCTGACAAGCCCCGGGTAATACACCGCCGCGATGCCCGCATGCCCCTCGAGATACGCGGCCACCGCCAGAGCATTCTCGCACATGCGCTCCATCCGCAGCGGCAGCGTGCGCATGCCCCGCATCAAGAGCCACGCCTCGAACGGCCCCATCACCGCTCCCGCATCATGCCGGTCGGTCACAATCTCCTGCCACATCGCATTGCCCGGCTCGCGGCAGGACAGCACACCTGCCAGAACGTCCGCATGCCCGTTGAGCGCCTTGGTGCCGGAATGCATCACAATATCCGCGCCCAGATCCAGCGCCCGCGTCAGAACCGGCGTCGCCGCCGTGCCATCAACCACCAGAATCGCCCCCGCCTTGTGCGACATCCCCGCCGCCGTGGCGATATCCACGGTCTTGAGCCAGGGATTTGACGGCGTCTCGATCCAGACCATATCGGCCGAAGAGCGACACGCCGCAGCCAGAGCCGCCGGGTCCGCCGCGTCGATCTCATCGAGCAGAATGGCCCGGCGTACGCAATAGGCCCGCACCCATTTCAGCGTGCCCCAGTAGATACCGGTCTGCATCACCACCCGCGCGCCCGAGGGCAGCGCGCGAAACACCGCCGCGACCGCTGCCATGCCGCTTGGGAACAGCAGCGTCGCCGCCGCCGCCTCCAACTGCCGGATCACCTCTTCGGCCTGCCGCACCGTGTCATTCTGATCGCGCCCATACATGTTGTCCGGTCGCAGCAGCGCATAGTCCGCATCGCGCCCATAGGTGGTCGAGAGCGAAATCCCCGGCACCACGCCTCCGGTCGCACTGTCGGTGGCCCCTGCCGCCTGTGCCGCAATCGTCGCGGGTTTCAGCTCGGTATTCTTCATCTGTCCTGTCCCCTTCTTTATATCGTAAAGAGCCGCCCCGGCCCCCAGCCGCGCGCCTCTGCCCCGGCCCGGCGCAGCATGTCCCACAAGAGCGCCTGATTGGAGGTCACGACCGGCAGGCCCAACTCCGCCTCAACCGCGTCGATCACGCCAAATGTGCGCAAATTGGTGCAACTTGCAAACACCGCTTCGACCCCCGGCACGCGCCCCGCCGCCAGCATCGCGCGCCGCGTGCTCGCTTCGGTGATCCGCGCCACCGTCCAATCCTCTTTTTGCCCATAGCTGACCGAATGGAGCACCTCGATCCCTGCCACACGCAGACACTCCGCCATCGGCCCGCTGACCGCCTCGACATAAGGCGTCACCATCGCGGCCCTTTTCACCCCAAGCGCGTGCAGCGCGTCAATCACCGCACTCAGCGGGTTCGTGACCGGCACGCCCGGATGCGCCAGATTGACCAGCCGCGCGACCTCCTGCGACCCGATGATCGTGGCCCCCGACGTGCAGGCATAGGCCAGCGCCCGCAAATCGCGTGGCAAGAGCGCCGCGGTGCGCGTCATCTCGGGCGTCATGCTCGCCAGATCCTCGGGCGTCACATCCGCCCGCGCCGGAATGCGCGCATGCATCAGGTTGACATCGCGCCCCGCCAGCACCATCCGCGCCTCATATTCTACGGTCTCATCTGTGCTGAGCAGGATCATCCCCAGCCGCAGCCCCGATCCCGCGCCCTGATCCAGTTCATACTCCATCACATCGCCTCCGATGGGTGGCCCAACCGACTGATCGTCCCGCCTGAGACAGCGGCGCGCACCCCTGTGGTGCTGGCACAAGACGTGGGCAAACCCCGCGCCACGCGAACGGCCAGATAGGCAAAGGCCTGCGCCTCCAGCATATCGCCATCCAGCCCCGCCGCCTCGACCGGCTCCACGGGACAATCCAGCGCGGCACGCAGCATCTGCATCATCACCCCATTATGCCGCCCGCCCCCCGTCACCAACAGCCGCGCAGGCGGGCGTGGGCAATGCTCCATGCCCCGCAGCACCGCCGCTGCCGCCATGCCGGTCAACGTGGCCACGGCATCGGCATCGCCCAATTCCCCCACCAGACCGATCATGTCGGCAAAGGTGTCACGATCCAGCGACTTGGGCGGCATGCGCAGAAAATAAGGCTCGTCCAGAAACAGCTCCAACGCCCCCTGCGCCACCTCACCCTGACGCGCCAAGGCGCCATCGCGGTCAAAGCGCTCGCCCCGCCGCGCCAGCATCAAATCGTTGATCGGCGCATTGGCCGGCCCGGTGTCAAACGCCAGCACCGCCCCCGCCTCTTCAGGCCGCGCGAAACTTGGATCAACCCAAGTGATGTTGCCCACCCCGCCAAGGTTCAGAAACGCCAGCGGCTCGGTCGCGCCGATCCACTTGGCACAGGCAAAATGAAAGAACGGGGCCAGCGGCGCACCTTCACCGCCCAGCCGAACATCCGCGCTGCGAAAATCCCAGACCACCGGCAGGCCCAGCCCCTCTGCCAAACGCGCCCCATCCCCCAGCTGATGCGTGCCCCGCCCGCGCGGCTCATGCGCCAGCGTCTGCCCGTGAAACCCCACCAGCGCCGCGCCGTCAAACCGGCTTAAAACCTCCAGATGCGCGCTCTCAACCAGCGCTTGTGCCTCCGCCAAATCTTCGCCCGGCCACTTGCCCAACGCCGCCGCCAACACCGCTTGCTCCTCGGCGGAATAGGCACGATAAGCGCTTGGGCCAAAGGCATAAATCGCCGCGCCATCGGTCTCAACCATGGCCGCATCCACCCCATCCAGAGAGGTGCCCGACATCGCCCCCAACGCCCAGAGGCGTTCTGCCTTCAACATGGCCTTTTCCTTTGCCCACCGACTGCATATACATGCCGCGCAAACCAAGCCGGGACAAGCATTATGACCTATCGCCCCAGATCCGATTTTCTCAACGTGATGATGTCGCGCGGCTATCTCGCCGACTGCACGGATTATCAGGGTTTGGACGAGGCCCTGAGTGCCGGAACCGTCACCGCCTATATCGGCTACGACGCCACAGCGAAATCCTTGCACGTGGGGCATTTGCTCAACATCATGATGCTGCGTTGGCTGCAAAAAACCGGACACCGCCCGATCACGCTGATGGGCGGCGGCACCACCAAAGTGGGCGATCCCTCGTTCCGCTCCGATGAACGCCCGCTGCTGTCCCCGGCCCAGATCGACGAGAATATCGCCGGCATGAACCGGGTCTTTGCCCGCTACCTCGATTATGGCGAGGGGCCGCAGGATGCGCTCATGCTCAACAATGCCGACTGGCTCGATGGGTTGAACTACCTCGAGTTTCTGCGCGACATCGGGCGACATTTCTCCGTGAACCGGATGCTGGCGTTTGAGTCGGTGAAATCGCGGCTCGACCGCGAGCAATCGCTCTCATTCCTCGAATTCAACTACATGATCCTGCAAGCCTATGATTTCCTTGAAATTAACCGCCGTCATGGCTGCCTCCTGCAAATGGGTGGCTCGGATCAATGGGGCAATATCATCAACGGCATCGACCTCACCCGTCGCGTGATCGACCATGAGGTGTTTGGCCTGACCTCACCGCTCCTGACCACCTCGGATGGGCGCAAGATGGGCAAATCGGCGGGCGGCGCGGTCTGGCTTTCGGCGGATATGCTGTCGCCGTACGAATTCTGGCAATTCTGGCGCAACACCACCGATGCCGACACCGGACGCTTCCTCAAACTCTACACCGAACTGCCGGTTGAGGACTGTGACCGCCTTGGCGCGCTCGAAGGCTCCGAGATCAACGCCGCCAAGATCATTCTCGCGCGTGAGGTCACAACCCTCTTGCACGGGGCCGAAGCGGCAGCAGCAGCCGAAGCCACGGCGCGCGAAGTGTTCGAACACGGCGGCGTGGGCGACGACCTGCCCACGGTCGAGGTGACGGCTCAGGAGCTGGCCGACGGGATTTCCATCGTGCAACTGATCGTGCGCGCGGGCCTCGCCAAATCCGGCAAAGAGGCCAAGCGCCTCATCACCGAGAATGGCGCGCGGCTGGATGACGAACCGTTAACCGACGCAGGCCTGATGATCGACGCCGGCGCGCTCAAATCCCCGATCAAGCTTTCGGCGGGCAAGAAACGTCACGCGCTGGTCAAACTCGAAGGTTAAGATACCTCTAACCGTACGGTTTAACGCGAAAACCGTACGGTTATCCGCGCCCCCTGAGGGCATCGGTCAGCACGTCGCGCACCACCTCCGGCGGCACGTCCGAGGTGATGAACGCCTCGCCAATCCCGCGCGCCAGAATAAAGCGCAGCTTGCCATCGACCACCTTCTTATCCTGCCCCATCAGCGCGATCAGCCCATCGGCATCCGGCAAATCTCCTGCAATATCCGCAAGATCCACCTTCATCTTCATGTCGCGAAAATGCGCCCGCACCCGGCTCGGGTCTTCTTGCGAACACAGCCCCAACCGCGCCGACAGCTCAAATGCGAGCGTACAGCCAATGGCGACCCCTTCGCCATGCAAGAGCCGCGCCCCATCATACTGTGTGGCCGACTCCAGCGCATGACAAAATGTATGCCCCAGATTGAGCAATGCCCGGTCGCCCTGTTCGGTTTCATCGCGCGTCACAATCTCTGCTTTCATCTCGACCGAGCGTTTGACCAGATGGATACGCGCCGCCATATCCCCCGCCGCAGCGCGTGAGGCATTGCTTTCAAGCCATTGAAAAAAATCACTATCTCCGAGAAGTCCATATTTGGCAACTTCGCCATATCCGGCCAGATAATCGCGTTCCGTCAGCGTGCCCAAGACCTCGGTATCCGCCAGAACAAGGCTCGGTTGATGAAACGCGCCGATCAGGTTCTTGCCCTGCGGCGCATTAATCCCTGTCTTGCCGCCCACCGAACTGTCCACCTGCGCCAGCAAACTCGTCGGAACCTGAACAAACCGCACGCCCCGCCGCAACACCGCCGCCGCAAACCCCACCAGATCGCCGATCACGCCACCGCCAAAGGCGACCACCACATCATTGCGCTCGATTTTCTGCTCCAGCAACCATTCCACCACCCGCTCAAAATGCGGCCAGGATTTGGTTGCCTCACCGGCGGGTAGCGTCATGGACACAGCCGAAATTCCATGCGTTTCCAACCCCTTGCAGAGCGACCCTAAGTGCAAAGGCCTCACCGTCGCGTCGGTCACAATCGCCACGCGTGGCCGCCGCAACAGCGGTGCAATCAGCGCCCCGGCCTCTGCCAACAGGCCCGGCCCGATATGAATGTCATACTCCCGCCCCGGCAGACCCACATGCACGATCTCTGTCATTCCACCAACTCCAATACGTCCTTGCGTTCGCTCAACGCCTTGAACACCTGCTCTGCCATCGCCTCGACACTATATTCGCTGCGCGCCCGGACCCGGATTTCCGCAAGCGCATAGATCGGCACCCGCGCGTTATAGATTTCTGTCAGCGTCTCAAGTGGTTGAGCTGTGCGCAGTAAGGGTCTGGTATTCTTTCCTTTTACACGCGACCACAAGAGCGGCAAATCGGCATCGAGCCAGACCGAAACCCCCTTGCGCGAGACCAGAGCGCGATTGCGCTCGGCCAGAAACGCTCCGCCGCCGGTCGACAATATGGATCGTTGACCATCCAGCAGACGGTCAATCACCTCAGTCTCCCGCGCCCGAAAGAAAGCCTCGCCATCCCTTTGAAATATCTCGGCAATCGTCATGTTCGCGGCTTTCTCGATCTCGGTATCCGAGTCGAGAAACGGCACGCCGATCTTCGCCGCCAGCGCCTTGCCCACGGCTGTCTTGCCTGCCCCCATCATGCCCACCAACACAACGGTTTTGCCCAGTTTCCAATGCCCCTTGGCCGACACGATCGGCGCTCCCTTGCCCATTCACAAAGTTTTTCACTCAATGACGTGATCTTGCACAAAAGGCCAGTTATAACTTGGGAAAAAGAACGGGCAAAACAGGCAGGGGATGATATGTTGCGATTGATCAAATGGCTGTTTTATTTGGCCATTCTAGGGTTTATCGCCCTCATGGCCTATGCGTATCTTGGCCCGTTTTTTGGCGCGGATTTCTCGCCACCACAAACCGAGATTCGTCAGGACATCATACTTGAGACCGATTAGTGCGTTATTTTTGCTCGGATGTTGCGCGGCAAGCGTGGCCGCAGCGCAGCAACCGCTGTCTGCGATTGACTGGTTGGATCAGGCCAGCACCGCCGCCGTGACCACCATTCCCCGCACGCCTCTGGGTGAACCGCCAGCCAGCGACGGCGTGGATGTGCCGCCCGTGACCGTGACAGCCCTCGACGCGCCGCGCGCCGATGCGGTTGGCCTCTTGCCCAGCACGACCACCGGCCTGCCTGCGACACTCTGGGACAAGAGCGCCGCCAATGACCTGACCCGCGCCTTTGCCCGGCTAGAGGCAGAACCCATTCCCGCCATTCAGGCGCTCTATTACACACTCCTTCTGGCAGAGGCGAACGCACCGCTAGATGCCGGATCAGAGGCAAAGTTTCTGCGCGCGCGCCTCGATGCCCTGACAGAGTTTGGTGCAATCGAGCCTGCGCAAGCCCTGTCAGAGCGCGCCGGGCCAATGACAGAAGTTCTTTTTGATCAATGGTTTACCCTGTCACTCTTGCTGGGACAAGAGGACGCCGCCTGCACCGCGCTGACACGCAAACCGCACCTGTCCTCGGATCTGAGCGCACGGATTTTCTGTGCGGCGCGTGGCGGTGACTGGAATACGGCGGCCCTTACCTATCACAGCGCCACCGCAATTAACGCACTCTCAGAGACGGACGCGACCCTCCTCGCGCTCTATCTCGATCCCGAACTGATCGACGAGACGGACGCACCCGAGCCGCCGCCCGCCCTCACGGCGCTGCAATTCCGTCTCTTCGAGGCCATCGGTACGGCCCTGCCCACCCATAACCTGCCCCGCGCCTTTGCCATGGCAGATCTGCGCGGCACGTCGGGATGGAAGGCCGAGATCGAGGCCGCAGAGCGCCTTGCGCGCACCGGTGCCGTTCCCGCCGCGCGCCTGCTTGGCCTCTATACCGAACGCCGCCCGGCGGCCTCTGGCGGTGTCTGGGACCGGGTCGCCGCCGTGCAGGCGCTTGATCGGACGTTGAGCGAGGGTGCGACCGAAGCCCTGACCGAAGCCCTGCCAACCGCCTGGCGTGCGGCCCGCGAAGAGCATCTCGAAGTGGTCTTTGCCGAGCTTTTTGCAGAGCGCCTCGCCGCGCTCGATATCCCCGTGAGCATTCGCTCCCAAGTCTTTGAAATAATGCTTCTTTCCCCGCAGTATGAACAGGCGGCGGCGTTGCTTGCAACACCCACACCGGACCAGACGTTCCTGATCGAAACCGCCCGTGGTAGCCCCCCGGCAGACACCGCGCTCAGCGCTCTCCAAGGCGCCATCGCCGCCGGATTTGCCAGCGAAGCGCCCGCGCCGGACCATCAGGCGCTGATCGATGCAGGCCGCTTGGGCGAAGCGATCCTGGCCGCGGCGCGGCAAATCAGTCACGGCGACGCCGCCCGCGACGCGTTGACCGGCGCCC
>NZ_LADY01000030.1:0-20249 GCF_000961715.1 Roseovarius sp. BRH_c41 | reverse complement strand
GCTCTGCCCGGATTGGGCGGTGTGGCGGCCAGCGCGGAAGATGTGAAGCGGTTTTGTCATGCGACCGACACTAGGCCGGGCGCGGGTGCCATATCAGATGAAGGGCTTCAGGGGAGGCGAGGTTTTGGCAGGGTCCCCTTGTGGCCACACTATCCGCCCAACCGGGCATCCGGCAAGGCCGGAATGCCAAGAGGCCCTGAGAGGCCCCCAGAATGGCCTCCCCCCTGACGGCGGGGGAAGGTGGCCCGCAGGGCCGAGGGGGGTATTCAATGGGTATTTAATGGCGCTCTGACGGGGTATTCCGTGGCGCGGCCTCGGTTGCAGGTGCGCTCGCAAGGCCAATTTGCCCGAAATCGCCTCAGGAGGCCGGATCGACAAGGAATGCGCGCAGGATCGCACGGCGCTCTTCGGGCGTCCTCTTAGGGCGGTCGAAATACCCAAACAGATCTTCGCGGCGGACCGCGACCAGCTCTTCCTTGTCCGGATCGTCGTCAGGCAATGCTTCCGCTTCGCGCAATGCGGCCTCATAAGCCTCGCGGCTCCATTCGTCGGGCGGCTCAACCAGCAACGTTCGCATCACGGATCTCCGTTCATGGCCCTGACAATGGCAGCGGCAACACCCCGGGCGGACTCTTCTATGCGCTGCCGGATTGCTCGCGACTGCGCGCCAAGGCTCTCTTGATATAAGATCAGGCCCTGAGACTGCAAGACGTCGAGGACCGCGAGGCGCACCGCATGGTCGCGCTCTGTATTGGTCAAGGCCGGGGCCAACTCGTCAATGAGTTCTGCCGCCACCTCCGAAAGCTCGCGCATGTCGCCACGGCTAAGTCTCAGCATCTGTGCCCGGTAGAGTGAGCCGTCGTGACCAACGGCGATGATTGATCGAACTTGGCGCTGGAACATAACCGCCATGTCATCCGGGCTGAGCGGCGCGGAACTGGGGTGATTGTGCACGAGGCCGACGGCCGTGCCGCTCTCCAGCCGCTGGATTATGGAGGGGGTCAGTTTGACGCGCTTCGGCTTGCCCACGCTCCAGTCGATTTCCTCGCCGGTCCTCAGATCGAATGCGCCAAGATGCTCCCGCCCATCGCCCAGGCCCATGAGCCGGGCGCGCATGACAAAGCCAAGCTCGGTCGCCGCCGCCGGGGCGGAAAGCCCGGCCGATACGCCTGCGTGGCGCGCCCCGAGGTCAAGCCACGCCTGACCCGGGTTGCCATCCCACGCGGGATCGACCCCGAGTGCCGTGGGTTCGATCTCACCGGTGCGACGGTTCAGCACCCCGCGCTCCTCCAGCTCGAAATCCTCTGTCACCTTGAGGCCGCGCCGCTCTAGCATGCCCTGCGAGAGTTGCTGAACGGTGCAGCCGCACCGCCAGCCGTTGGGGGGAAAGATGCGAAGCCATGCCGGGTGATCGACGGGCAGGATCAGGTCGTGATAGCGCGCGTGGTCCTCGCGCTTGGTGTCGCGCTGGATCTGGACGTAGCGCAGGAAGGGGAAGGCCGCCTTGGTGCGCTGAATGCGCGCCCATTTGCCCGCAGCATGGGCCGCGCGCATATTGGCGTCGAAGATCACCCGCAGGCGGCGCGGCGAGTCAAGCCGGACGTTCTTCAACTCGCCGGTCAGGGGGTCGCGCTCCGTGCCGCTGCCCCACCAGCCGAGCCGTTTCAACTCGGGCTCGAGGTCATCCATGAAGCTGCCCAGCGTGCCGCCGTTGGCCAGCGCACGGTCGAGCGCGCCCCGGATCGTCTCGAGCACGTCAGTCCGCATCGCCTTGGCGACAACGAAATTGCTCGCGTGCTCATTGCGCCAGACGTCGCGGAAATCGAACCGCGCATCGGGCGGGGCGAGGCCCTTGGAGCGAAAGAAGGACAGCGCATCCTCGGGGCGCAGGCGCTGCAGGTCGATCATGGGGCCACGGAGCCGGGCAGGGTGTCCGACCCGTCCGCCGCCTCGCTGTCATCCACCACGGCCCCCAGCTCACCCGCCAGACGCGCGGCGAAACTGGCCTCAGTCAAGAGGTCAGTCATCGCTTGTCCGTCGCTCGGTGCGGCCGCCAAGGCGTCGATACGGGCGCGCAGCGCCTCAAGCGTGGTGCCCGGTGCGATGCTGCCCAGAAGGGACGCGATATCTGCGAATAGCGGCTCGACGGCCGCCTCGGCATGTCCCTCGGCGATAATCTCGGCCGCAAGCGCATCGAGTGCGCTATCGTGGCGATGCTCGGCGAAACCGGCCTCCGGTGCGGCCTCCTCACCCGGCGGGGGGGTGTCCGGAGGTGCGGCACGCTCATACCCATCGCCATAGGTCTCCTGTACGCGGTCCTCGGACATGCGCCAGCCCATGCGATGCAGCTTCTCGTCGCGGTCCACGGCGGCGGTGGTGTCTTCCGGGTCCTCCATCTTGCGCCACACCTTTGGGGGCACAACGCCCGGGAAGTTGAACGCGGAGAGCTGCGCCACCGGTCCCTCGTTGAAGGATTGACAGACCAGATCCGCATCGGACTTCTTAACGGCATCACCGACGCCGTCATGCACCTCGGCCTGAGAGCGGCTGGAGCCGTCGTCCGTCGTCATGGTTTGCGACAGAACGATCTTCGAGATGGCGGCGTCCATCGCGTCGTGCAGCTTCTGGTAATCGAGTGAACTGGACCCTGACGGTGCCGACAGCAGATCGATATCCATGCCTTCGGGAATGATGATCCCCGCCTCGGAGCGGATTGCCATTACGGCCTCGAGCAGCGTCTTCTTCTCCTCTTCTGTGGCTTGCGCCGGATACTTGCCCCGTCCGGTCGGCATGCCGAACTTGTCGAGGGCGATCAGCCAGAGCTTGAGGCCGTTGCGTTTGAACCAGACCGGCCAATAGAGCCAATGCGCGAGGCCGAGGCCATAGGGCTCGTCGTCGTGATCCGCCCCGGTCGAGAAGACCCAGAACTTCTCGGGCGGCATCTCCTCGCCCATAAGCATGTTCGACATGGTCAGCAGGCGCAAGCCGCAGTCCTCGTCAAAGCGAAACCTGACACGGTCGCGCACGCGGATCTCCTCCCAGCCCCAGATTTGCCCGTCGCGCCGATACATCTGCTCGGCGACGGAATACCCATAGAAGAGCCCCCAGAGCATCTTCTCGGTCAGGCGGTCGAACTTCATGGCCGAAAGCTCGTCCCGCAGCCAGTCGGCCGCGCGTT
The DNA here is from genome assembly GCF_000961715.1 of Roseovarius sp. BRH_c41. Classification (NCBI taxonomy): domain Bacteria; kingdom Pseudomonadati; phylum Pseudomonadota; class Alphaproteobacteria; order Rhodobacterales; family Roseobacteraceae; genus Roseovarius; species Roseovarius sp. BRH_c41. The sequence goes on along the minus strand of NZ_LADY01000030.1, from coordinate 17,071 downwards.
TGCCTGCCACCGTGTCCTCGCCCGGCACCACTTCCCATTCCCGGCTGGTCACGGCCGAGATGCGCTGCGTCATCACCGATTTGACCTGCGGATCGGTCAGGATCGGTTTGTAGATATCAAAGCTGCCGCCGCCGCGCGTGCGCAGGATCGGATCGGTCGGCTCGAGCAGCGGGCCGATCCACGGCCGGGTGATGTCACGACCGTTCTGGATGCCCGAAAGCTCCATCGGGTTGCGCATCCGCACTGACCGCAGTCGCATCGTGCTGGTCTTCCTAGCCATCTCCGAACCCTCCGAAATCCAAACCGCCGCCGCCCCGGGCAAAGCCCATGCGTCGGCCACCCATGGTGCCTGTGAAGTCATCCGCACCGGACGTGGCGCGCCGCCCGGTCGATTGATATTCCATCGGCACCACGTCCTGATTGCTGGCGTACCAGGCGAGCGCGCTCGCGATGGCGCTGTCGCCGTGGCGGTCGAGACCGTCCGAGCCTTTGAAGCGAAAGTTCTCCGGCACGCGGATGATGCCGCCCGTGTATTGCAGCGCCTGGTGATCGCGCAGCACGTCCTCATGGGCGGGCAGCACGATGGTGCGATCCGAGAAGGCCTCGATATAGGGAGGCATCTCGAGCTCGTACCATTGCCGCGTGAAAGCCACCTCGACAATGCGCGACCCATAGCGTTGGGCTGCGACCTCGGCGAGGTAGGCGCCATTGCCGGTGCGGTCCATCGCCCCTTTTTGGAAGTTGGGCAGGCGGTCGAGCAGCCAGAAGAGCACGTCGCGCTGCTGGTCAAAGGGGATATTGCGCAGCTCGACGATGAGCTTGGTGCGCCGGGTGAGATCGACGCCCTGTTCGAGGATGATGATGTCGGTCGCGTCGCCCGAGCGCGCAAAGTCCTCGCCCATGAAATGCGGCCGGGTGCGATCGAGGGTTTCAAGCACCGGTTCAAGGTGGGTTCTACACCATGTTAAAGCGGCGGCCTTGCGCACGGCCTCATCGGCGTTTTTGAAGCTGTCGGGCTGCGTCCAGCGATGGAACGGGATGCCCTGCGCCATGCAAGCCTCGATCTGCACGCGGGTGAGGGCCGCGCCCTGCATCTCGGCGGGCTCCGCATCGAGCTCCTGACGCATGGCGGCCTCGCGCGCGCCGTAGGAGCGGCGGATGGTGCTCTCCCAGTCCGCTTCGGCCGCGGCACCCCAGACCTTGCCCTGCATCATGCAGACGCGCTTATAAAGCCCGTTGGTGACGGCATCGCCGAAGGTGTAGCGATGCACCTTGAAGCCGTTCTTGCCGGAGCGCGCTTCGCGGATCAGTTCGTTGAAGGCGTTAAGATAGCCGTTGTGGGTCGAGATGATCCGGACCTTGCCGCCCCAGATCAGCATCGCGTTGACGGCGTCGATCACCTCGCGCACATCCTTGTGGAAGGCCGCCTCGTCGATCACCACGGTGCCCTGAAGACCCCGGATGTTGGCCGGGTTGGAACTCAGCGCCTCAACCCGGAACCCGGAGGCAAAGCGCACCCGGTAGGCGTTGATGAACTTGGTGGTGCCATCGGGCTGTTGATCCTCGAAGAGAAACTCCTCGATGGGGTGGGCCGCCCCGGCAATCACCCGCGCGAAATGCGCCACATAGCCAATGGCCTCGCGGCCCTTGTCCTTGGTGTCGCCGATGTAAAAGCAGTTCTGCCCGCCCGCGCCGCGCGCGGCGGCGGCAATGAGCGCACAGCCCAGCATCTCGGCAAAGGTGATGCCGGTGCGGCGGCCCTTCTCGCAAACCTTGAGGTCGCTCTCGTCGGCCAACCAGGAGCGTTGATGCGCCATCAGGATGCCGTCGGCCAGCGGATCGAGGCTCTCGGGGATTTCCGAGCCGCGCGGCAACTCCTCGGGGAGCGCGTCCGGGTCGCGGGTGAGGACGGGGGCTGTCACGGGTTACCCTCCTCTATACTCCAACCGTTGCGGGCGAGCGATTTGAAGAGCAGCCGAGCAATGGTAAGGTCGAACGTAACCTTGAGGCCCGGACCTGAGCTTTTCTTCTGCACCGCGTCCTGAATTGCGGCATCCTCCGTCGAAACCCAGCTGCCGGTTTTGCCGTCCGGTCTTTTCCATCGATAGGCCATCAACAACGCGCCTCCCGGCGCAGGCGTTCTATACAAAGCCTTGCACGGACAAGGTCCGGATAGCCTTTGACCCTCCAGCCCGGACCCATTTCCAATCTCAAGAGCCGCCGATGAACGCCGCCGTACGTGCGGCCGTCTACCTTTGGTCCCTCCAGCATCGAACGGATCACCCACGCCGCGTCGCGGCAAACGCGCTCTATGTTACAATCACGCCCGGCCCAGTATTTGGCATGCGCGGCCATGTCGTTGGCGATTTGGGCGGGTGTGGCCATCAGCGCCGCTCCCGATGCTTGCGGACCAGCCGCCAGTTGTTCACGGCCACGCCGCCGGTGATCGCGGCGAGCAGCATGATCCAGCGCTCTTGACCCAGCCACGTCAGCAGAATGCCAGCAGCGAGTGCCACGCCGAGCTTGACGGCCCACCAATTGCCCGTCAGGCCCATGAGGCGGGCCATGAGCGGGTTGGCCTCGACCAGCCCGCCGCGCAGGGCGGCGCGCGTGGACGCCACGTCGGCGAATTGCGCCAGCAGATAAACAGCCCAGATGAAAACCAGTTCAGACATTATGCAACCTCCCAGTAGCCGTCGCGCAGCCAGCCGTGCCAGCCGCAACGCAGTTGATTGACCGACGGCGTGAGCGTCGGCTCGGACATGGACCCGTTCCAATCCCAGCTCGGGGTAGACGCGGGCTTGCCGCGCAGGCCGATAATGATCCGGGACGGACCGTCGCAGCCGCAGGGGCAGTAAAACCAGAGGGCCGCGCCGTCCGGGCCGCCTTGGGTCAGATCGATGTGGAAACTGCCCGGCAGTTTTTGGCGGCGGAACTCAGCCGGGTTGGGGAATTCAATGGCGCGGATCATGGACGCGCCTCGGCAATCCAGATCAGATAGGGCTGCTCCCGCCACCACGCGATGGTGCAGTGCACGCCCAGATGCGTGATGCGCTCCCTGCGCCCGAACAGAAATATTCGCACGCGGTGGGACAATGGGGCGCGACGCCAGTTGTGGTCACCCACCATCACTTTCCCACCGGTCGACAGATCCTTGTTCGGTATTCCCGCGAGGTCATCCAGTGCTGTCGGTATCAATTCATCCACCGCGCACCCCCAGAAACTCCCGGCGCAGCTTGCCGATGACGTCGCTCGAGAGCCCCAGCTCATCGCGGGCGCTGTCCAGCGCCTCGACGGCGTTCGCCCGCTCCTCGGCGGCGATGCGGGCGCGTTCCTTGACCAAGAGCTGCTCGCGGATCCCGGCGCTCGACATGATGTCCTTCATCATCTTGCCGAGGAAATGCAGCTCGCGCGGGTCGATGTCCTCGCCCTCCTTGCCCATCTGCGATTTGAGCACCTTGAAGGCGACGCTGGTCATCATCTGGAAGAGGACGCGGTGGCGGTCGGCCTCTTCCGATAGGTCATTGTCGGCCAGCCATTGTTGTGCCCAGGCTCCGGCTTCGTCCTGGAGCTTGACGAACTGCTCGTACTCCTGCCCGTAGGCATGCAGGGCGCTCTTGCCGATGCGCAGCTCGAGGCCTTCTTCCTCCAGCCAGAAATTGAGCTCATCCGTCAGCTCCTCGTAGCCGTGAAAGCCCTTTTCCTTCCACCAGCCGTGGAGCCGCGCGCGTAGCTCCGGCGGCAAGAGTTCGACCTTGCGAGGCGGGGGCATGTCAGAGCCTCCGCGCGCTTGGGCGCTGAACGTCCGGATGCGGCGCCTCACCGCGCGCAACCTCGATGCCGCGCCGGGTCGCCTCGGCAATGACAAAGTCGCCGTGATCGATCATCGTCACCATGCCGACTTCCTGCAGCCAGGCCAGCTCAGTCGTGACCTGGTCGAAGGTGGAACCGACACCCACGCCGTTCAGGACGTCGCGCAGGATCGAGGCGTTGGCGGTGTAGCCCGAGACCTGCTCGAGATGCCGCAGGATCGCCAGACGGCGGTGCTTGCGGAGGGTTGTCTGATAATCGCTCACTTCTTGCCTCCATCGAGCAGGTGTTGTTCGTGGCGTGTGACGATGATCTCCAGCCGCTCAGTGATTTTTGCGTTGCCTTCCATCACGGCTGCCATTTTCTCCATTGCTCCGGTCTGCTTGACCAGTTCGAGCTGCAGCGCGTGCATGTCATCCCGGCCCGGCATGCTGGAGATCGTCTGCTCAATCCGCGAGATCCGGCTTTCGTGCCTGTCCATGCGGTCGCGCCCGTCCTTCAGGTCCTTGTCGAGATCTTTGCGGCGCGTGGCGACGAAGGTGTAGAAAGCTACCAGCATCGGGAAAATGACGCCGGTCGCCTTCCAGAAGATATCCCAATCCATCATGCCGCGCGCTTCCAGTCATCAATTGCCGGATTGTCCGTCACTTCGATTGAAGCCAACGCGACTTCAGCATCTGGACCGGTATCGGCTGCTCCAGGACTATCGTGACGCAGCGCCCGCAATTGGGCGATGTTGCTCGCCACCTTAGGTGCCTGCGTGATGATCCTGGCGGCTTCCTTCTGCATCGAGACACCCCGGAACTTGTGAAGCTCGCGCGCGCCGAAGTAGAAGGCAACAATGGCCCCCATCAGCGCCCAGAGCGGTTCGGGCACAAGGGCGAGGCCGGTCATCCGCTCCGCAAACCAGATCGGGTCCGACATGGCAGACCAGAAGAGAAAAATGCAGCCAAAGGCCATGGCCGGGCGCGGCAGGCGGTTCAGACCGTCTACAAACTGGCCCCACGCGCCTTGTCCGCCGGTGAACTCGGCCGCCATCTGGCTCAGCGCCGCCTGCTGAAACGACGCCTCCCTTGCGTCCGCCTTTTCGGCATTGGGCCTAAAAACTTCTGCCGTCTCGGCGATGACATTGCGGCCGCCGCCAAACAGCGCGCCCAGAAATCGGATTAACCCCATGATGCTGTCCTTTGCTTGAATTGCGCGTCCGTCATCCGGTAGCGCGCCGACATGAATTCCTCGGCGCGCCTGATCCAGCCGCCTTTGCCGCCAGCGCGGGAGCGCGCGAACTTGCGGCTTGCGGGCCGCGCATCGGCGAGGCGGAAATAGTAATTGCGCCGCGCGACAGCGTAGGCGTCTGCGATGTGATCTGGGGCCGCGTCATGAGCGGCGCGCACCGCGCGCAGGGTGGCCGGACCGATTGCGCCATCCGCCGTCGCCGCAAAGCCCATCTCCGTTGCAAGGCGCTGCAGGATTTTCACGGCGTTGGACCCGGCATTGACCTGCATGTCGAAGACGCTTGCGTGCAGCACTTCGGGAAGGTCCGCGATGCGCGGCCGCACGAAGTAATGCTCGATGAAGATATCGACGGCGCGGGCGTGGGTCATGAGGCGCACATCGGCCACGTCCACGTCGCCGTCCCGGTCGAGATCAAGGCCGAGGCTGCGCATGGTGTGGATCGTGACGCCAAAATTGGTCGCCCCGCCGGGGTCGGCGGGGTCATTCACATAGCCGCCCTCACGGGCGACAATCTCTTCGGCAATGGTTCGGACTGTTTGCATGGGTGCCCCCTTTCCCGTCAGGATAAAGGGGGTGCCGCTGCTTATTCAGATGAAGCCCTTCGCATGACGGCCAGAAGAGGGGGCTCTTCCTCCTGTGCCAACTCCGCCTTGACCTGCAAAACACGGCGGGCGGTCACGCCGAAACGGTTGGCCAGTTCATTGACCGGCGTGTCCGGGGCGTCGCGCAGGGCCTGTCTCAGACCGTCTCGGGTCTGCGCCCGGATGGAGGGCACGTCCACGTAGTCACCAGCGTAGCGGTCGGAAATCCATCTGGCAATATCCGGCCCTCCGAGCGCCGTCAGCTGGCTTTTGGTCTTTGGCGTCCCGGGCACATAGAGGCGCATGCCGCCTGCACGGAGCAAGAAACGCTCGACCGGGGCATCGCCCAGATCGGCGCGCATCTCGTCGACCCAGAGAGGTTCATTCTCCATGGGGCACCTTCCTGCGCCGCCGCCCCGGAGGCGGCGTGTTCTGCCGTGTGACGGTCACAACGCAACCGCCCTCGATCCTGTAGACGAACCCGCCACTGATCACGCCGCAGGCACCGGCCTCGAGGCCCTCCTCCACAACGCGCCCGATCTCGCGGCGGAGCGCGTCGATATCCACGCCTTTGACCCGCTCGAGATAGCGGATCACGGCATGGACAGAGGCGGGGTGGCGTGGCTTTTTCACCGGCGGTGGTCCTCCCAATCGAAGTCGATGTTCTGCCGCTGGCCCCACGTTTTGAGGGCCTGAATGACGGCGTCGATCTGTTCCCACGCGCGCAGCATGTCGACATCAGCCGGGACCGATCCCCAGACGCTCCCGAACCGCGCCCGGATGAACTTGTTGAGCCCGGCGCGGGAGGGGTCGCGCAGCGCGCCGGACTGTCCGAGCTTGCGCCAGAGGACGTGGATCATGCGCAGATCGGCACGCGGTGCGGGCTTGTGGCGCGGGTTGCGGGGACGATCCTCGAACCCGGCCTGCTTCAGCCGGTTGACGATCAGCTTCAACTCGCCGTCGTTCATGTCGCGCAAAGACGCCTTGCCGGTGACGCTGACCTGCAAGTCGCGGCGGGCTTCGTCGTCGAGGCCCAACTGGCGGCAGGCCACGAAGATCAGCTGTTGCAGCGCGCGGTTCATGCCAGTGTCATCCCGAGCGCTTGCGCGTACATCTCGAGAACCGCCTGTTCCTCGGCGACGTCGTTGATGTCACGCTTGCGCAGGGCGATGATCTTGCGCATCACGGCGGTGTCGTAACCGCGCCCTTTGGCCTCTGCCATCAGCTCCTTTTGATGCTCCGTGAGGTCCTTCTTCTCAGATTCAAGCTGCTCCCACCGTTCGATGAACTGGCGCAGCTCTTCTGCAGTCACCCGATAGTTATCATCCTGAGAAGTCATTGCTCATTCCTCTATTGTGCTGGCCAACGTCGCGACGCAGACCGGTTCCACCTCGATTGAACACACGATCCGGCGCTCGCACTCAGGGCAGGTATGGGTGCCCCAGCTGACGTCTCCCAAATCGTGATAGCAACCCGGGCAGGTCCAATTGTCGTCCCTGCCCGGGTTGCGGCATTCCTCGGTAAAAGGCTCATAGCTCGGACGGCTCATAGCGAACTCTCCAAGTAACGGGTGACCGCGCCGAGCAACTGGTCGCGGTCTTCATCCTCGCCGGGCATCACCTCGATCAGGAGCCGCATCGCGTCGGCCAAAATCGCGAGGGTGTCGCCGCCCCTGATATTCCCGACCGGGCAAATCTTGCCCTCGCGCGCGGCCTCGATCAAATCGAAGGACGCGCTGGAGGTTTGTTCCGCTGCCGCAAGCAGCTTGTTGACGGTGTCGTCCATCTCTCAGAACCTCGACTGAAGAGCCAAGACGACGAGTGCCGTGCCCAGCAGGCTGAAAAATGGCGCGGCAATGGAGGTCGCCTTCGCCTTATCTAACTCGCCCTTGTCAAGCTGCTGGCCGCACAATGCGGCGACCATCAGCGCCAGCAGATGAAAGACGACCCCAGCCACAATGATTAGAACGGCGCTCATACCCTCACACCTTCGCCAGATCGAGAACCACGGTCTGCCATGGCGCTTCGGTGTTGGGGCGGTGCTTCACGCGCACATAGGTGGCCTTGCCAACCACGCGCATGGCGTCGCGGATGGCGTCCATCGCCCGGTTCCAGCGGGCATCGGCGATGTCGAGGCGCAGCAGCATGAAGATCTCGGCGCGGTTGATCTGGCCTTCCTTGTCGGTGTTGAAGGCGCGCGTCACGATGGCCTGAATTTCCGGGCGGCTGTCGGCGGCCCACTCATTGAGGCATTCGTCGATCAGGCCCTTGGCGATCTGCAACTCGGGGCCGAAGTCAACGCGGTCCTGTACCTGCACCTGCACCTGATAGAGCCCGTCATAGGTGGACAGCGTCTTGTTGCCTTTGGCCCCGCCCACGGTCGTATCGTACTCTTGCGCGAGGATCGCCTCGAAGTCCGAGATGTCGTCGAAGGTGTGCTCCTTGAAGCGCTTGAGCTGGTCACTCAGCGCCAGCGCATATCCGGCGATCTTGCGCACCTGCTCATCCATCAGCTGGTCTTGCGCGCGCACGAGATCGAGCGGCACCTCGCGGCCCTTGGCGTCGACCATCTTGCGGCGGCCGTTCTCCTCGATGATGCCCGACGGCACCGGGCGGGGGGTGAATTCAGACATTTTACTCTCCTGTTGAAGGGGGTGTTGAAAGGAGGCTTGGACCCACGCCGTGGAGCGCGCAGACGGCGGCCATGGCGGCGATCTCGTCCATCGAGCAGAGCGTACTGCCGCGCGGGCCAAGCAGGTCCACCTTGGCCACTCCCGAGGCTGCAAGGCGCAGCATCTCGTCGGGGCTCCAGCGGTTGAGTTCGGGGGCGTTCATGCGTCGGTCTCCTTGTCGTCGAGAACGGCGTCGATCAGATTGTCGCGTGCGGCGCGGTCGAGGATGTCGCGCGCCAGCACGCCCACGGTCACGCCGCGCAGATCGGCGTGCACCTTGAGCAGGTCGCGCAAATCCTCGGCCACGCCCGTGGCGCAAATCTTGCGGCGTGCGGGCAGGGGGCCGGAACGGGCGGGTGCCACGTTCACGCCGCGCTTGCGCCAGTAGCTCAGTCGACACGAGACGGCATTGGGGGACATGCCGGTCAACTCGGCGATCTCGCAGGGGCGCTTGCCACGCCGCGCCATGTCCAGCATCGCCGGAAGAAGGAGGCTATGCTTCTGCATCGTCGTCCCCCATGTGGACCGGGCACCGGTTGCAGGCGCGGTACATAGTGACGGTCTGCGAGTTGACGTTCTCGAAATGACGCGCCTTGCCGCGCCATTTGCGGCAGACCTGTAGCCCGATTTCGCCCTGGACGGGGCAGGCAACGGTCGCCTTCATGAAATGCCCGCGCACGAGATCCTCAACGAGGCTCGTATCCGCCTGATAGCGGTTGCGCAGGATGCTCGAGACCAGCGACGCACTGCGCTCCATCCGCCGCGCCACCTTGTTCTGGCTATCCCGGTCGCAGGCCTCGGCCAGAGCGGCCACCCAGTCGGGCAAGGCCTCGCCCCAGAACTCGCGGGCGGTGTCCAGCGCGCTCATGCCGCACCGCCTTTCGCCGGGCTGAAATCGCCCGTGTTGGGATCAAGGATGCCCGCCAATCGCACGGGCTTGGGGGCACGTGGGCCAGTATCCTCGATTATCTGGTAGAGCGCCTCACGACGGCCGGGGATGGCCGTCTGGCGTACCTTCAGGTGGTTGGAGGCCAGTAGCTGGCGGCAATAGGCACGGGCCTTCTCGACAGTGACCTCGACGCCCCCGGCATTGGCATGGGCCGCCACATCGGTCGGGTTGAAATGGCGCAGATGGCGCATGGCCCGCCACATGTTGCCCTCGGGCGTGGCCTCGCCTGTAACCGGCTGTGGGCCGGGCTGGGGCATATGGGCCGGGGCATACCAGCGCTTGCCATTACGCGCGATCCGCGTCACGCGGATCTGGCCTGCGTCCATCCAGTGGCGGATATAGCGGACGGCGGTCTCGCGGCTGCACCCGCGCCGGGCCACCTCGGCCCAGTCGAACTCCTCGAGGCCTTTCACCTCTGCCCACATCTGCGCAAAGAGGTCGCTCATGCGCGCACCGCCTTTCCGCCCGGCCCAAGCGGCACGACCGTATCCGGACCACGCGCCGCCGCCGGGCGGAAATCATCGACGCGACGTACTGCCGGAGGCTGGCCTGTCTCGAAGACCCGGTTGCCCCATAGATCAAGATCCGCCAACCGGCGACCCCGCCCGTGGGCGAGTTCCTTGGCACGTGCGAGGTTGATCGCCACGCGACGGATCGAGCCGCCCGAGGCGTCAACGATGGAGGTCAGAAGATCGTCCGCGACGTCGATGCCGGCCGCATAGATCGAGGCCAGCTTCTGCGCGTCGCTGATATTGCAGGCAAGAGCGGGCTCCCATGCAAGTTGCCGGTTGTGAATGTTCTCCCAGCGGGTCAAATCCTGCGGCAACTTTTCCTCACCGACCAGAATAATCGGGGCCTGACTGCTCTCGTAGATGTCGCGGGCAAGCTCGATCATCCGCTTGCGCAGGAGATATTGCGCGTCATCGATGATGAGCGGCCGGTCGGTCCGGGCGAGCTGCGCGCCGATGGCGTCCACCATCGCGGGCACGCCGCGCACCGGCGTAAGGCCAATCTCCCGCAAAACTGCCTGCGCGAAATACGTCGGTGTCCAGCAGTCTTTGACCTGGACAACATGGGCCTGATACTCGTTGGCCGCGACCGTCACGGCGGTAGTCTTGCCCCAGCCGGAGGGGCCGTAGAACGTGGCCATGCCGGGCAGACCAAAGGCGCGGGTCTGAACTCGTTCGACCAGGCCAATCAGCGCCGCGACATTCCGCAGGGGCGCAATAGAGGGTGTCATTCTGCTCTCCTTTTCTTCTTATTCTTGGGTGCCAAAGAGACGCGCCATGCGTAGTTTGGCGCGATAGTCTGAACTCTGCTGATAGTCGGCCAGCCAGTCGGCCTGCGCCTGTGTCAGCGCCTCTCCGTCCGCCTGTGCGCGCTCAAGGACGCGGGCGCGGGCGAACATGATTTCGGGATCGTCGTCGGCGGGCTCGGCGGGCCGCACGCGGTGCTCCTCAAGCCGCATCACGCGGGCCTCGATCTCGGCCAGATGCTCGACCTCCTCGGCACTTTGAGCGCGCCGACGCCGCTTGGGTGCGGCGGCGTGCGGCGTCACCAGCTGATGAACTTGCGCTTCTGGCAAGGGTTCACTGGCTGCGAGGCCAGAGGCCGCACGCACCCGCGCTGCCACCTCGGCTGCCGTCAACTCGCGCGCAGCCTTGGCCTCGGCCTTCTGTGCCTTCGCCCACGCCCCGCGCTTGCGCGCATGGTCGCGTGCGGCTTCGACGTCGATGAATTTGGCGGCCTCGAGACAGGCGGCATGGCCCAAATAGCGGCCCGTGAGATCATAGACCTCGAGCCCGGCTCCCAAATCATCCGCGTCGAACCGCGCAACCACCTTTTCGCCTGCGATCCGGTACATCCACTCTGACCAGTATTCCGTGTCATAGAGCTTCAGCGCGCCGTTTCCGGTCTTGGCCCGCACGCCCTCGGCGCGCAGGAGCCACATGCGCAGCTGTTCGTCCGTCGCGCGCTTGACTGTCGCCTTGGCATAGCCCGCGTTGAACACCTCATTGAACGAGCGTCCCATGGCCACTTCACTGCGCCGCCCGGGCCGGGCGTTGTGATGCTCGAGCTCATCCTCCAATACGAGGCGGAACTCGTCGAGCGGGACGGCGCGGGAGCCATAGTCCTCCGGTTTGGCTTCCGGTCTGTTGCCGGTATAGGCCCCGTCAAAGGCCGGGTGCTTGGCCACCCGGTCGCAGAGATCGCGAAACGCGCGCTCGATGGGCTTGGATTGCCCCGAATAGGGCGTGGCCCAATGGATTTCGACACCTAGGAGCGGAAGGAGGCCGGGGATATCTTCGTCGGTGATCTTGAACCGAAACCGGGTCGGCGTGCCGCCCGTCATCGCCTTGGCGGCGAATTCCCGGCCGTTGTCGATCAGAACCGACTGCGGGATGCCATAGGTCCGGATCAGATCGCCGGTCACCAGCTGCACGGTGTGGCTGTTGGCCGTCGGGGATAGTCGCCACGCCAAGAGTTTGCCGGAATAGACGTCCGACCAGACCATCATCTGCGGGCGCACGGGCTTGTCGTAGCCGGGCCAGTCCACGAAGACGTCGAACTTGTGATAGTCGCCCTGCACGCATTCGAGCGGGGTCATGAATGCCTTGCTGCGGACCTGCGCGGGATAGAGGCGGCGCAATGCCTCTTCGCCCCTGCGCAAGTAGATTTCAGTGGGGGCCGATACGCTGGACTTGAGCCAGCGCCGCACCTGATGCAGCGGCGGCACGACACTGTTGCGTCGCTCGGACGTCCAGACGCGCACTGCACGGTCATAGCAGCTTGTGAGAGAGGGCTGGGACGGGCGCAGCCAGTCACTGCGCACGAGCGCCAGAAAGGCCGGGTCTGTATCCAGTCGGGATCCTTGTGCCCGCCGCAACGCCCGCCCGTCGATCAGATAGGCCAGCCGGTCGGCGCGTGCGACGCCCTCGATGTGCGAGAGATAATTCCAGAGCGATTTCTCGGCGCGTCCCGACTTGCGTGCGACCTCCCGCACCGCCGCCGACCGTGTCAGCCCGGCCCCTTCCAGTAACTCGACCTCGGCGATGGCTGCCAGCCGCGCCTCGGCTTCAGCGCGGGCCTTGTCACCCGCCGCCGCATATCGATCCCATGCCGCGTCTTGCCCCTGCTGAACGGGTGCGGTTTTGACCAGGCTGGAACTTAGCCGCATGCGGGCGCGCAATGGCAGAACGCTCCAGTGATATTCGATGCCGCCGCCTACCCCCTTGCGCCGCCGGGCCTTCCCCGCGTGTCGCGCCCAGCCATCACGCTGTGCCAGTTCGTTGATCTTGCGCTTTGTGCTCGGGAGATCCGGAAGCCCGGCCTCCGCCAGCTCTGCCGCGCTCCACCATTCCTGCGCAGGGGCCGGGCCTGTCATGCTGCATCCCCTTGGTCAAGTTCCCCGAACAGCGTCGCAACCTCCGCGCCGCGCTCCTCCAGAAACGCCATGCGCTCGCGCTTGCCCGCGCGGTCCCATGCGTCCAAGAGGCGTGACAGGGTTGCGTCCTTGGGACTTGCCGGGGCCGGGGCTTCGCCCCGTGCAACACGGTAAGCCTTACGGGCAGCGTTGACTGTCTTTGCCTCCCCGGAAGAGAGCGCCTTCATGACTTCGCTACGTTCTCCAGGATCAGAAATCTTGCCGATTTCTGCTATATCCTTGTATCCGAGGTATTGGGGTGCCAACTGGATTGCACGAACTTCATCCGCCTCCAGAGCCTTCACAGCCCTGATCTGACGCCGAACCGTGCTCTCATCCTGTCCCGTCATTTGCCCGACTTTCACGGCGAAAGATACGACGGGCATCGTGCCCGTCGTATCCCACCGCTTGGCAACAAGAGCCTCACCAATCGCCGCGCGGGCTTCGGGGTGCTTCTTTTCGTACGCCTCTTTGTACTCCAGCAGAAAGACCGCGCGATCTATCGGCTTCATCTCAGCACGGGCCAGATTGCGCTCGATCTCCATAAGGCGGGCATCGGCGTCCGTCCCGTCGTAGACAGACGCAAGGATCGTGACGTTCCCGAGCCGCTTTGCGACCTCAATCCGATGCGCGCCGTCAATAAGGCGATAGACTACGGTGCCTTTGCGTCGTACGCGGCGCACATCAATCGGATCGGTGGTAGAGCCACCTTCGTCGATTGTCATGAGGATGGCCGAGATACCAACCTCGTCTACAGGACGCAGCCGGTCCTCTATGACGATTTCAGCAACAGCCATCTCCCGTGTCTCGATCAGGCGCATTTCACTCATTGTCGAGCGCCTTTTCGAGGGCCTCTAGTATCCCCTTAAGCGCTTCGATATCGCTCTTGATCAGGAAAACCGGCACGTCTGGGAGGGCCATGTACAAGGGGTCCCCGTTCGCCAGCTGGCGCGCAACGAACCTGATCGCATTGGCCTTTTCCAAGGCAAGCTGAGCGAGATTGTCAAATTTGTGCAATTTGTCTGTTTTGGTCATTCTGGGGCCTTCGTCATTGTGTACCGGCAGATCAGCCGGTCGCCTTTCCGTTCGCGGGTGCAGAGGATTTCCGCCCCGTTCGCGCGCAGTTCAGAAATGCAACTGTTCACCGCCACCACATGCGCCCGGCGCACGATCTCGCGCGTGGTATGCGGGCGACCGTCCTTGAGGACGGCCAGAACCCGTTGCAGGCGGGGCGAGGTGAGCGGCGCGTGGTGCATCAGCAGCCCAGCATCTGAGCATCGAGCCCGGCGCAACCGGAACGGCAGTTGCCACACATGCGGTGCCCCAGCCCCGTCGACCAGAACTCGGTGCCGCAGGTGAGGCAAGGACGGTTGCGGGCGTGCTGTGACTTAACCGCCTCGACGTCCATCCGGTCTTGGGCGCGCAGGGCGATATCGCGGTTGCTGAACGTGCCGGACACGCGCTCCTTGCCGTCGAAAACGGCGTAGCCGCGGCCCGTTTTTTGAACATGCAGGCTCATGCGATCACCCTCCAAAGCACGCGACGCCGAAGAGCAGGACGAACAGCGCCAGCACTCCCACCACATCGCCGATGACAGAAAAAGCACCCCGGCCGGAGCAAGCAGACTGGGCACAGCCGGGGCGCAGGTACCGCGCAGCGCACAGGCCAGCACGCGCGCGGATCTTGGAAACGGGTTTGAACAGGGGTTTCAACGATGCACCCTCCGCAGGTCATTTTCCCGCATGAACGCTTCCTTGCGGATCGACAGGTGATGATCCTCTGCCAAGCGGCTCAGGCGCATCAACGGCAGCGCACAGCAGGGCTCGTCGATGTCGCGTACCAGCTGCAAGGCCAGCGCCACACGCTGCACTTGCGGGATGGCCGCGATCTCGGCCTGCAACTGGCCCGCGTCGGGGATCAGATCGGAAATCCGCATCGCATTAATCCTGTGTTGAAGGGGGTGTTTCAGGGGCGGCGTCTCGGCTCAGCACCCCATAGGACAGGCCGAAAGCGACCACGGCCCAGAAGACGAACGCGAGCATCATAGCGATAGCAAGGCCGCTGCCCGGAGGAAGGTTGCGTTCGGGGTCGCGCACTTCGCGTAGTCGCCCACGCATGCCACGGCCTAGCTTGATACCGCTCATGCGGCGTCCTCCCGCCGCATGCGGTCGGCATAGAGCCGCGCAAAGGTCTCCTCGCCCACCTCGTCAAGCATCTTTTGGCGCAGGGCGCGGGCCTTGGTCCCGTTCCATCCGCCGGTGGCAGCGCTCTTGGCATTGGTCGGCGTCACCCCATGCGGCACGCACCAATCCTTCAGGTTGGTGCCGATCACCCGCAGATACCCTAGGAACACGTCATAGAAGACGGGTCCCGGCTGGATTGTTGTGACTTTTTCTGTCATATGCTTTTTCCCTAGTAGGTCACAAAATGACCGTATTTCACGTTCAAGCTTAGTTTTGAACGTGAAATACGTTCATGTCAATAGGTTTTATCAGAATGTCAGCGGATCCCGGTAAAAGGCTTGCGCTCTGGAGAAAGAAGCAGGGGCTGTCCCAACGCGCCCTTGGTTCTACGATGGAGGTGAGCCAAGGATATATTGGTGATATCGAAGCCGGACGGAGCGAACCGTCGCGCAACTTCCTGATCCGGCTGCAAGGGCGCTTTGGCCTGCGAGCCGATTACATTCTCTATGGCGAAGGCGACCCCGTCGCCGCCGAACCGCCACCGCCAACGCGCGCGCGCCTCGATCCGATGATCCTGATGATCTGCGGAACGGAAGTCCGCAAGGTCTACGCCGATCTCGGCCTCGACCTTCCTAGCGATACGCATTTTAAGGAAGGCGTATGGTTCTACAACGAGCTGCTCTCGCGCATGGAAAATCCCGAGGACGGCGACGAGCTAGAGGCTCTGCTGCCGGACATCCGGCAACTGCTTAAAACCCGCCTGCACAATTCCGTTGATCCCTAAGTCGTATCCTGGGCGACATTGCCTGACCGGCACATGCGTGGTAGGCCACAACGATAAACTTGGAGGTTTCAACGTGCGAACGC
Organism: Roseovarius sp. BRH_c41; assembly: GCF_000961715.1. Taxonomy (NCBI): domain Bacteria; kingdom Pseudomonadati; phylum Pseudomonadota; class Alphaproteobacteria; order Rhodobacterales; family Roseobacteraceae; genus Roseovarius; species Roseovarius sp. BRH_c41. Next base: position 1,350 of record NZ_LADY01000030.1, on the reverse strand, counting down.
TTCTATGCCGTGCCGCTCTTACGGCGATGTTTGTGGCCGCCGCCCCGTACTCTGCGTCGGCGCAAGTTAGCCATCAAGACTATGAGGGCGACTGCCAACTTGTATTTCTCGTGGCCCGCGTTGCAATCGGTAGTAGCCAGTACGGGCTGGTGTCTCTCGAAGAGACTTTACAAGAATACACCAGCCCAAGTGTTTTTCGTACTGCGTCGCAGCGTTCAGTTTATGAACGGATTATCCGCGATGCCTATGGCCGCCCCATAATGGTTAAGGGAGGCACGATGCCAACTGATGTCTATCGTGAAGTGATCGACGGATTTGCGTCAGACTGGGCCGGGTCGTGTGAACGCGGTGAGCTTCATGCGCGTTGAAGAACCTACCTTTTAGCGTTCCTTAGGCCTAGAAAAACCGTCCCACTTCTATTCTCCGTTTATCCTACTTCAGAAATCTCTATGTATTTGATTTCATTAGCGGAAACATGGAAGTGGGACGGCAAATTAGAACTGGGCGGACTTGGTCCCAGTTCCGGACGTGCCGGGGGCCGTTAAATGCCCCCTTAAACACCCCTCTCAGAGCCGTTTGAACCATATTTCAATAGGGTTTCGCACATTTTGCGCTTCGCAGTTCGCAGTGGCCCCGAAAACGCCAACATCGCCGTTTTCGCCCGCTTCTCGCACTTTACTGCAAACTTCACCCATGCCAACCGCAGCCCCGCGTCCGCGCAGAAATATGCCTTATTTCATTGACCTATCCGGCTTCATCCCGCCTCATTCTGGGTCTTCCGGCATGACTGTAAACTAGAGTGTAACCCTACAACTGTTGTAGCGTGACAGCGAAGTTTGCAGTGAATTACAGTGAAGTTTACAGCAACGGGGTTTTTAGAAATTGGTGACTGTGACGTCCGGCCCAAAGCGACCGTTCGTCGATCAACCCAGATGCTGCGACCCGGAACGTCACACCGGACATTCGCCGAGAGTGTAAAACCGAGCCTATCGCGCCCCAGATCTATTTCTAATTTTCAACGCGCTCCAACGGGCGAACCTGTGTGCGAAACTCATGAGCGGTGACTGCAACGCTAGCGACACTAAAAACGGATACTCGTATGCAATTTGCCGCTTCGGTATCGAAGAGGGCCAAGTTCTTTCCCGTCCCCACAGAACTCGTATAAAGTACACCGTCAAATCCTTTTTTCTTTATAAACTCGCAGAGATATTGACTTGGAACGTAGTCAGTTGCGGCGCTGCGGGGCAGCACCGGACGAGTGAGTTCGTGGCCCAGACTTTCTAGGAACGGCAAGTCTGCCCTAAGCTGAACAATCTCATCGGAAGATCCACAGATAAAAGGAGAGACGAG
>NZ_LADY01000008.1:0-19446 GCF_000961715.1 Roseovarius sp. BRH_c41 | reverse complement strand
TGCCAGCGCCTCGAGCCGCCGCGCGAGAAGGTCGGCCAGAGCGGGCGAGAGCCGGGCAGCGTCATAGACGAGCGTTGGCGTATCGGCCAGGTCGAGGGTCAGCGCCGTGCCGGGGATGAGGCCGCGCCCGGCCAGACGCAGGCCGATATGCGGCGCTTGTGCGGCGTCAAGCGCCGGGTCACGGGCAAAGAGATCGAGCGCGAAGGCACCATGCGCCTCGGCCTCGGGGATGGTTTGGCGCAGGTCCGAGACCGCCACCGGCACCCAAGGGCAGACATGGCCCGGTGACGGTGCGGCCTCGACCGCCGCCCCGGCATAGGCGATATGCGTGGCCTCTGCGCCGCCCAAACGCGCGGCCCAGAGGCCAATCGCGTCGCGCGTATCGGCGGGCAGATCAAGCGGGCGGCGTTCTTCTGCGCCTGCGCCGTGGCCCAGTGGCAAGGTTATGGGCCGCATGGCGCGCAGGGCGTTGCGCCAATAGCCATCCTGCGGCGCGAGTTTTGTCAGAAGGTCGGTGACGGGATGTGAGGTCAGCACCGAGCCCACCGCGATACCGGCGAGATCGACCGCGCCACCCTCTGGCCCGGTCAGTGCGCTGAGCCGCAGCGCGCCTGCGGCGGTGGCCACGGTCAGGCGCGTTGCATCGACACTGAGGACAACGCCCGGTGCGCCGCTGTTCGGCACCACCTCGGCCCGGCCCACCAGGAACACACGGTCGCCCGCGATGATCCGCGTCCTGTTGAGCGGATTGGCATAGCCGCCGTGATCGAGCGCGCGCACCAGTCGCGCCAGAGACTCAGCGGTTTCGGTGAAATCGAGGCAGAGCCCCTCGGGGCGCTGATCGCGGGCGAAATAGCTGCGCGCGCTGAGGTCTTGGATCTGGGCCGTCACGGCCCCCTGTTCCAGCGCGGCGATCACATCGGGAAAGCTGTCGAGCGCCGCCGCGTAACATTTGGCGTTTAGGGTAAAGGCGGTTTCATCCACCGAGATGTCGACCATGCGCTGTGCGAAGATGCGCCCCTCGTCCACCCCGCCTTCGATCAGGTGCCAGGTGATGCCGTGCTGCGTCTCGCCGTTCAGAATCGCCCAGACCGGCGCGTTGAGACCGGCGTAGCGCGGCAAGGGGCCATCGTGGAAATTGACCGCGCCGCGCGTGGCGCAGGCCAGCACGGTTTGCGGCAAGAGGTCGAGATTGGCGATGGAGAGGAGCCAATCGCAATTCAGATCGCCCAAGCGCTCGGCCAGACCCGGACCGGGGGCGAGGGTGCGCAGGCCATTGGCCTCGGCCCACGCCGCCACATCGGGGTGGCGGGTGACCACCGCCGCGATGCCATGCCCGCGCGCCAGCCATGCCGCGCCACAGTGCAGGGCGAGGGATTCGTTGCCGATCAAGAGGGCCTGCATCATGGTTTGATCCTTTTTGGCCTGTTCAGCGCCGCGCCAAGATCGCCCAGCACCAGATCGCGCAGGAAATGCGGCGGGCGGCCCGCACCCTTGCGCCGGATGAAGCGCCAGAGCGTGCCCAGACCCGCGCCCAGCAGATGCGCCAGCGTGACAAGGGCGAGATAGGCGGCACCGTGGTTCTTGGTGAAATAATAGCGGCGCGAGGCGAACCAATAGGCGGGCACGCGGTCCCAGTGCTTCATCCCGGTGCTGACCGATCCGATATGCTCAATCCGGCTATTTTCGACGAAATCGGTGCGCCAGCCGGCACGCGCGGCGCGCAGGCAGAGGTCTGTTTCCTCGAAATAGAGGAAAAATTCTTCGTCAAAGCCGCCGATTTGGTCGAGCACGTCTTGGCGGATCATCAGGCTGGCCCCCGCCAGCCAATCGACCGTCTGCGAGGTCTGGGGCACGGGCAGGGGCACGGCGGCATTGCGCAGGAGGCGGCTGATCGGGCCGATCCGCGCCGCGCCCTCAAATTCACCCAAGATTGACGGAAAGCGAAAGCAGGTCACATGTGCCGCGCCGTCGGGGCCGTGGATATAGCTGCCTGCAAGCCCGGTTTGCGGGGTCGCTTCCAGATGGGAGAGCAAGGCGGCAATGGCATCCGGGGCGGGAAAGGCATCGGAATTGAGGATATAGACGTAATCGGGGCGCGTTCCGTCGCTGAGACCGGCGCGCATGCCCGCGTTATTGCCCGCGCCAAAGCCGCCGTTATGCCCCGATTGCACCACGCGCACCCGGTCCCAATCGGCAACACCGGCCTGCATCGCCTCGAACGAGCCATCGCCGGAGTCGTTGTCCACCAACACAATCTCGCCCGCGATTCCCTGCATGGCGTGGCGGGCGGCATCCGCTGCTTTGAGGCTCATGTCGGGGGTGCGCCAGTTGAGCACGATGGTGAGGACGCGGGGGCCTTCTTGGGACGCGGTCATTCTGCGGCCTCGCGACGATCGGGGATGGTTGGCATGGCTTCCGCGGCCTCGATCACCCGGCGCATGCGCGCGGCCAAGACCCGCACATTCGGCTCCAACACCATGGAATCATGCGTGCCGGGCACCTCTGTCACCTGCACCTGCGGGGCAAAACCCGCCCAGTCATTGTCGGCCAGGACATAGGCGCGCTCGCTGCTGACCCAGCGGCCATCGGAGACCTGCCATTTGCCCACCAGTGGCGGACGGAAGAGATGCAGCGCGCCTGCCCATGGGCGCAGCTGATATTTGGCGATGGCGCGGTAAAACGCGGCCTCGATGGCGCTGTCGTGGAATTGATGCGCGTCGGTCACGGCCTCGGGTTTGGGGCGGCGTTTGGTGATTTCCCAAGCGATCCGCCGCGCTGCCCACCGCAGCGGATAGAGCGGGCCACCGGCCCTGAGTTCCTGCCATTGGATCATCAGCCGGTCGCGACGCGAGAGCGGGCGGCGTTGGGGCAGCGGCGTGTCGAGCAGAACGATCAGCGCCACCTCTTCGCCTGCCGCGCGCAATTGCTGCGCCATTTCATAGGCGGTGATGCCGCCGCCCGAGAAACCACCCAAGAGATAGGGGCCGTGCGGCTGGACTTGGCGCAGTTCGGCGATCATGTCGCGCGCGGCCTCGGTCAGATCGTCATGGGGGGCAGCGCCGCCATAGAGGCCACGCGCCTGAAGCCCGTAAAAGGGCCGATCCTCGCCCAAGAGATGCGCCAGATGCCGCAGGTTCAGCACATTGCCAAACATGCCCGCGACGAGGAAGAAGGGCGTTTTCGACCCGCCTTCGCCCCGGTGCATCGGCACCAGATGGGTAAAACGGCGCTGCGGTTCTTGTGGTGCGGGGGTGTCCTGTCCCGCCTCCTGCGGCCCGATTTGCGCCTCGATCAGCGCGGCACAGGCGCGGATGGTGGGGGCCTCGAACAGGATCGAGATGGGCAGATCGACGCGGTAGGCCTTGCGGATCATGCCAAAAAGGCGGACGGCGATCAGGGAATGACCACCAAGGTCAAAGAATGAATCCTCGGCCCCGACCTGTTCCAGCCCGAGCAGGTCAGACCAGAAGCCCGCAAGACGGGTCTCAATCTCGCCCTCGGGGGCGACGAAATCGCTGTCGAGATCGGGGCGTTCAAAGCGCTGTCCGGTGCTGTCCGTGCTGTGCGCGCCCGCCTCTGCCTGCGCGATGAGCGCGGGCAGGTCGAGCGAGGAGACAAGGATTTGCGGCGCGGACTGCGCCAAGGCCCGGCGAAACGCCTCTGCCCCCTCAGTGGGGCGGATGCCCTCGCGCAGGTTGTGGCGCAGGCGCTCTTCGGCGGGGCTTGTCGGCGCGCTCTCGGTCTGGCCCTCGAACCGGACGTCACTGGCGCGCGGCGGCGTGAGGGTGAGGCCGCCCACCTGTTTGCGGATGGCGAAATCGGTGATCTCGATCAGCACCCGGCCCGCGGCATCGCAGAGCGTGATATCAAAGCGCGCGGTTTCATCGCTCGCGCGGTTTTGGGCCGCGTTGCGGATATGGGACCAGACCTCGGCCCCCAAGGGCGCGTGGACGCTGAGCGCGCCATAGGACATGGGCACCCAGAGATCGGCCCCGTCATAGCCCGCAATCAGCCCCATGGCCCAGCCGGTTGCGATATCCATCAGCGCGGGGTGCAGGAGATAACCTGCGGCGAGATCGCCTTGCGCGCTCTCGGGCAAGGTCAGATGCGCCAGACCTTCGCCCCGGCCCAACCCCATGGCACGCAGCACGCGCCAGCGCGGGCCGAAATCAAGATGCACCTCTTGCGGGGCGGCAAGGGCCGTATCGCCTGCCTCTTGCCAGTTTGGCATACGGTCACGTATGGAATCAAGATCGAGCGCCGCAGGCGGGGTGAGCGGCAAGAGGCTCAGCCTGGCCTCGGCCAGTGTGACCCAGCCCTGACGCCCGGCCTGCGCGTGATCGCCCTCGATCCGGGCGGCATAGCCTGTGTCATTGCGTGTCAGGGTGAGGCGCATGTCGCGTGTGCCGCCCTCGGGCATGTCAAAGGCGCGCAGGAACCACAGATCGCGGATTTCAAACGGGCCATCCTCGCCCTGTGCGCGCAGCGCCTCGGCCAAAAGCTCCAGATAGCCGGTGCCGGGCAAGAGCGCCTGACCGGATTTGGTGCGGTGCTGATCGAACACCCAGTGCCCGGCGTCATAGTGGGCGTGCAGCACCCGGTTGCCGAGCTCGTCGTGGCTGGCCTCATGCACCAGCGGTGCCGGGACCGGCAGGCGCGGAGCGGCGAGCGCGTCGCCGCGTTGCTGCGCCACCGCCTCGGCGGCCATGCCCACCTCGGCCCAGATGCCCCAGTTGAGGGCAATGACGCGGGTCTTGTCGCCCGCGCGGCTGCGGGCATAGGCGTTGAGATAGGCGTTGGCGGCAACGTAATCCACCTGTCCCGCCGGGGCGGTCGCTGTGGAGGAAGAGGAAAACAGCACCAGCCAGTCGAGCGTGCCATCGGAAAACACCTCGTCCAGCACCTGCGTGCCGTGGATTTTCGGGGTGAACACATCCTCGATTGTGTCGGGGTTTTTGCTGAGGAGGGGGGCGTCCTTGATCACGCCCGCCGCGTGGATCACGCCATGGAGCGTGCCAAAACGCGCCTCGATTTCGGCGCGGGCGGCTTGCATATCCTCGATATTGCTGACATCGCCCGCCACGACCATGACCTGACCGCCCAAGCCCTCCAATCGCTCGACGGCGGCGATACGCCGGGCCAGCGGATCGCCAGCACCACGGGTTGCCATGACGCGCGGCCAGTCGGCGCGGGGCGGTAGCGGGCTGCGGGCCATCAGGACGATCTTGGCGTTTGAGCGCGTGATCAGATCCTCGGCCAAGGTGAGGCCAATGCCGCCAAAGCCGCCGGTGATCAGCACGGTCTGGCCCAGCGTGATCGGGGTCTCGGCGGGCAGGAGAGGTGTGGCGCGCCAGCCTGCCTCATAGCGCCGCGTGCCACGCAACGCCGCCACATGGTTGCGCGGGGGCTGCATCAGATCCTCAATCACCTGCGTCACCAGCGCCGCATCCACGCCGCGCGGGGGCAGCGCCAGATCAAGGCTTGCCGCCGTCACCCCCGGCAATTCGCGCGGGATCACCTGGAGCGGGCCTATCAGCGTGGCCTTGGCGGGGTCGCGCAGACCCTCGTCGCGGACCTGCGCCGCATCGTTGGTGAGGGCGGTGATATGCAGGGGCGTTGAGAGCCCTTCGTCGGCCATGGCCTGCGCCAGAAAGAGCAGGCTGTAAAAACCTTGTTCCTGCACGCGGTGGAAAAAGCTCGAACCGGGGCGGTGGCGGGCGTCCCGTGTGACCAGCCAGAAATGCGCGATGCGGGTCGGCATGCGGCCCTCGGCATTGAGGGCGCGGATCAGCGCGTCATAGCCTTCGCGCCCACGTTCGGGCGAGAGGGCGAAGCGCCCCGGTGCAAGGGCTGCGAAGGCGTCGCCGGTCGTGACATACGTTACCGTATGTCGCGCCGCCGCGAGCCGCTTGCCCACTGCCGCCGCAAGCCCTGAGTCATCCTCGAAGATCAGCCATGTTTCGGGCGGGAGTGCGGCCAGATCGGCCTCGCTGGCAATCTCGACCTCGGCCAGATGCGGTCGCCAATGGGGCAGATAGCCCCAGCCCGTCAGATCGTCGCCGCGCGTGGGCCAGTCGTCTGCACGCGTGTCGCCTACCGTGCCGGGGGTGATGAAATAGGGCTTGTGCTGAAAGGCGTAAGTGGGCAGCGGCACGCGGGCGTGCCGGGCCTCGCCCCAGATTTGATCCCAGTCGATGCTGACACCTACCGCCCACATCCGCGCCAGCATCGCCATGAAATAGGCGTCGTCGGCGATGCTATCCTCGGGGTGGCGCAGGGTGCCGATGACCTGATTGGCGCTGATCGCGCCATGGGCCTGTGCGAGGGAGGCCAGCACTTTGCCCGGTCCCACCTCCAGGAACACGCGGCGCGGACCCTCGGCCAGACGGCCCAGACCATCGGCGAAATGGACGGTGTTGCGCAGATGGCCGACCCAATAGGCGGGGTCGGTCGCCTCGGCTGCCGTGAGGTAATCGCCGGTGCGGTTCGACAGGATGGGGATTTGCGGGGCGTGCAGGGGAATGGAGCGCAGGTAATCGCCAAAGCGGGTCAGGATCGGTTCCAGCATGCGGGAATGCGCGGCGATGTCGATGGGGATGCGCGCGGTCTCGACCCCCGCCTCTGCCAGACGCGCTGCCAGATCATCCAGCGCCGCCTGCGGGCCGGAGGCCACGCTGAGCCCCGGCGCGTTGACCGCCGCGATGTCGAGCGTCTCGCCAAGGTAGGGGCGCAGCGCCTCGGCCCCAAGGGGGACGCTGAGCATGCCGCCCTTGGGCACCGTGTCAAACAACTGCCCGCGCAGATGCACCAGCCCGATGCAATCCTCGAAGCTGAGCACACCGGCGAGACAGGCGGCGGTATTCTCGCCCATGGAATGCCCGATCAGGGCGGCAGGGGTCACGCCCCAGCTCTGCCAAAGCTGCGCCAGCGCGTATTCGGTGATCATGATCAGCGGCAATTGCACGGAGGGCTGTTTCAGCCGTTCCGTTGCCGCCGCCATATTGGCGGGGTCGGGCAGCCAGAGCGCGCGGATGTCGTAATCGAGTTTGGGTTGCAGCACCTCCAGCCCGCGATCCATCCATTCGGCAAAGACCGGCTCTGTCTCGTAAAGGTCGCGCGCCATGCCGGCATATTGCGCGCCGCCGCCGGGGAACATGAAGACGACGTCGGGCGCGTCGAGCGCCTCATGGGTAAAGACGCGGCGCGGATCGCCCTTTTCCAGCAGGGTTGCGGCCTCGTCGTGGGAGGAGGCCACCACCACGCGGCGGCGTTCAAAGGCGCGGCGGCCTTGCTTGAGGGTCCAGGCCACATCGGCCAGCTCCTGCTCCGGATGCGCGCGCAGATGCGCGGCCAAGCGGGCGGAAGTCTCATCAAGCGCCGCTTTGGAGCGGGCAGAGATCACCAGCGGCTGAAACGGCCAATCGCTCGCCTCTGAGGGCGCGCGCGCGGAGGGTTCCTCGAGCACGACATGCGCGTTGGTGCCACCGACGCCCAGTGAATTCACGCCCGCGCGGCGGGGATGATCGCGGCGCGGCCAAGCGGTGAGCCGGTCATTGACCGCAAAGGGGCTGCCGTCAAAGGCAATCGCGGGATTGGGCGCCTCATAGCCCAAGGAGGGCGGCATTTGCCCGTGATAAACCGCCAGCGTCGCCTTGATCAGGCTGGCCACGCCCGCCGCCGTATCAAGATGGCCGATGTTGGTTTTGACGCTGCCGATGCGGCAGAAATCGACCGCTTGGGTGGTCTCGCGAAACGCTTGAGTGAGGGCGGCAACCTCGATGGGATCGCCCAGATAGGTGCCGGTGCCGTGGCATTCCACGTAATCGACGGTCTCGGCGGAGATGCCCGCCACGGCCTGCGCCTCGGCCACTGCCGCCGCTTGACCATCGACGGATGGGGCGAGATAGCCCGCCTTGACCGCACCATCGTTATTGACCGCCGATCCCTTGATCACGCCCCAGATGTGATCGCCATCAGCCAGCGCATCCGAGAGCCGCCGCAGCACCACGACGCCCGCGCCAGACCCGAACACCGTGCCCTGCGCGCGGTGGTCAAAGGCATGGCATTCGCCGTCGGGCGACAGGATCTCGCCGTCTTTATAGAGATAGCCGCGCCCCTGCGGCAGCTCAATCGTGACGCCGCCCGCCAGCGCCATGTCACATTCGCCATTGAGCAGCGATTGCGACGCCACATGCACCGCGACAAGCGAGGTGGAACAGGCGGTTTGCAGGCCGAGCGATGGCCCCTTGAGATCGAGAAGATGGCTGAGCCGGGTGGTCAGGAAATCCTTGTCATTGCCGGTGTGGCGCAGCAGAAACATCCCCACATCGTCGACGAGGTCGCGGTTGGAGCAGAGGTTGAAGTAGAAATAGCTGCCCATGCCGCAGCCCGCGAAAACCCCGATGGAACCGGGGAAATGCTCGGGCGGATGGCCAGCATCCTCCAGCGCCTCCCACGCCACCTCCAGAAAGCGCCGGTGTTGCGGATCGAGGATCGCGGCCTCTTTGGGGCCAAAGCCAAAGAACTCGGCATCGAACATCTCGAATCCGTCAAGGGGTGCGGCAAAGGGCACGTAATCGGGGCGGCGGATCATCTGCGCGCGCTCGCCTGCGGCCAGTAACTCGGCCTCGGTCATGCGCCTTATGGCACGCTGCCCCGCGCAGAGGTTCTGCCAATACTCCGTCACGTTCCGCGCCCCCGGCAGGTGCGCGGCCATGCCGACAATGGCAATCTCTGTGCCGTCAGGCGACGGTTGGGTCATGTGATCCGCCATCAAATCCACTGCTCAAATCATACGGTGCCAAAACTCGCCCGACAATGCGACTGTTTTGCGGCATGCCCTTGGCGATAATGGTGTTTTCTCAGCTACCAGCCAGAGAGCTGCGCCAGATCAGAGAGCGCCGCAGCGTTGAGCCAGAGCGCCAGCGCCGCCAGCGCCGTCCCCAGCGCTGCCATGGCTGCGTCATGCAGCGGGTCCCAGGCCTGCATGTGTCGTGCCAGCCAGATCACCACCGGATAGGCCAGCACCATCGCCGCCCCATAGCCCAGAAGCGCCCCCATCAGCCCGCCCCATGCGAGGCCCAGCAGGAGGGCCACAATCATCGCCGCCGCCTTGGCCAGAGTCAAAAGGAAGAAGCGCCGCGAATCCCCCGCCGCGAGCGAGGCCTGATCATAGGTCATCACGATGATCTGCGGGAGTTGCATCAACGCCATCAGCACCACCACCGCGCCGGCCATAGTATAGCGGTCGTCATACATGATCCCCACCAGCCAGACGCCGAGGATGGCAAACCCGGCCGACAGCGCCATCAGCCCGCCCGTGACCGCAAAGCGCATGCGTCGCAGCTTGGCGAAATTGGCGGCGCTCTCTTGCGGGGGCAGCTCGCGGTAGATCGGGATCAGCAGCCGCCATGTCAGCATATGGCCCAAGAGCATCGGAAAGGAGGCAAGGAAGAAGCCGATATTATAGACACCAAAGACATCAAAGCTGAGGTATTTGCCCAAGATGAGCTTGTCCGCCTGATTGAAGAGAAAGCCGCAGATGGTGCTGAGGAAAATCCATTTGCCGAAATGGATGAGTTCCGAGGTCGCCAGCCGTTCCCAGCCCATCCGGTTCGATGCCCCCGGCAGAAAGAGCCAGAACAGCGCCAGCGCAACACCCGCGCTGAGCACGCCCGATATCACCAGCGCCCAGACCGACTGCCACCACCACGCCAGCGCCACCGCCGCCACGATGCCGGTGATCTGCACCGCGAATTCGATGGCCGTGACCCGGCCCCAGCGCAGATGCCGCTTGGCGGTATCAAGCGCGGTGGGGTTGAACCCGGTGATCAAGAGCGACAGCCCCGCCACCGGCAAAAGCTGCATCAAAAGGGGGTCGTCATAGAATAGCGCCACCGGCCAAGCCAGCGCGCAGGCCACCAGCCAGAGTCCCACGCCGCGCAGCGCCTGAATGGTCCAGGCGGTGTTGAGAAAGGCCGGATCATCGCCACGTTTGCTTTGCATGATTGCGGGGCTGACGCCCACGTCGGAGAATTGCATCAGGCCCTGGATGATGACCGAGACGATGGCCATCAGGCCAAAGGCCTCGGGGAAAAGCAGCCGCGCAAGGATCAGGTTCGACGCCAGCCGCAGCACCTGCGCCCCGCCGAATCCCGCGACAGTCAGCGCCGAAGACCGCAGCGCCCGCGCCAAGAGCCCCTCGCCCGAGAATATCGTCGTTAGCCGCTGCATCCGCCTCACTACTCCGTCGTTCCGGTTGCTCCGGACTTCACGATGACTCAGCGGCCTCGCGCCCAGTCGTCCCCACCCTGCCGCAACCGCACGGCAATCGCCACAGCAATATAAGCGAGAAAGCCCAGAGGCACGCGCAGGGCGGCGCGCAGCACCCATGCCGCGCCCCGAGGCCGCGCGTCGTCATTGGCCAAGAGCGCCGGGTATAGGCGCGAGATTTCCGCGACACCCGCATCCTGCCTGCGCCGCACCCGGATCAGCGCGCCAAACCCCTCGACAATCGGCCAGCTGTAGGGGGCGGGCACCGCGTGGCGTTCGCGGGGGGCAAAGTGCAGCCGGGCAAAGGTATCGTCCGAGATAATCCCCGGCCAATCGCCCCACCGCGCCCGACCCGCGCGGGTCATCGCAAAGAGGCCGCAGCCGGGCACGCCGTGGTGGAAAAAGGGCACGCGACGGTAAAACCCGGCATAAAGGCGGCTGAAGGCGTTGCGCGGTGTGGGAATCACAACCTGACCGCTGGCATAGACCGGCCCTGTGCGGTCGAGCGCCTCGGCGATCTGCCGCAGGAGCGGGGGTGAAACCAAGACATCGGCATCGAGATAGGCCAGCACCGCGCCCCGCGCCACCGCCTCGCCCGCGCTCAGCGCGCCGGGTTTGCCACCCTGCGGCATGTCGAGCACGCTAAGCGTCCAATCGCGCGCCTGCGGACGGCAGGCTTCGGCCTCGGCCACGGTGGTATCGTGACAACCATTGGCCACGACGATCACCTCTGCCCCGCCCGGCACCGGCTCCGAGGCAAAGAGCGCCTGCAGGCAGGCGTCGATCATCCCCGCCTCGTTATGGGCGGGAATGATGACGCTGAGCCGGGGTGCGGTTTTGTCCGTCAACAAAGGGTTTCCAAATCCATCGCCCGCGAGCCTGTGCTGAGCCTGCGCGGCATGCTAGAGCTTATCCGACAAACTGGCGGCAAGCGGAACCGAAAATGCCTGATCCCCTGAACCTTGGCTATCTTGTGCCCCAGTTTCCGGGCCAGACGCATATCTTCTTCTGGCGCGAGATTGCGGATCTGGAGCGCTTGGGCGCGGTGCCGCATCTCTTGAGCACGCGACCTCCGCCGCCCGGTCTTGTATCCCATGACTGGTCTGACGCGGCCATCGCGCGCACCACCTATCTCGGGCGGCCCACGCCCGGTCACGCGCTGACGGGTCTCTTGCGCGCGCCGTGGTCCGACATCTTGCGTGAACGGCAGGGCGGTGAATTCCTCAAGGATGTGCTGATCTGCCTGCCTGCGGCGCGGGCGCTCATCCAGAACTGCCGCGCGCGGGGGATTGGTCATGTGCATGCCCATTCCTGCGGGCGGGCCGCGCTGATCTGTGCCTTGGCGCGGCTGATGGGCGGGCCAAGCTATAGCCTCACGCTGCATGGCGCGCTGTCGGATTATGGTCCCGGTCAGGGGTTCAAATGGCGGCATGCCAGCTTTGCCACCATCATCACCCATAGGCTCATGGCCGAAATGCGCGATGTTCTTGGTCCCGACCTGCCCGCCGATGTGATGGTACAGCCGATGGGCGTCGATACCGAAGATTTCAAGCGTGACACGCCCTATCTCCCACCTGCACCCGGTGCGCCGCTGCGGCTCTTTTCCTGTGGGCGGTTGCACCGGGTCAAAGGGCATCAGGATTTGCTCTCGGCGCTGCGCCTGCTCTTGGATCGCGGCATCGACGTGCAGTTGGACATCGCGGGCGAGGATGACGCAGGCGGCACCGGCTATCGCGCTGAATTGCAAGCGCATCTTGAGGCGCTGGGTCTGGGCGCGCATGCCCGGCTCTTGGGGGCCATCAGCGGGGCTGAGGTGCGGCGGCATCTCTTGGCGGCGGATGTGTTCGTACTGGCCAGTTGGCATGAACCGCTGGGCGTCGCCTATATGGAGGCCATGGCCTGCGGCGTGCCCACCATCGGCACGGATGCGGGCGGGGTGCGGGAATTGATTGATCCGGGCGAAAGCGGGCTCTTGGTGTCGCCGAAATCGCCGCAGGTGCTGGCCGAGGCCATTGCCACCCTTGCCGATGATCCCGCGCTCTGCGCACGCCTCTCTGAGGCCGGGCGCGCGCGCGTGGTGCAGGATTTCCGCTCGAGCCAAGGGGCCGAGACACTGATCGCGGGCGCAAACCGGGCGATGGCTAGGGGCGGGGTGGTCTAGGGATGAGTGCCTGAAGGGGACGTTTAAATTGCCACGCGCGCGGAACAAGGCGCGGAGCGCCGCCGCGCGATCGCTGGGCCGTCCGTCGCACCGAAGGTGCGCCGCTTTATCTCGGTACGCCTTCGGCGTGACGGCCTAGCGATTTTGAGACGGACTGCATCTCTTTGAAGTCATACGGACTTTGCTTGCATTAAGCGGCAGTTGCCGCCGTTGCATCGCTAGTCCCCGGCCCAGCGACCGCGCGGCTCATCGCACGGGGCCAATGTCACCTTCAGGCCAAGGTTCCGTCTAGTGCCACCCCAGCCCGCGACCTAACCCTGTGCAATCTCCAGAAACCGCGCGATCTGATCCTCGGTGACGGACCAATCGCACACGAAACGCGCCATCAGCGGCTCATCCATCGCACCGCCGTCCAAAGGCCCCTCATAGAGCGCATAGGCCGCCCCCGCCGCCTTGAGGCGCTGATGCGTGGCGCGGGGCAGGCGGGCAAAGATCATGTTGACGTCGCGCGCAAACACCATCTCGGCCCCCGGCACCGCGCGCAATCCGGCCTCCAGCACCGCCGCGCGGTCATTGGCCTCTTGCGCCGTGCGCAGCCACAGGTCATCGCGTAAATAGCCCAGCATCTGCGCTGACAGATAGCGGTGTTTCGACACCAGATGCGCCGACCGCTTGCGCCGCAACTCAAACTCCCAGGCATTCTCGGGGTTAAAGAAAATCACCGCCTCGACCGCCAGACAGCCATTCTTGGTGCCGCCCATGCTGACCGCGTCAATGCCGGCGCGCCATGTCATTTCCGCAGGGGTGCAGCCCAGGGCCGCCACCGCATTGGCAAAGCGCGCGCCGTCCATGTAGCAGGGCAGCCCGTGATCGCGCGCCACTTGGGTCAGGGCCGCAATCTCGGCGCAGGTGTAAATCCGCCCGCGTTCCGTCGCTTGCGTCAGGGCGAGCGGCCCATGCTGCGGATTGTGCACATCTCCTGCGGGCCAGACCGCAATCGCGCGCGCCAGATCCTCGGGCGTCATCTTGTCCGCCGCACCCACAAGGCTCAGCTTGGCGCCGCCGGTGAAAAACTCGGGCGCGTTGCATTCGTCGGTGTGGATATGCGCAAGCGGCGTGCAGAACACCGTCTGCCACGGCTCCGAGAGGGTGGCCAGCGCCAGCGCATTGGCCGCCGTGCCGGTCGCTACCAGATAGACACTGGCCTGCGGTGCCTCAA
This sequence comes from Roseovarius sp. BRH_c41, assembly GCF_000961715.1. Lineage (NCBI taxonomy): Bacteria > Pseudomonadati > Pseudomonadota > Alphaproteobacteria > Rhodobacterales > Roseobacteraceae > Roseovarius > Roseovarius sp. BRH_c41. The sequence goes on along the minus strand of NZ_LADY01000008.1, from coordinate 5,791 downwards.
AAAGCGCGCGCAGACGGTCGCGCACCTCATCCATCTGCGCCTCTGTGCCATAAGAGGGCGCATGACCCCGATTGGTCTCGGCCATCGCTTGCATGACGGCGGGCAGGGCCGGGCCGGAATTGTCAGAGGCGAACTGCATCAGAGCGGCTCCTCGATGATGTGATCTTCCCAATCGTCCTCGGGCACCTCGAATTCCGGCAGGGTCCGGTGCCGCATCGACACGCCTGCGTCATGCACGCTGGCTGGATCGCCGGAAATCAACGGATGCCAGGGATAGAGCGGCTTGCCGAGATGCAAGAGCTTGTAGGCGCAGGTTTCCGGCAACCAATAGGCATGGCTCTCGATCGTATGCGGCTTGAGCGTGATGCATTCGGGCACAAACTGATGCCGGATCGGGTATTGCGCACAGAGGCAGGTGGTATCGTCAAACAGGCGACAGGCGACGCGGGTAAAGGCCACCTCGCCGGTTTCCTCATCCTCCAGCTTGTTCATGCAGCATTTGCCGCAGCCATCGCAGAGCGCTTCCCATTCGGCGCGCGTCATGCGGTCAAGGCGCGTGGTTTCCCAATAACGCGGGCGTAATCCGCTGCGGTTGATGGCATCGCTCATAGCGCGGCCAGAATGTCGCGGGCGCGCAGGCAATCGGCATCCATCTGCGCGATAAATGCCTCCAGACTGTCGAATGTCGCCTCGGGGCGCAGGTATTCTATCAGCCCGACCGACAGGTTTGCGCCATAGAGATCGCCGGTAAAGTCAAAGATGAAGGTTTCGATATTGGCCTCTTCGCCCTGAAACATCGGCCGCACGCCAAGCGACGCCGCCCCATGATATTGCCCCTTATGTGGCCCATCCAGAACATCGACCAGCACGGCATAAATGCCGAACTTGGGCGGATGCAGCCCCTTGATCGACATATTGGCGGTCGGATAGCCCAGCGTGCGGCCCCGCTGCTCGCCGCCAATCACCGGCCCGTCGATCCGGTGCCAATGGCCCAGCATGGCGGCAGCGGCGCGCGGCGCGCCCTCGCTCAGCGCGGCACGGATCGCCGTTGACGACACCTGCCCGCTCTCGCCCTCGAGGAGCGTGGCGATGGTCACGTCAAACCCCATTTCGTCGCCGAACTCTTGCAGCATCGTGGCATTGCCCGCCCGTCCCTTGCCAAAACAGAAATCCGCGCCCACCACCACATGACGCAGGCCCAGACCGTCGCGGATCACAGTCTCCGCAAAGGCGCGCGGGCTGAGCGCCGCCAGACCCGCGTTGAAATTGATTTCATAAAGCCGCTCAACGCCCAACTTTTCCAGCCGATGCGCCCGCGCCTCGCGGCCCATCAGGCGAAAGGGCGGTGCGTCGGGGGCGAAATACTCGCGCGGATGCGGCTCAAAGGTCAGGATGCCCAAGGGCGCGCCAATGCGCTCCCCCGCCGCGCGCGCCAACTCAATCACCGAACGGTGGCCGATATGCACGCCATCGAAATTGCCGATGGCGGCGCTGGCGCCCCGGTCGGCATCGGTGACATAGGTGTAATCGCGGATGATACGCATGGGCAGAGGGGTAGCGCCGCAACGCCGCCGGTGCAAGAGCGATCAGGCGCTGCGCGGGCGGCGTAAGGCTGTGACGAGATAGACCAGCAAGAGGCCAAGCGCGCTGCCCATCAGAAAGAGCGCCAACGCCGCGCCAATAGGTGGCAGCGGCATCAGCGCCGCCAGCGGCCCCGGCAAATCCCCTGTCACCAGAACCCAGCCCATCGTCGCCCCGAACCAGCCCAGCACCATCGCGAGCCCGGCACCAAACACGCCCTGCAGCCCCGCGCGTCTGCGCCACAAGCCCCGTCTGAGCGCCGTCACAGGCCGCCTGAGATCATGCCCGATGGCCAAGAGCGCCGGCACCACCAAAAGCACCAGCACCATCCCGAACCCAAGACCGTAAACCAGCGTGATCACCGTCGGCTTGAGAAATTGCGCCTGAGTCGAGCGTTCAAAGAGCAGTGGCGCCAGCCCCAGAACCGTCGTCAGCGTGGTCAGAATCACAGCGCGCAGCCGGTCGGCGGTGCCTTCGATGATGGCCGGGATCAACCCGCGCGATTCCGCATGTTCGTCAACCGACGTGACCAGCACGATGGAATCGTTGATGATGATGCCGGTCATGCCCAGCAATCCCACCACCGTGAACATCGACAGCGGCACATCCCATTGCGCATGACCCCAGATCGTGCCCACCAGACCAAAGGGGATAATTGCCATCACCACCATCGGCCTGGTCCAACTCGCAAAGACCAGCGACAGCACCAGATAAATCCCCAAGAGCGTCGCAATCAGGCCAAGACGCGCGTCGGCCATAAAGTCATCTTCTTGTTCGCTGAGGCCCGCGAGGCGGTATTCCACCTGATAGCGCGCGGCGACATCGGGCAGGATCTCGGTTTCCAGCGCCTGCACGATTTCGGCGGCGCGGGCCGGATCATCCTCGGAAATATCACCCGTCACCGTCACCAGCCGCAGCCCGTTCTCTCGCCGGACCGAGGCAAAGCCGGTGCGTGTCTCGACGCTGACCACATCAGCCAGCGGCACATATTGCCCGGTTGGCGTGCGCAACTGCATGCGTTCGAGAAAATCGGCGGCCAGTTCATCCTCGGGAAGTTCCACCCGCACCTCGGCAGAGCGGGGGCCGTCGGGATAGGTCGCGGCCTCGATGCCGTTCACCCGGTTGCGCAGGGTCTGGCCAAGATCGTCGATGCTAAAGCCAAGGGCCGCCCCCTGCGGGGTAAGGTCCAGGATCATCTCGGCCTTGTCATAGGCGAGAGAGTCCTCGAGCGCCGACACTTCGGGATAGCGCCCGAGTGCTGTTTTCAGCGCCTCAGCGGCGGACTTGAGTTGATCCGCCTCCGCGCCGTAGAGTTGAATGTCGAGCGCATCACCACCCGGCCCCGCCCGCGATCCGCGAAAGCTCAGCGTCTCGGTCAGCGGATGCTGCTCCACCCGCTCTTGCAGAGCGGCGACAAAGGCGAAACTGGAATAGGGCCGCAGATCGGCGTCGATCAGTTCAATGGAAATCCCGCCCAAGAGATCGGCCTCGCGGGTGTCCGACCCCGACAGGCCACGCCCCGCAGCGCCCCCCAATTGCGCCACCACATAGGCCAGCGGGTTTGCCCCATGCTCGGCCTCGTAGTCCGCGCCAAGGTCTTCGGCCGCGCGCTGCAAGGCGCGCATTTGCGCCAGCGTATCGTCGCGCGAGGCCCCGGGCAGCATGGCGAAGTTGCCCGTCACGCTGCCCTGTTCCGGCGCGTTGAAAAACCGCCATGTCACATCGCCGCGCATAAAACTCGCGACCTGCGTGGCCAAGAGCAGCACCGCCGCCGCCAGCACGACATAGCGCGCTCGGATCACCAGCCCGATCAGCGGGCGAAAGGCCCGGTCGCGAAACACGCCAAAGCCCCGGTTCACCACCCGGCTCGGGATGTCATACCAATGGACCTTGGCCGAATGCGCCAAGGCATGCGCCATATGATTGGGCAGGATCAGGAAACACTCGATCAGGCTTGCGGCCAGAACCGCGATCACCGTGAAGGGAATGTCATAGATCAGATCGCCAAACCGCCCGCCGATCACCACCAGCCCGAAAAATGCAATCAGCGTGGTTAGCGTGGCAGCAAAAACCGGCAGCGCCATGCGTCCGGCGGCGCGCTCTGCCGCGACCATTGGCGGCTCGCCCAGCTTGCGGTGCCGCGCATCAGCATGTTCGCCCACCACGATGGCGTCATCCACCACGATCCCCAGCGTAATGATCAACGCGAACAGCGAAATCATGTTGAGCGTGAGGCCGGCCGCATACATCAGCGCCAGCGCAGCCAGCATCGCGACCGGAATCCCCGCCGCCACCCAGAATGCCGTGCGCGCGTTCAGAAATAGAAAGAGCAGCCCCACCACCAGCGCCAGACCCGTCAGCGCATTGTCCAAGAGCATCTTGATCCGGCCCGAAATCGCCTCGGCGCGGGTGCGGATGAGGTCAATGCTCACCCCCTCGGGCAGGGTTTCGGCCATGCGGTCGGCCACCGCCTGCACCTTGGCCTGAATATCAAGCGCATCCCCCCGCGCCGAGCGGTCCACGCGGACGTTCATGGCCGGGGCATCGCCGACGTAATAGGCCAGCGCCCGCGTCGCCCCTTGGACCCGCACCCGCGCCACCTCACCCACCGTCAGCGCGCTGCCATCGGGGGCAATCCGCAGGGTAATGCCAGCAATGTCGCGCGCGCTGCGCTTGTCAGAGCCGGTGCGCAGCCGGGCATTCGCCCCGGTCATGTTCCCGGCCGGATCGGCGGTGATCTCGGCGGCAATGGCGGCGGCGATCTCTGCCATGGTGATGTCATTGGCAATGAGCGCCGGACCCGGCACCTCGATCACCGTTTCGGGGGCTGCCACACCCTCGATCGTGGTGCGCGTGACCCCCGCATCAAAGAGCCTTGTCACCAACTCATCCGCCAGCCGCGCCAGTTGCTCGGTGCCCACGGGGCCGGTGATCACCACATCCGTCACCTGATCGCGCCAGGCACCGCGCCGCACGACGGGTTCATCGGCCTCGTCGGGCAGGGTGGTGATGATATCGAGCGCCGCCTGCACCTCGTCGGCGGCGCGGCCCATATCCCAGCCCGGCTCGAATTCGAGTGTCACCAGCGCGCTGTTCTCACGGCTGAGCGAGGTTGCGGCCTCCACCCCCTCCACCGCCAATAGGGCCGGTTCCAGCACCTGCACAATGGCCCCGTCCACATCCTCGGCGCTCGCACCGTCCCAGGCCACTGACACGCTCACATTGTCGATCACCACATCGGGAAAGAACTGCGCCCGCATACGCGGCAAGGCCATCAGACCCAAGGCGATCATCAGCACCAAGAGCAGGTTGGCCGCCGTGCGGTGCCGCGTGAACCATGAGATCAGGCCCGGCATGCTACTCAGCCTCCGATCCGGCGTTCCAGCCGTTCCACCGTGCTCAGCGAGACCTCGGGCTGCTCCAACTGCGCCAGCAACCGGCGCTTGGCCTCGTCCGGCATATCGGTGCTCGCCTCGACATAGGCCATGAGGCGCGCGCGCCGATCCGGGGTGAGCGTCACGGTGTCGGCCTCTGGCACGGCCTCGGCGCTCTCCAGTTTGCGCACCTTGATGCCCGCGCCCAGAACCGGCGTGCGTTCGGCGACCACATCGCGCCCCGCCACCCCTGCGCCGCGCACCAGAATATCATTGCCTTGCCGCCGCAAGAGCGAAACCTCGATCGCTTCCAGCCGCTCGTCCGCGCCAATCACCAGCACCCGGCCATCCGGCCCCAGCGCCGTGGCAGGCAGGCGAATAGCGGCGGCAAGGGGCGGCTCTTCGACGGTCACAGTCACGAAATCGCCGGGCTTCATCGCGGGGGCAGTGTCCAGCGTGGCAAAGACCAATCGCCCGCTTTCACCTTCGGCCAAAGTCGCGGATTGCCGCGTGATCCGCCCCACAGCGCTCAGGTCCAGCCCGCCGGTATCAAGCGCCACCCTGACCGGTGCGTCGATCAACCCGCCGCCCGCATCCAAGAGCCGCGCATATTGCACGGTGGAAACCCGAAACGCCACTTCCAGTGCTGCCCCATCCACCAGTTGCGCCAGTTGTTCATTGGCCGCCACCAGACGGCCTTCAACCACGCTCACCTCGCTCAGCGTGCCGGTGAATCCTGCGGTGATGCGCGTTTCAGCCAGCCGCCGCTCGGCCTCGGACAGCGCCAGGTCGGCGCGGGCGGTGGCGGTGGCGGCCTGATCAATGCGCGCCTCCGC
>NZ_LADY01000043.1:0-14942 GCF_000961715.1 Roseovarius sp. BRH_c41 | reverse complement strand
TGTTACCGCTGTAGGTCCCAGACTGGACCATGTGTTCTGATGCTTGGCACCAAGTTGCGCCCCGTACGGCGCAAGACATTGTCGTTCAATATGTAGACCGACATTACCAACGGGATCACGATTAAAAACGGAAGGGCCGGGGTATAGTCTCCAAATGAAATGAGAGTAGCATTTTCTGCAATAAACCGTCCCAACGAAGAGTGTGGCGGTTGAATCCCCAGACCTATAAAAGAAAGAGAAAAGACCACTAGTATCGTTGCGTTAAAGATATTCCCAAGCATTGCCGCAAGAAAAACTATTTCCTGTCGCACGAATTTCCCCGCAACGCCAAACCACAAAACCGCTGAACCTGATTTCGATGCGGTATATGCGTTTTCGAGCGCCGCTCCCATGGTTTCGCTGCTGCATAAACGAAAAACACGTCCCGAAAACGGTATGGTAATTGCTATGATCAAGCTTAGGCTTGAAGGGACGTAGAACAGGGCCCCAAAGAAGAAGCCCCAGTACAGTGCAGGCAGAGTTGAGATCGCGTGCGCAAGCACGAAGATCGTTCTGTTCAACCACCCACCGAGCACTATGGCAGTGACGCCCGCGCAAAGACCAATGGTGATCGAAAGCAAGGACGTAGCCGAAGCCACCCAGACGAGGTTTCTGAGGCCATAGATCAATCTTGATAAGCTGTCGCGGCCTAGTTCATCAGTTCCCAAAAGGAACTCTTCATCCGCAGGTGAAAATGCTGTGGCGACACTAAGGGTTGGTTCAAATGGCGCCAGAATTGGAGCGAAAGCTGATACAAAAAATGCGCAAAAAACAACGACTAACCCGATAGTTGCGCCGAAACGTGTCGGGGGCTTGATATTGCTTGGATTCGGCGAAAAAGCTGCAACAGGCTTTTCAAAGAAAGAACGCATCACTCAAATCCCTCCCTATCAATACTTGGCCAGTGCCAACGCGCGCGTTGTCAAAGCCCCACGGCATGAACATCATCAAACACGCATCGGATTGGCTTGTCGATGATCATAACCGGTGGCTGTGGGCAAAGTTGAAGTAAGCCCCACAAAGCTGCCATTCGCGCGCGATGCAGCAATCAGTACAAAGGGCTCGATCCGGTCATTCGAAGGCGGGTCGGACCCGCTTCGCACCAGCAGCTACAGCGGTGGCTCGATCTCAAAAAGGGTCCCACTTCTTTTTCTACCGCCTTTACGCCGGGAATCTCCAAGCCTTTGATTTCAAAAGCCGCAGCAGGGATCTGGGAGGGCTAAGTAGAACTGGGCGGTTTGGGTCCCAGTTCCGGATGCGGAAAAGGCCCTTGAATGGTGTGTTTAGCACCCACCCAAGAGGCGCTTAAACCGTGTTTTAATGGGGTTTGGTAGGGTTCGCCACGTCCGCGGCCTTGCTCCGACCAACGCGCTCGTTTTCGCCCTGTTGGTGCTGTTTTGCCGATTTACTGCAAACTTTGCACTCGCGCGTCCCGGTGGGCCTCTTGGCGCTCGAAACCCCTTATTTCATTGGGTGATCCGCCTTCTTCCAGCCTCGTCCCGGGTCGTCCGGCATCACTGTAAACAATGGTGTAAACCTACAACTGTTGTAGCGTGACAGCGAAGTTTGCAGTGAATTACACTCTAGTTTACAGCAACGGGGGTTTTGGGAGCGCTGTCAGGCAGGAGTGACCCCCGCCGCATTTTGCAGAGAGGGTCACGTATTTCAAAGCGCTGGCTTACTTTGGAACCAAAACAGCGTTGACAACATGGATCACGCCATTCGACTGATTAACATCAGCGACGGTCACCAGTGAAGCGTTCCCGCTTTCGTCGTAGATGTAGACGTTGTCGCCGCGCACCTGTGCAGACAATGCGTCACCAGACACCGCGTTAAAATGGTAAAACCCGTCAGCGCTTGACCGGGCGGCGGCGATAATTTCGGCAGCCGACCAATCACCTGCGACGACATGTGCGGTCAGGACTTTTTGCAGCATCGCCTTGTTCTCAGGCAGCAGCAGCGTTTCGACAGTACCAGCGGGCAAGGCGGCGAACGCATCGTTGACTGGTGCGAACACAGTGAAAGGTCCTTCGCCTTGCAACGTGTCAACAAGATCTGCCGCCTGAACTGCCGCAACAAGTGTCGTGTGGATAGGAGAGTTCACCGCGTTTTCGATGATGTTGCGTTCAACAAGCATCTCCGCGCCACCAACCTTTGGATTTCCCGTATGATCATCTGCAAAGGCGGGTGTGGATGCGATCGCAAAAGTGAGCGCGAAGAGCGTAGATTTAATGGGTGTCATAGCTGTTCTCCTTGTAAATGGGCCACGCTTTTGTGCGGCTATACAAAGATCCACGAAACCAACCGCGAAACAGTTTCAATTACTCGCAAATACTGACGATTTTCCAATCGTTGAGCGCATCGTCACCGGCACAAGGTGTTCCTGTTTAGCTGTCGGCGAAGTTCAAGAGCAGATGTTCATATCAAACGCGGCGAACCTCGGCTCTCCGCCCTTCGTTACGCCTGCTGCGCTCCTTGGCCTCGGCAAGGAGGAGGGCCGAGACCTGCGCCCAGAGGGGGTCGCGGCGGAGGGCTGCGGCGAGGCCGGGGTGCGAGGTGTGACAGAGCATCGGCATTGGCTTGTCATAGAGGTTCACGCCGCGCCGCCAGAGGGCGCAGACCTCGTTGAGGGCCCTCAACCGGAGGCTGGCGCGCCGCTCCATTCGGGCAGGGGGAAAACCTTGTCGTAGGCCCAGTTAAATCCGAATGCGTAGACCATGTAGAACAGCGCAAAGGACAGATCCATCACGAAGGCCTGCCAGAGCGAGATACCGAGATACCATGCGAAGAACGGCATCAAGACGATCAAGAGGCCGGTTTCAAAGAGGACGGTGTGCAGAATGCGCAGCGAGGCCGATTTCTTGGTTGTGCCGGACAAGCGTTGCAAGGCCACATCGAACACATAGTTGTAGATCATGTTCCACAGCGTTGCGAGGGTGGCGCTCACAATGCCGACCACACCGATGTCGTGTATCGGGACGTGAAACGTGACCGCGCCAAGTGGGACGACGAGAAGCAAAGCGATGATTTCAAAACTCAAGGCGTGGCGGAGACGATCAAGCGGGGAGCGCATGGCGACCTCAAACTAGGTGCCGGGTCGTCCCGGGCTGTTGTCCAGATGTGGAGGTCGTCCTCGCTGGATAATATCGCACCTCTGCAAGGGTGTTTCAAGGAGGTCAAAGTCTTTTGGCGATTGGGAACGAGAGCCCCCTGTGCATGACCTGAGCGTCCAATGGTCCAAGCCGGATACGGAGCGGGCAATCACTGGCTCAGGAATGAGGCCATGTGTCCGGCCGCATCAAACCTGTTTCAACCATGCGCAGAACGAAAGTTCGAACCCGTAAGTAACAGCGCCCCTCACCTGGGTTTCGGGGCGCTCTGGTTTTTGCATCGAGACGGCTTCAGAGCAACAGCACCTGTGTGCCCACTGCCACCTTGGCGAACAGCTCTTCGATATGGGGGTTATAGAGACCGATACAGCCGGAAGACGATTGCCGACCGATCTTGCGGGTGTCGTGGGTGCCATGGACCAGATAGGCGGGCCAACTGAGATAGAGAGCATGGGTGCCAAGCGGATTGCCCGGACCCGGGGGCATGTAGGCGGGCAGGGAGGGATCACGCTCGCGCATGGACTGGGTTGGGGTCCAGTCGGGGCCGACCCGTTTGCGCACCACCTCGGTATAGCCCCGCCGCGTGAGTTCTTCGGTCAGCGGAACCGACGACGGGTAGAGCGCATAAGTCTCGCCATCGGGGCCCCAGTAATGCAGCGCACGGCTGTCGATATCGGCCAGAATGGCGCCTTTGCCCAGAGTATCGAAGTGATCGCGCCAATCTCGGGTGACAAAGGCGGACGCGTTGCGACGGTTCGTCACTTCGCTCAGGGGGGCAGCGCGCAGGATGCCGGGAGTTGCAAGTGCTGCAAGGCCAGCGGCAATCGCGTGGCGGCGGGTAAGTCGACTGGGGGTCACTGGGCTCGATCCTCTTTATTGTGACTATTGGCAGGAACATAGGGACAGCAGCGGGTAAAGCGAAGGGGTTGACGGGCAGAAACCCGCATCACCTCACGGAATTGTCATCAGGTGTTCTCAGGTGCTTGTGCTCTCACGTTATGCGGCACGTTTGCACCTCATGGTTGCGCGACTGGCACTGCCGTGCTTTTCTTTCACCCAAGAGCAAGTCATTTCAGCAGCCTATTTCAACGGAGGGCATAACCATGCCACAAGAACACCGGGTCGCCGTGGCGGTCATTCACGGTATGGGCAGTCAGGGCGACAAACCACAAGCCGACAACGCGGTCAGCTTTTCCCGCGATCTTTATCAGGCGTTACGCCGCCGGATGGGGGAGGCACGATTTGACAGTCTTGTGGGGTGGCGCGAGATCTTCTGGTCGGACATCCTGCAAGAGAGACAGCAGGGTTACATGGACCGTGCGCTCAAGGGCGAGGCCAATTGGATGGGGTCGCGGGATTTCGTGATGCACAGGTTGGCCGATGCAGCCTCTTATCGTTGGGAAACAGGGGATCATGCCTATGTCTACCCAGAGGTGCATTCCCGCGTCACCCGTGCCATCGCCCATTTGGAGGGGGTGACGGGCGCGCGAGCGCCCCTCATCGTGCTGGCGCATTCATTGGGCGGCCAGATCATTTCAAACCACATCTGGGATTTGCAAAAGGGCCATAGCGCCGCGCCAACCATGTTTCAGCGCTTTGAGACGATGGCCGGATTTCTCACGTTTGGGTGCAATATTCCGGTCTTTACGTTCAGTTGTAGACCCGGAGAGGTCAAGGCCATCGACCGGCCCGGTACTGCCATTCCGGCGGGAAAGTGGTTCAAGCCGTGGTGGATCAACCTCAACAGCCGCAATGACATTCTGGGCATGCCTCTGGCTGGTTCGGGGGCAGGCTACGATGTTCTGGCGGCAGATGGTCAGTTGCGCGATCGTTGGATCAGCGCGGGCAATATTCTGACCGCGTGGAATCCGCTGTCGCACAATGCCTATTGGACGGATGGCGATGTACATGGATCTGCCGTGGCGATGATTGAACAGGCAATGCAGATTGGGCCTGTGGGGTGACGCAAAAGGCCCCGGCATCTCTGCCGGGGCCTTTGATCTTGGGCGATTGGGCGCAGGATCAGTCCATTGCCTTGAAGTTGAACTCGCCACCTTCCTTGATGCCGGATGGCCAGCGGGACGTGACGGTTTTGGTCCTTGTGTAGAACTTGAACGAATCCGGGCCGTGCTGGTTGAGATCGCCAAACCCGGATTTTTTCCAGCCACCGAAGGTGTGATAGGCGAGCGGCACCGGAATGGGGACGTTGATGCCGACCATGCCGACGTTCACACGCGCTGCGAAATCGCGGGCGGCGTCGCCGTCGCGGGTAAAGATCGCGGTGCCGTTGCCATATTCATGGTCCATCGCGAGTTTGAGGGCTTCCTCATAAGAGCCCGCGCGGACGGTCGAGAGGACGGGACCAAAGATTTCCTGCGTGTAGATGTCCATATCCGGCGTCACATGGTCAAAGAGGTGCGGACCGACAAAGAAGCCATCCTCATAACCCTGCAGTTTGAAATCGCGGCCATCGACGACGAGTGTCGCCCCCTGTGCGATACCCGAGTCGATCAGTCCGAGAATGCGCTTCTTCGCCTCACCGGTGACAACGGGTCCGTAATCCACATCATTGCCAGCGGTGTACGGCCCGACCTTGAGCTTTTCGATGCGCGGCACGAGTTTCTCGATCAGGCGGTCTGCGGTTTCGTCGCCCACAGGTACGGCGACGGAGATTGCCATGCAGCGTTCACCGGCCGCGCCGTAGCCCGCACCGATCAAGGCGTCTGCGGCCTGATCCATATCGGCATCGGGCATGATGATCATATGGTTCTTGGCTCCGCCAAAGCACTGCACCCGCTTGCCGTTGGAGCAGCCACGGCCATAGATATACTGTGCAATCGGGGTCGAGCCGACAAAGCCGATGGATTGGATCACCTCATGGTCGAGGATCGCGTCCACAGCCACTTTGTCGCCGTTGACGACCTGCAAGATACCCTTGGGCAGCCCAGCCTCTTCCATCAGTTCGGCCAGCATGAGCGGCACCGAGGGGTCACGCTCGGACGGCTTGAGGATAAAGGCGTTGCCGCAGGCAAGGGCGGGCGCGAACATCCACATCGGGATCATCGCCGGAAAGTTGAACGGGGTGATCCCTGCGGTCACGCCGAGCGGTTGGCGCATGGAATAGATGTCGATGCCGGGACCGGCGCTGTCGGTGAATTCACCCTTGAGCAATTGCGGCGCGCCGACGCAATATTCGACCACTTCCAGACCACGCTGGATATCGCCCTTGGCATCTGGAAAGGTCTTGCCATGCTCGCGGCTCAGCGCCTCGGCCAGCTTGTCCATGTCGCGGTTGAGCAGGCGGACAAACTCCATCATCACGCGCGCACGGCGTTGGGGGTTGGTGGCCGCCCAAGCGGGCTGTGCGGCCATCGCGGCGCGCACGGCTTGATCCATTTCTTCGACACTGGCGAGCGGGCATTTCGCCTGCACGTCGCCGGTGGCGGGATTGAACACATCCGAAAAGCGCCCGGAGGTGCCTTTGACATGTTGACCGTTGATATAGTGGGTAAGCTCTTGCATCTGGAATCCTCCTATCCGTTGGCGGCAGGGTAGTCTTGCAAAACTCCTGCGGAAAGAGGCAATATTCCAAAAGTGATTTGCATTTCTGCAAAGGGGGCCGGTGATGCAGCCGCATTGGGACGACATCCGCATCTTTCTCGCTGTTGCACGCTCCGAGAGCCTGTCGGGGGCGGGTCGTATTCTGCGGATCGACCCGGCAACGGTGGGCCGCCGCATCGCGCGGTTGGAGGAAGAGGTGGGCGCGCCGCTCTTTGCCAAATCGCCCACGGGCTATGCGCTGAGCGAGGCAGGGCAGCGCCTCATGGGGCATGCGATGCGCGCCGAAACTGCGATGCAGGACGCCGCCGAGGAAATGGCCGGGCAGGCGGGGGGCATGAGCGGGCAAATCCGGATCGGCGCGCCGGATGGCTGTGCCAATTTCCTGTTGCCGCAGGTCTGTGCCGAGATTGGGGCGCAGAATCCCGATCTGGAGATCCAGATCGTGGCATTGCCGCGGGTTTTTAACCTGACCCGGCGCGAGGCGGATATGGTGATCGCGGTCAGCCCACCCACGGCGGGGCGCCTGACCGTGCAGAAGGTCACCGACTACCAACTGCATCTCGCGGCATCGGTCCGCTATCTACGCAGGCATCCGCCGATCACGCAGATCACCGACCTTGGGGCGCACAGGATGGTTGGCTATATCCCCGACATGATCTTTGACAAGGAACTCGATTACCTCAGCGAAGCGGGGGTGGAGCGTGTCAGCCTCGCGTCGAATTCCGTCTCGGTACAACTCAATTGGGTGCGGCAGGGGGGCGGAATAGGGGTGCTGCACGATTTTTCCCTGCCTTGGGCGCGGGGGCTGCAAAAGGTTTTGCCAGAGGTGTTTTCCCTCACCCGCAGTTTCTATCTGGTGCGGCATGCTGATGATCGGCGACTTGAGCGTCAGAACCGATTTGCCACGGCCCTGGTCGAGGGGTTGCGGCAGGAGGTGCAGAGCCTGGAGGCGCGCACTTGACAGAAATTTTATTATCAAGCACGCTGGTTTAGACAGCATTTTATTGCGGAGGGTCATGTCATGCTCGTGCAGCAAATCCTGAAATCCAAGGGCGACAGCGCGGTGATTACCATCACCCCCACCACCAAGGTATCCGAGGCGGCCCAGATCCTCGCCGAGCGTCGGATTGGCGGTCTGGTGGTATCGCGTGACGGTGAGACCGTTGATGGCATCATCTCGGAGCGTGATATCGTGCGCAGCCTTGCGGTGCGGGGCGTTGTCTGCATGACCGAAACGGTCTCGGAAATGATGACCCGCAACCCCGTTTGCTGCTCCCGTCAGGATACGTCGGATGCTGTCTTGGCGCGGATGACGGACGGCCGGTTTCGGCATATGCCGGTGGTCGAGGCGGGCAAGCTGGTGGGGATCGTAACGATCGGCGACGTGGTCAAGGCACGGCTCGAAGAACTGTCTATGGAGAAGACTGCCCTTGAAGGCATGATCATGGGCTACTAAGCGCTTGCATTCCCTTGCATATTATTGTTGCGTGAGCCGCGATTGCAGCAATGGAGGGCCGCATGCGCATAGGTCTCTATCCCGGCACGTTCGACCCTATTACCTTGGGCCATATCGACATCATTCGCCGGGCCGCCGTTCTGGTGGATCGGCTGGTTTTGGGCGTGGCGATCAATCGTGACAAAGGGCCGCTTTTCTCTTTGGAAGAGCGGGTTGAAATGATCGAGACCGAATGCGCCAAGCTGAGCGCGCAGACCGGCACCGAGATCGTGGCGCATCCCTTCGAGAACCTGTTGATCAATTGCGCGCATGACGTGGGCGCGCAGGTGATCGTGCGCGGCCTGCGGGCGGTCGCGGATTTCGAATATGAATTCCAGATGGTCGGCATGAACCGGGCGCTGGATAATTCGGTCGAGACCGTGTTTCTCATGGCCGATGCCAATCATCAGGCGATTGCCAGCAAACTGGTCAAGGAAATCGCCCGGCTGGGCGGGGATGTGACCAAGTTCGTCACCCCCCCGGTGCGCGCGGCGCTGCTGGCCAAGTTTTCCTGACGCCAGATTTCGCCTGAGGTCTGTCAGGTATGTTCCATCACCCGCGTGTGGCGCGATGCAGGGCCGCGCCCTGTCTCCACGTGACGGCCCATTTCGGCGGCCACATCGAGCATGCGGTTGGAAAAGCCCCATTCGTTGTCATACCAGCTGAGCACGCGGCAGAGCCGCCCCTCCATGACCCGCGTCTGATCGGTGGCAAAGATCGAGCTGTGCGGATCGTGGTTGAAGTCTGAGGACACCAGCGGACGGGTGGTGACATCGAGCACGCCCGAGAGCGCCCCAGCGGCCGCTAGGGTCACGGCGGCGTTGATCTCGTCCACACTGGTGTCGCGCGCGGCCTCAAAGGTGAGGTCGACGACGCTGACATTGGGGGTAGGCACGCGGATGGCGGTGCCATCGAGTCGCCCGGCCAGGCCGGGCAGCACCAGACCCACGGCGCGGGCGGCGCCGGTGGTGGTGGGGATGATGTTCAGCCCCGCCGCGCGGGCGCGGTAGAGATCCTTGTGCATGGTGTCGAGCGTTGGCTGATCGCCGGTGTAGCTATGGATGGTCGTCATAAAGCCGCGCGTGATGCCGATGCTCTCATGCAGCACCTTGGCCAAGGGCGCGAGGCAATTGGTGGTGCAGGAGGCGTTCGAGACGATCACATCGGCGGCGGTCAGGTCCGTGTGATTGACGCCGTAGACCACCGTGCGGTCGGCACCCGTCGAGGGGGCAGAGACCAGCACGCGCCGCGCGCCGTTCCTGAGGTGGCGGGCAGCGGCGTCGCGGTCGGTGAAGATGCCGGTGCATTCGAGCACGATATCGACATCCGCCCACAGCAGCGCTTCGGGGTCGCGCAGGGCGGTCACGCGCATCGGCCCGCGACCGGCGTCGATGCTGTCGGCGGTTGTGGTGATCTGGCCCCGGAAGCGGCCATGCACGCTATCGAATTCCAGCAGGTGGGCGTTGGTCTCGACCGGGGCGAGGTCGTTGATCGCCACGATTTCGATGTCGTGACGGTCCGAGTCGAGCAAAGCGCGCAGCACGTTGCGACCGATCCGGCCAAATCCGTTGATGGCGAGTTTCAAGGGCATGGCATCCTCCGAGAGATATGTTAGCGCTAACAATTGAAAGCGAACATAAACGAATTTCGAAACGAGTCAATGCCGGGGGACTCACAGAGCGGTTATCGCCAGAAGGCGAGGTATTCGATCAGATCAATCAGCTTGCGTCCGAGAAACAGGGTGGATTGAGCGTCGTTCAGCATGACATCGGCCCCGAGCGCGACAAGGATGATGCCCCCAAGGCCAATCGCGAGTGTGTTGGTCATGCCGCGCGCTTTCGCTTAGTCCGTCCGCTCGGGTATGCCGCAGAGGCACCGGCCACGCAAGCCGGATCAGCCAAAGAAAAACCCCCGGCGCTCGGGGCATCGGGGGTTTTGCAGGGCGCGTGAGGGGTTATTGCAACCGTCCCATCGCAACCGCGACATCGGCCATGCGGCAGGAAAAGCCCCATTCATTGTCATACCACGCCAGCACACGCACCAGCCGGTTGCCGATCACCTTGGTCTGATCGGGGGCAAAGATCGAGCTTTCCTCGGTGTGATTGAAGTCGATGCTAACCTTGGGTTCGGGATCATAGGACAGGATGCCCTTCATCGCGCCGGCGGCGGCCTCGGCCACCACGGCGTTGACATCGGCCTTGGTCACGTCGCGTTTGGCCACAAAGGTCAGATCCACCGCCGAGACATTGGGCGTGGGCACGCGGATCGCAGAGCCATCGAGTTTGCCCGCGAGTTCCGGCAGCACCTCGCCAAGCGCCTTGGCCGCCCCGGTCGAGGTCGGGATCATCGACATGGCGGCGGCGCGGGCGCGATAAAGGTCATTGTGACGGCGGTCCAGCGTCGGCTGGTCGCCGGTATAGGCATGGATCGTGGTCATGATGCCGCTCTCGATGCCGATGGCGTCATTCAGCACCTTGGCCAGCGGAGCCAGACAATTGGTGGTGCAGGACCCGTTCGAGATCATCCGCTCAGAGGCCAAGAGCGCCTCATGGTTCACGCCATAGACCACGGTGCGATCCACGTTCTTGGCCGGGGCCGAGATCAGCACCTTGCGCGCGCCGCGCTCTAGGTGGGTGCGCGATTTCGCGCCGTCGTTGAAATTGCCAGTGCATTCGAGCACCACATCGACCCCGTCCCAATCCAATTCGGTCATATCATAGGTCGAGAACATCTGGATCGGCCCGCGTCCCAGATCCATCGTGCGCCCCTCGACCGTGATCGGATGCGAAAAGCGGCCATGCACGCTGTCGTAGCGCATGAGATGCGCTGCGGTCTCGATCGGGCCGGTGGCATTCACCTTAACCACCTGAATATCATTGCGCAGACTCTCGGAAATATGGGCGAGGGTGGCGCGACCGATACGGCCGAAACCGTTGATGCCTACGGTGATGGTCATGGGCGACTCCTGATAGCTGACTTGGCGTCCATATAGACGCGGCAGAGGATGCCGGAAAGCGGTAAAAGTCGTTTTCCAGTTGGAATACAGGATGTTAGCGTTAACCATTGGCCGGTTGCTGCCGTTTTCCCGGTGGTTGCGCTAACGCAAATTGTCCGGTTTGCCGGGGGAGTCCGGCGATGTCCGAGCGGAATACAAAGGGGCACCCGAGGGCACCCCTTTGATTTGATCGGGCCTGAGACTTACAGGAACGTGAAATCGTCCAAAGTGAGTTGCGCGGCCGTGATGCCCTCGACAAGGATCGTGTTGCCGTTCACGCTCATCTGTGCGCCGCCCTCTACATCGACGATATTCATCGCCGCGACGAAACCCGCCAGACCATTGCCACCGTTGGTGATATTGGTCTCGCCCGTGTCCGGGTCAACGCGACGGATCAGGAAGCTGTCGATCCCGTCCTCGAAATCGGTGATCACATCGGCCTCGCCGTCGAAGAAGGACGAGAACACGAATTGATCGGCCTCGGTGCCGCCGGTGATCACATCATTACCAGCGCCTGCGTTGATCGTGTCATTGTCCGCGCCGCCGTCGATCACGTCATCACGCCCGCCGCCCGCAAGGAAATCATTGCCGTCGCCGCCAAGGATGCTGTCATCGCCTTCGCCACCGCCAACCCGGTCATCGCCAGCACCGGCGTCAATCGTATCGCGCCCAGTGCCGCCGCCGATGTCGTCAGCCCCATCGCCCGCGTCGATGCTGTCATTGCCAAAGCTGCCGGACATGTTGTCGTTGCCCTCGCCGCCTTCGAGCGTGTCGTCACCCGCGCCGCCCGCAACCACGTCATTGCCCGCGCCGCCGGACACGGAGTCGGCACCAAATCCGCCGCCAATTGTGTCATCGCCCTCGTTGCCATCGAGCGTGTCATTCCCAACTCCGCCGCCGATATTGTCATTGCCGGTTCCGCCAAAGGCCAGATCATTCCCATCCGAGGCGGCGATTGAATCATTGCCGCCACCGCCCTCAAAACTGTCGTTGCCAAGCCCACCGCCCAGAAAATCATTCCCTTCGGAGCCGATCAATGTGTCGTTGTCAGCTGTTCCGGTGAACACCGCGTCAACCTCTTCGGCCACCAGAAACACGCCCGGACGCCCGACGATTTCCTCGATCAGATCGCTGACCAGAACGGTTTGATCCAGAAATTCGACCTGCTCGATGTTGACCAGATCATCCACGCCGTCATTGGGCGAGGCGATGCGCAAGCCGGTCTCGGTCAGAGTGAACTGAAACTCGTTCCGCGAGCCAACGTTATATGTGGCCGTATCGAAACCTTCGCCGCCGTCCAGCAGGTCATCGCCCTCGCCGCCGTTCAGCACGTCATTGCCGCCGCGGCCCTCGATGGTATCCTGCCCGTCGTCGCCGGTGAGAAAGTCGGGGCCATTCGTGCCGATGATCAATTCATCAGCAGAAAGCTCTGACACCGATGCATTCGCAAAGTCGTTGAGCGAGATGGGCTGATTTGGAGCAAAGGCTCCCTGGGTCACGGGGTTGCCTCCGACGATGGAGGACACAAATTGCCGGAAAGACGCAAGATCAGTGGGGTGCGGCACATTTGAGGTGCCAAGCTGGAAGAAGTAATTGTCATTCGTCGCAAAATTGAAGAACGACAACATCACGACCGGGCCAGATGTGGTCGTCGCCAAACCCAAGGTTGGGACATCGATCACAGTATTATTTGAGGTCAGGTCAAGGCCGTCAAGCCGCGCAATCTGAAAGCTCCCCAGATTGGTGATGAAGACATTTGGAACGTTTCCGGCTATTGCGGGTTCCGCGAAGCTATACGAGAATTGATCGCCCGGCACGGATACTTCCAGCGACACAGTCCTGAAATTGCCTGCGATGACGGAAAGTGTGCCGTCCGGGAGCAGGAAGATGTCATCAATACGCGCCGCAAAGCCGTTAATCGTAAAAAGATTCATCAACTCACCCACACGTTGCTACACCTGTCTTCGCTATCTCGAAGCGGTGCGATGATCAAGTCGGGAAATGCTTATTCGCCTTTGGTTACAGGGTCTTGTGACATAAGGGCGCCCCATGGGGCGCCCTTATGCGTCTTGCCAATCGTTGAGTGCCGTTCAGAGGAACGTGAAATCATCCAGCGTGAGTTGCGCGGCCGTGATGCCCTCGACAAGGATCGTGTTGCCGTTCACGCTCATCTGTGCGCCGCCCTCTACATCGACGATATTCATCGCCGCGACGAAACCCGCCAGACCATTGCCACCGTTGGTGATATTGGTCTCGCCCGTGTCCGGGTCAACGCGACGGATCAGGAAGCTGTCGATCCCATCCTCGAAATCGGTGATCACATCGGCCTCGCCGTCGAAGAAGGACGAGAACACGAATTGATCGGCCTCGGTGCCGCCGGTGATCACATCATTACCAGCGCCTGCGTTGATCGTGTCATTGTCCGCGCCGCCGTCGATCACGTCATCACGCCCGCCGCCCGCAAGGAAATCATTGCCGTCGCCGCCAAGGATGCTGTCATCGCCTTCGCCACCGCCAACGCTGTCATTGCCAGCGCCTGCGTCGATCGTGTCCTGTCCCGTGCCGCCGCCGATAGCATCGTCGCCATCACCACCCGAGATGAGGTCATTTCCGAAACTTCCGGACATCGAGTCGTTACCATCTCCGCCGTCCAGCGTGTCATTGTCCGCGCCGCCTGCAACCACGTCATTGCCAGCCCCGCCGCTGATGCTATCCGCGCCAAAGCCGCCCCCGATGATGTCATCGCCGTCACCGCCATCAATCGTGTCAGTGCCCAGACCGCCGCCGATATTGTCAGCGCCCAGACCGCCATTGATCACGTCATTGCCATCCGATCCAGAGATCGAGTCATTACCGTTGCCGCCTTCGATTGAATCATTGTCGATACCGCCTGCCAACACGTCATTTCCATCGATACCGAACAGGGTGTCGTCGCCTGCACCGCCGCTTAAGGTGTCGTCCAGCGGTGTGCCAAAGATCAGATCATTTCCGTCAGTGCCGGGTTCCAGAACCACTTGCGCTGCATTTGAAACGACGCTCTCGTCTGTTCCGAGAAGGTCGGTGTAGGACACGCGCACAGTCAGTGACGTGCCGATATCCTCGGGCACCACAACATAGCTGACATCAACCGCTCCGACGATCGGTATCCCGTTGCGCAGCCATTGATAAGAGAATTCCCCGATCCCATCCGCGTCTGACAACCCCGAAGGGTCCACTGTCAGGGTATTCCCGGCGAAGGCCTCTCCTTCTATGGTAACCGTCCCCTGAGGTGGAACGTTCTCGGCTACATCCCGGATGAAAATCTCGAACGATTTTGACGTGGACGAATCCTCAAAGGCGATGCCATTGAACGATACGTTCAGAAAGAGGCTTTCTTGCCCCTCGTCGAGATCATCGAGAACAGCAGCCATTGAAAATGACTCGATAGTCACGTCCTCTGGAGGATTGATGCTGAAGAATATTGCTTCGCTGTTGCCGGTCCCCACGAAATCGCTTGTATCAGCAGTGCCCCCGACTGTTGAAAACGAGTACGTATAACTCGCGGATACAAAAGTGGCATCATTGAAAACGATTTGAAAGTCCAGGGTCTGACCTTCAAAAACTGTAAATCCATCTGGAGATTCAAGCGAAGCAAATGCCATTTTTCTCACCCGCGTTAAGATTCGATTGTTCACACCACTCGTGTGGGTGGGCTCATCCGCCTACACTACCCTCGTTCCTGATGGTATTGAACCCTTGTGTT
>NZ_LADY01000069.1:0-5422 GCF_000961715.1 Roseovarius sp. BRH_c41 | reverse complement strand
GGCAGCGGCGGGGGTCTGCGTGGCAGCAGCGGCGGCGCGGGCCACATCCTCTTTCATCACACGGCCATCGCGGCCAGACCCCGTGACCTGATCGCGACTGAGGCCGGCCTCGGCCATGGCCTTTTTGGCTGACGGCGCATCCTCGACATCCTTGCCGGAACTCGGTGCAGGTGCTGCGGCTTGTTCGGCCTTGGGCGCTGCGGCGGGCGCGGATGCCCCGGCGCCGGAGGAGAGGGTCGCGAGCTTGCCACCTGCCTGCACGGTAGACCCCTCAGCCGCGAGGATTTCGGTCAGCGTGCCAGCAGCGGGGGCTGGCACCTCGACCGAGACCTTGTCGGTTTCCAACTCGCACAGCATCTCGTCGGCGGCGACGGGGTCGCCCACCTTCTTGAACCATGTCGACACGGTCGCCTCTGACACCGACTCTCCGAGGGTTGGGACCATGACATCGACACTGGCACCTGCATTGGCGCTGTCACTCTTGGCAGGTTTTTCGACCTTTTCGGCCTTGTCCGCTTGGGTCGGGGCTGCTTTGCCTTCGCCTTCGGAGATGGTGGCCAAGAGGGCATCGACGCCGACGGTCTCACCCTCTTGCGCTACGATTTCACCCATCGTGCCTGCGGCAGGGCTGGGCACCTCCACGGTCACCTTGTCGGTTTCCAACTCGCACAGCATCTCGTCGGCGGCGACGGGGTCGCCGGGTTTCTTGAACCAGGTGGCGACGGTCGCCTCGGTCACGGATTCGCCAAGGGTGGGGACGCGGACTTCGGTAGTCATGGGTTATTTCCCTTCGATGGTCAGCGCGGCATCGACCAGCGCTTCTTGTTGTGCTTTGTGCTGCTTGGCAAGGCCCGTTGCGGGCGAGGCCGAGGCGGGGCGACCGGCATAGACGGGCCGTAGATGCTTGGCCTTGATCCGGGTCAGAACCCATTCGATATTAGGCTCGATAAAGGACCACGCGCCCTGGTTCTTGGGCTCTTCCTGACACCAGACCATTTCCGCCCCCTTGAAGCGTTCCAGTTCCTTGACCAGCGACATCGCCGGGAACGGGTAGAACTGTTCGATGCGCATCAGGTAGACATCGTCGATGCCACGGTTGTCGCGCTCTTCGAGCAGGTCGTAATAGACCTTGCCCGAGCACATCACGACGCGCTTGATCTTCTTGTCTCCGACCAGCTTGGTTTCAGAGTTGCCGTATTGCGCATCATCCCACAACACCCGGTGGAAGGACGAGCCGGTGATGAATTCCTCGGTTTTCGAGACCGCCATCTTGTGCCGCAGGAGCGATTTCGGCGTCATCAGGATTAGTGGTTTGCGGAAGGTGCGATACATCTGGCGGCGCAGGATGTGGAAGTAATTGGCCGGGGTGGTACAATTGGCCACGATCCAGTTGTCGCCGCCGCACATGGTCAAGAAGCGTTCCAGACGGGCCGAGGAGTGTTCCGGTCCTTGTCCCTCGTAGCCATGTGGCAAGAGGCAGACGAGCCCGGACATGCGCAGCCATTTCGATTCACCCGATGAGATGAACTGGTCGAACATGATCTGTGCGCCATTGGCAAAATCGCCGAACTGCGCCTCCCAGAGGGTGAGCGCGTTGGGTTCGGCCAAGGAATAGCCATATTCAAAGCCCAGCACCGCATATTCCGAGAGCATCGAGTCGATGACCTCATAATGTGCCTGCCCGTCGCGGATATGGTTAAGCGGGTAGTAGCGGTCTTCGTTGTCCTGATTGATCAGGCCGGAATGCCGCTGGCTGAAGGTGCCGCGCGTGCAGTCCTGCCCCGAGAGGCGGACGCGGTAGCCTTCGGTCAGGAGCGAGCCAAAGGCCAGCGCCTCGGCGGTGGCCCAATCAAAGCCGGTGCCGGTCTCGAACATGTTCGCCTTGGACTCGAGCAACCGCTCGACCGTCTTGTGCAGCGGGAACCCTTCGGGCGCGGTGCTGAGCGCGCGGCCTACTTGGGCCATGGTCTCGGGCTTGATCGCGGTTTCGCCGCGCTCATACTTGCCGCGATGCGCGTTCAGGTCGGCCCATTTGCCATCCAGCCAGTCGGCCTTGTTCGGTCGGTAATCCTTGCCCGCGTCGAATTCATCCGCGAGATAGGCCTGAAAAGCGGTCTTCATGTCCTCGATCTCGCCCTCGGGGATCAGACCATCCTTGACCAGCCGCTCGGTATAGAGGCTGAGCGTGGTTTTCTGCTGCTTGATCTTCTTATACATCACCGGGTTGGTAAACATGGGCTCGTCGCCCTCGTTGTGACCAAACCGGCGATAGCAGATCATGTCGATTACCACGTCCTTGTGGAATTTCTGACGGAACTCCGTGGCGACGCGGGCTGCATGCACACAGGCCTCGGGATCGTCGCCGTTGACGTGGAAAATCGGCGCCTCGACCATCAGCGCGATATCGGTTGGATAGGGCGAGGAGCGGCTGAAATGCGGTGCGGTGGTAAAGCCGATCTGGTTGTTGACAACGAGATGGATGGTGCCGCCGGTCCGGTGGCCCTTGAGGCCCGACAGACCGAAACATTCCGCCACGACGCCCTGGCCGGCAAAGGCCGCATCGCCGTGCAGCAGGATGGGCAGTACCTTGGTGCGGTCGGTGTCGTTCAACTGATCCTGCTTGGCGCGGACCTTGCCGATCACCACAGGGTTCACGGCTTCGAGGTGACTGGGGTTGGCGGTCAGCGACAGGTGCACCCTGTTGCCGTCAAATTCGCGGTCCGAAGACGCCCCGAGGTGGTATTTCACATCGCCCGAGCCGTCGACCTCTTCGGGTTTGAAGCTGCCGCCCTGGAACTCGTTGAAAATTGCGCGATAGGGCTTGCCCATCACATTGGCCAGAACCGACAGACGGCCCCGGTGCGGCATGCCGATGACGATATCCTCGACGCCCAGTTGACCGCCACGCTTGATGATCTGCTCCATCGCCGGGATAAGGCTCTCGCCCCCATCAAGACCAAAGCGCTTGGTGCCCATGTATTTCACATGCAGGTATTTTTCAAAACCCTCGGCCTCGACCAGCTTGTTCAGGATTGCCTTGCGCCCGGTGCGGGTAAAGGTGATTTCCTTGTCGTAGCCCTCGATCCGCTCCTTGAGCCAGGCGGATTCCTCGGGATCGGAAATATGCATGTATTGTAGCGCGAAGGTGCCGCAATAGGTGCGCCGGACAATCGCCAGAATCTCGCGCAGGCTCGCGATTTGCAGGCCCAGCACATTGTCGATAAAGATTGGGCGATCCATGTCGATCTCGGTGAAGCCGTAGGATTTCGGGTCCAACTCCGGGCGCAGCGGCGTCTCGCGCAGGCCCAGCGGATCTAGATCAGCGGCCAGATGCCCCCGGATCCGGTAGGCGCGGATCAGCATCAGCGCGCGCACGGAATCAAGCACGGCGCGTTTGACGTCCTCGTCGCTGACGCTCACGCCCTTCTCGGCCGCTTTGGCAGTGATCTTCTTGCCTGCATCCTTCAACTCGGGCTCTGCGGGCCATTCGCCGGTCAGCGCGGCGGTCAGGTCATCGGCGGGCATGGGGGGCCAATCGGCCCGCGCCCAGGAGGGGCCAGCGGCCTCGGCCTTCACATCGTCGTCGCCATCACCGAGCGCGTCGAAGAAGTTCGTCCACGCCGCATCGACAGCGTTCGGGTCATTGGCATAGCGCGCATAGAGCTGTTCGAGATACTCGGCATTATGCCCCTGCATGAAGGAGGAGGCATGAAAGAGGTCGTTGGGGGATTGATCGGTCATAGTGGCACCTCGTTAGGGTTGGGACCGTACTTGTTGGGACCGGGTTGTGGTGGAAGCAGGAGAAGGCCCATGGTGTGCGAGAAAAACATCAGCGTAAGTACAATTACAAAGAGCGCGATGACCGCAACGACTGCCACCAACGGCTTGGTGAAAAACATCACCGCCATTAGCAAAGTAAGAGTTCCTGATGATGTCATGGACATCCAGAGCCAAATCAACGTCATGACGATGAAAAATCCGATGGCAGGCTTTAGCGGATCAAGCATCAATGTCCCGCTTTCGCCGACATCATGCAGCCGCCGCACACCCGCCGCCGTGACGGGAAGGTAGAAAATCGCCGTAAGGACATAGATGCCTGTCGCGATGCTTTCGGAAGGCAGCAACCTGATACATAGGGCGATGCCGACTGCAAAGGCGCAGGTTGCCGCAAACAGAAACCAAAGGTAAGCCGCGCGCGCCGTTCGACCGCCAAGGTCGAACATTCTTGCCGTTTCAGCCAGAATTGCGCGCGCCGCAGGCATGTTTTACCCAATCGCCTTGAGCACGGCCTCTCCGAGGCCAGCGGGGCTCTCAGCGACGGTGATGCCGGCGGATTTCATGGCTTCGATCTTGCTCTCGGCGTCGCCTTTGCCGCCCGCGACGATGGCGCCGGCGTGGCCCATGCGGCGGCCCGGGGGGGCGGTGCGGCCAGCGATGAAGCCTGCGACGGGTTTCTTGCGCCCGCGTTTGGCCTCATCCTTGAGGAACTGCGCCGCCTCTTCTTCCGCAGAGCCGCCGATCTCGCCGATCATGATGATCGACTGGGTTTCGTCATCGGCGAGGAACCATTCGAGCACGTCGATATGCTCGGTGCCCTTGATCGGGTCGCCGCCGATGCCCACACAGGTCGACTGGCCAAGGCCCACATCCGAAGTCTGCTTGACCGCCTCATAGGTCAGCGTGCCGGAGCGGCTGACCACGCCGACCGAGCCGCGTCGGTGGATATGGCCGGGCATGATGCCGATCTTGCAGGCGTCGGGCGTGATGATGCCGGGGCAGTTCGGGCCGATGAGGCGCGATTTGCTGCCTTCCAGCGCCCGCTTGACGCGCATCATGTCGAGGACCGGGATGCCTTCGGTGATGCAGACGATCAGCTCCATCTCGGCGTCAATCGCCTCGAGGATCGAATCGGCGGCGAAGGGCGGCGGCACGTAGATAACGGAGGCATTGGCCTCTGTCACATGTTTGGCCTCATGCACCGAGTTGAAGACCGGCAGGTCGAGATGCGTCGTGCCGCCCTTGCCGGGGGTGACGCCGCCGACCATCTGGGTGCCGTAAGCGATGGCCTGTTCGGAGTGAAATGTGCCCTGCGAGCCGGTAAGGCCCTGACAGATCACGCGGGTATGTTTGTCGACGAGGACTGCCATTTTGTTTGGCTCCTGAGTTCTGCGGCGGGGCCGCGTTATGGTATGGTCGGATGATCCGGGGCTCCGCCCGTTCGCGCCTCAAACGCTCCACCGGAGCGTTTGCCGGGGCAAAGGCCCCGGACCGGCGCTCACCCTTTGACGGCCTTGACGATCTTTTGCGCACCGTCCTTGAGGTCGTCGGCGGCGATGACGTCGAGGCCGGAGGTGTTGATGATCTCCTTGCCCTTTTCGACGTTGGTGCCTTCGAGACGGACGACGAGCGGCACCTTGAGGCC
>NZ_LADY01000006.1:0-41342 GCF_000961715.1 Roseovarius sp. BRH_c41 | reverse complement strand
CGAGGCGGCGGCGGCGGCGGCGCGCGCCAAGGCGGGGCAGCGTCTGGGCCTTCTCGACGGGGTGCCGGTCAGTTGGAAAGATCTCTTTGACAGTGCAGGTATCGCGACCGAGGCGGGATCGGCTTTGCTCAAGGGCCGGGTGCCAGCACGTGACGCCGAAGTTTTGCACAATGCAACGGCTGCGGGGCTGGTCTGTTTGGGCAAGACGCATATGAGCGAGTTGGCGTTTTCCGGTTTGGGGCTCAACCCGGTAACGGCAACGCCGCCTTGCGTGAACAACGCCGATGCCGTGCCGGGCGGGTCATCCTCGGGAGCGGCGGCTAGCGTGGCCTTTGATCTGGCCCCTTGCGGGATCGGGTCGGACACAGGCGGGTCGGTGCGAATCCCGTCGGCTTGGAATGATCTGGTGGGGCTCAAGACTACGGCTGGGCGGGTTTCCTTGCAGGGGGTGGTGCCGCTCTGCCTGCGGTTTGACACGGTGGGTCCGCTGGCGCGCTCGGTCGAGGATGCGGCCTTGATGCTGGCGGCGCTGGAGGGGCGAAAACCGGCGGATTTGCGCGGTCCGACGCTGGTGGGGCTGCGGTTTGCAGTGCTGCGCACCGGGGTGATGGAGGATATTCGCCCCGAGCCCGCGCGCGCGCATGAGGCGGCGCTGGCCGCTTTGCGCGATGCGGGCGCGGTCATTGAGGATATCGAAGCACCCGAGGTGGCCGAGGCGCTGCCGCTCTCGCCGGTGCTGTTCACGGGCGAGGCCTATGGTCTCTGGCGTGAGGTGATCGAGGCGGCACCGGGCAAGATGTTTGCGCCGATTCTGGAGCGGTTCCGCAGTGGCAAGGATATAAGTGCTGCGGATTACGTGGCGGGGTGGCGCAAGCTCGAGGCGCTGCGCGCGGTGTGGAACGCGCGGGTGGCGGGCTATGACGCGGTGCTGATGCCCACGGCCCCCAACCTGCCGCCCGATCAGGTGCGGCTTTTGGCCGACCCTGACTATTACGTGACTGAGAACCTGCTCACCTTGCGCAACACGCGGGTGGCCAATCTCTTGGGGCTCTGTGCCGTTACGCTGCCGACGGGGGTGCCGAGTTGCGGTCTCACGCTCTGCGGTCAGCCCTATGCGGAGGAGCGGCTGTTGCGGGTGGCGCAGGCGGTGGGGGATATTCTCTGCCCCCGGTGCGAGGGTTAGGGCCATGCATCCCAACCCCGCCTTTCGCCAGACGCCGAGCGCGCGCAATCTGGAGTTCGCCCGCGCCCGTGGCTTTGGAATTTTAGCCGTTTGCAGTCCCGAGGGGCCGCTGATGAGCCATATTCCGTTTCTGTTGAACGCCGAGGGTACGTTGGTCGAGTTTCATCTGGTGCGGTCCAACCCGATTGCGCGGCTGATGTCCGGGGGGGCAGTCCGCGCGCGTTTGGCGATTGAGGGGCCACATTCTTACGTTTCGCCTGACTGGTATGGGGTCGAGGATCAGGTGCCCACGTGGAATTACGTGGCTGTGCATCTGGTGGGTGAGGTCACATTGCAGCCGCAAGAGGGGATGCGCGACCTGCTGGACCGGCAATCTGCGGAATTCGAGGCGCGGCTCTTGCCAAAGCCGGAATGGAGGGCGGACAAGATGACCCCCGAGGTGCTCGAACGGATGATGCGGCAGATCGTGCCCTGTGCGATGCGGGTGGATGAGATCGCGGGCACGTGGAAATTGGGGCAGAACAAGCCCGAGGATGTGCGCCTGCGCGCCGCCGATCATCTGGGCCCGGCGGGGCAGGGGCAAGAGACCGACCTCTTGGCGGATTGGATGCGCGCGCCGCCTGCGTGAGCGGCTTTACAGCGCCGGGGGCTGGGCCTAGGGTCGCGCCGAACAGTATTCGGAGCGCGCCATGAAACTCATTTCCTCGCCTTTGTCCCCCTTTGTTCGCAAGGTCCGTGTGCTCTTGCTGGAGAGCGGGTTGACGGATCAGGTCGAGGTGGTCGATGTGACCACCACGCCGCTGGAGACCGATCCGCAGGCTGCGGCGGCCAACCCGCTGGGCAAGATCCCCGCGCTGGTGCGGCTCGATGGTCCGGCGATTCACGACAGCCGGGTGATCACGCGGTATTTGGATGCTCGCGCGGGTGGCAGGTTCTATCCCGAGGCGCGGCTCTGGGAGGTGCTGACGCTGGAGGCGATAGCCGAGGGTATCATGGAGGCGGCGCTGTCGATGACATATGAGGCGCGGTTTCGGCCCGAAGAGATGCGCTATGCCCCTTGGGTCGAGGGGCAATGGGCCAAGGTGGCGCGGGCGCTTGATGCCGTGGAGGCGCGCTGGATGAGCCATCTGGCGGGACCGCTCGACATGAGCCACATCGCCATGGGCTGTGCGCTGGCCTATCTCGATTTCCGCCATGACACGCGCAATTGGCGAACGGGAAACCCCGCGCTTGCGGAGTGGTATGCCGGGTTCACTGCACGTGACAGCATGGTAAAAACGGCACCAGCCTGATCCATAGCGTAGGTGCTGCGAGACTGATCCGTGACGTGAAAAGGTGAAACTGGCCCCTTTCGTATATGTGGGTTTTTGTTTCATTTTCGTGGAGATCGCCATGATGGTGACCAAAGTGCACCTAAGATGGAGGTTATAAGTTGCTTCGGGTCTGTGATCCGAGCATCACAAGCGCGACAGATGCGCGCTCCGATCACTTCTTGAGGTATTGCAGGCTGGACGGCCCCCCAAAGCCCCGCTAAATAGCCGCACAGACTGACTGCGGGAATCCCGTGGCCAAACATCGTATGAGGCCGCTTGCGGCTCTGATATATAGGGAGTAATTCTCGTGTCCCACGCAGAAGATCACGAAGGCACCCGGAGGGATTTCCTCTATTATGCGACCGCAGGCGCGGGCGCCGTGACCGCAGGCGCGGCCATCTGGCCGCTCGTCAACCAGATGAACCCCTCGGCGGATGTTCAGGCCCTGTCCTCGATCCGCGTGGATGTTTCGGGTGTTGAGCCCGGCACGCAGATCAGCGTCAAGTTTCTGGGCAAGCCGGTGTTTATCCGTCGCCGCACGGAAAAAGAGATCGAAGCCGCCCGTGCCGTTGAGTTGACGGAACTGCCGGACCAGAATGCACAGAACCGCAACGACATGGCGCTTGATGCATCGGACCAGAACCGCACGCTGGACAAGGCGGGCGAATGGCTGGTGATGATCGGAGTTTGCACCCATCTGGGCTGTGTGCCCATCGGCGACGGTTCGGGCGATTTTGGCGGCTGGTTCTGCCCCTGCCACGGATCGCATTACGACACGGCTGGCCGTATCCGCAAGGGTCCGGCGCCTGAGAACCTGTGGATTCCCGTCGCTTCTTTCATCGACGAAACCACGATCCAACTGGGATAAGGAAACGCGCAAATGTCCGGAATTCCGCACGATCACTACGAGCCCAAGACGGGCGGCGAGAAATGGCTTCATTCGCGCCTTCCCATCGTCGGCTTGCTCTATGACACCATCATGATCCCCACGCCCAAGAACCTGAACTGGATGTGGATCTGGGGGATCGTTCTGACGTTCTGTCTGGTGCTGCAAATCGTCACCGGCATCATTCTGGTGATGCATTACACACCGCATGTCGATCTGGCCTTTGCCAGCATCGAGCACATCATGCGCAACGTGAACGGCGGCCATTTCATCCGCTACCTGCATATGAACGGCGCGTCGCTGTTCTTTGTCGCGGTTTATCTGCACATTTTCCGCGGTCTCTATTATGGCTCTTACAAAGCCCCGCGTGAGGTGACGTGGATCATCGGCATGTTGATCTATCTGGCGATGATGGGCACGGCGTTCATGGGCTATGTGCTGCCTTGGGGCCAGATGTCGTTCTGGGGGGCTACGGTGATCACCGGACTCTTTGGCGCGATCCCGTTCATTGGCGACTCGATCCAGACTTGGCTCTTGGGTGGGCCGGCGGTGGACAATGCCACGCTCAACCGCTTTTTCTCGCTGCATTACCTCTTGCCGTTCGTGATCGCGGCGCTGGTGGCGCTGCATATCTGGGCGTTCCACACCACGGGCAACAACAACCCCACCGGTGTAGACGTTCGCCGCACCTCCAAGGCCGATGCCGAGCGCGATACGGTGTCGTTCTGGCCGTATTTCGTGATCAAGGACCTCTTTGCTCTTGCGGTGATCATGGTGGTGTTCTTTGCGGTTGTCGGCTTTATGCCCAACTACCTTGGCCACCCCGACAACTACATCGAAGCAAATCCGCTGGTCACGCCCGCTCATATCGTGCCGGAATGGTATTTCCTGCCATTCTACGCGATCCTGCGCGCCTTTACTGCCGATGTCTGGGTGGTGATGTTCGCCAACTGGATCACCGGTGGTATCGTGGATGCCAAATTCTTTGGCGTGCTGGCGATGTTCGGTGCCATTGCGGTGATGGCGCTCGCGCCCTGGCTTGATACCTCTTCGGTGCGGTCGGGCCGCTATCGCCCGATGTTCAAGTGGTGGTTCTGGCTTTTGGTGATCGACTTTGTCGTTCTGATGTGGGTGGGGGCAATGCCCGCAGAGCCGCCCTATTCGACGATCTCGCTGATCGCATCGGCCTATTGGTTCGCCTATTTCCTGGTGATCCTGCCGCTCTTGGGCGTGATTGAGAAACCTGAGGCCCAGCCTGCCACCATCGAGGAAGATTTCGATGCGCATTATGGCAAGGCCCACACGCCCGCCGAATAAGAAAGGACGGATGACAATGTTCAAGACAACAGGCATTGCGGCCCTTGTGGCCCTGTCCCTCTCGACCGGCGGCGCGTTGGCCGCCGGGGGCGAGGGGCATATCGAGGACGTCGCCTTTTCGTTTGAAGGTCCGTTCGGCAAGTTCGACCAGAACCAGCTTCAGCGCGGTCTGAAGGTCTATACGCAGGTCTGCGCGGCCTGCCACGGCCTGCAATATGTTCCGCTGCGGACCCTGGGCGATGAGGGCGGGCCGCACCTGCCCGAGGATCAGGTCTTCGCCTATTCCGAGCAGTTCGAGGTGTTCGATCCGGAGCTTGACGATTTTCGTCCGGCCACGCCGACCGACCATTTCCCGGCTGTGACCTCGGCCGGGGCCCCGGACCTGAGCCTGATGGCCAAGAAGCGGGCCGGATTTCATGGTCCCTATGGCACCGGTCTGAGCCAGCTCTTCAACGGGATGGGCGGGGCGGAATACATCTACTCGCTGATGACCGGCTATCACGAGGCACCGGAATGTGCGCCGGAGGGTTTCACCGGCTCGTATAACGCGGCCTTTACCGCGGGTGGCTATCCCGCAGAGTGCAAGGACGAGCATGGGCATCACACGGTCCCCGGTAGCTGGATCGCCATGGGGCAGCCGCTCTGGGGCGACGATGTGGAATATGACGACGGCACCGCAGCTTCGCTGGAGCAACAGGCCGAGGATGTCGCGGCGTTCCTGATGTGGACCGCAGAGCCCAAGATGATGGCGCGCAAGCATGCGGGCCTGAGCGGCGTGATCTTTTTGACCATCCTCTCGGTGTTGCTCTATCTGACCAACAAGCGGATCTGGGCACCGATCAAGGGCAAAAAGACCAGCTAATCGCCGGATATGAGGGTGATAAACCCCCGCAGCCTCAGGCTCGCGGGGGTTTTCTATTGGACGCACGGGCACATCAGATAGATTGATCTTTGATCCGGCAGGTTTATGTCTAAATCTTCCAAAGATCAGGAGAGACGCAATGCGCATCAATGCAGATTTTTCCCAACGTGTCGTGGTCAGGCCAGAGGATTATGATTGGGTGCAGTCGCCGGCCACGGGGGTCGAGCGGATGATGCTGGACCGGATCGGTGATGAGGTGGCGCGCGCGACCACCCTCGTGCGTTTCGCGCCCGAGTCGTATTTTGACGCCCATACCCACGGCGGCGGCGAGGAATTTTTGGTGCTGGAGGGTGTGTTTTCCGACGAGAGCGGCGATTATCCGGCGGGATCTTATGTGCGCAATCCGATTGGCACCAGTCATAAGCCGCATACCAAGGAGGGCTGCACGATCCTCGTCAAGCTCTACCAGTTTGATCGGTCGGATACCGAGCAATTCCATATCGACACAAAGAGCGCCGATTTTCGGCCCGGTCTGGTCGAGGGGCTGAGTGTGCTGCCGCTTCATACGACGGTGAATGAGAACGTGGCCTTGGTGCGTTGGGCCCCCGGCACGCGGTTCACGCCGCATCGGCATTGGGGCGGCGAAGAGATTTTCGTGATCGAAGGCACCTTTGCGGATGAGCATGGTCGCTATCCGGCGGGAAGCTGGGTCCGCAGCCCGCATCTGTCAGAGCATAAACCCTATTCCGATGAGGGCTGTCTGATTTATGTGAAGACAGGGCATTTGCTGGAGCCGGTTGCGGCGTGATGGCGGCGATTTTCTAGAGCTTTTGGGTGTGCCCGCGCGAATTCTCTGGTGATGGCGCGCGCCCTATTTCGGCATCGGATTGCTGGCCCGATTATAGGGCCGCCAATTGGTGATCTCGGGGTAATACATCTCGCGCCAGCGGCGCACGCGGGGGTTCATCACCCGCCGCCAGATTGGTGGGACCATGGCGGCCATGGTCATCACCGGATAGCCATAGGGCAATTGCGGCGCGTCCGCCTCGGTGTAGTTCTGCAAGAGCGGAAAGCGGCGATCGGGTTTGTAATGATGATCCGAATGGCGTTGCAGGTTGATCAGCAGCCAGTTCGACGCCCTGTGCGCCGCGTTCCAGCTATGGCGCGGCTGGACATGCTCATACTTGCCGCCCCCCAGATGTTTGCGCGTGAGCCCGTAATGTTCGATGTAATTTACAAGCTCTAGCTGCCAGATCGCAATAAACGCCTGCCAGACAAAGAGAGCGAGGCCAATCCAGCCGCCGATCAGCAGCGCCAAAAGCGCCATGAACCCTTGCAGCGCCCAATATTTGAAGAAGGGGTTTTTGAGATCATGCCATGGGCGGTCGCGGCGGGCCTGCATGTCGGATTCGGCCTTGAAGGCCGAATGCCAGCTTTGCCGCAGCACGCGCGGGAAAAAGCGGTGAAACCCTTCATTATAGCGCGCCGTGACTGGATCGCGGGGGGTGCCCACGTAGCGGTGATGCACCAAAAGATGCTCGGAGCGGAAATGCGAGTAGAGGACCATGGCCAAGAGGATATCGCCCAGAAACCGCTCGCCCCGGTTTTTCTGGTGCATGAGTTCGTGGCTATAGTTGATGCCCACTGTGCCGGTGATCACCCCGACGCCAAAGAAGAGCAGGATGGTTTCCAGCGGATTGAGATGCGCGTCTCCGGGGCCGGTGACATACCAGATCAGCCAAAAGAGCAGGCCGAATTGCAACGGTGCCCAGATCAGGGTGACGGCGCGATACGAGGTCAGTTGCTCCTCGCGCGTCTCAAGATCGGCATTCTCGGTATAGAGCCCGAGAAAGGCATCGAGGATCGAAAAGAAATACCAAGTGGTCAGCGGCAGCAAAATCACAGTCCAACCGCCATGGAGCGCCCCCAGCACCGCCACGGGCAGTAGAAAGAGCGACATCCAAAAGGGCAATGCGCGATGCAGTTGGGCAACCTCAGTCGCGGGGACCATAGACCATTCCTTAGACGTTTCGGACGTGTATCATGCCATATCTTTCAATGCCGCGTGCGCGAGGTCAAATACCTTTCGCATGACGGTGGGTAACTCTGTGGGGCGAAAGGCTGTTGCGGCCAGAAAATCGCCTCGATTCGGCTGCGCATCGTGGGGCAGGCGAGCGACGAGCACAGTCAGTCGAAGATGAAAGTGGGTAAACGTATGACGTGCCTCGGCGTCGACCTGGATCCAATCTGCTTCTATGGGCGGAGCAGGGGGCGGCGCGTCGTTCCAGTCGCTACTGGGCCATCCGAGCATGCCGCCGAGCAGCCCTTTTTCGGGGCGGCGTTCCAGAAGCCAAGCGCCATCTTGGCGCTGCGCCACATAGGCATATCCGAGCCGCACCGGTTTGGCCTCCTTGGGCAGCTTTTTAGGTAGGTCCGGCGCTGTCCCTGCTTTGCGCGCAGCGCAGGCCGTCACCCAAGGACATATCCCACAGGCAGGAGACTTGGGCGTGCAAACGGTGGCGCCGAGATCCATTACTGCCTGCGCATAATCGCCGGGCCGGGTCTGCGGCGTGAGGCGTGCTGCGGCCTCTGTCAGTTCTCGCTTGGCTGTGGGCAGGGGGGTGTGGATGTCATACAGCCGTGCCATCACCCTCTCGACATTCCCATCGACCACCACCGCTGGCCGGTCATAGGCAATCGCAGCAATCGCCGCCGCAGTATACGGTCCGATCCCCGGTAGGGCACGCAGTTCCTCTACGGTGGCAGGAAAGTGCCCTTGGTGATCGGTGACAACCGCGCGCGCGCATTTCAAGAGGTTGCGGGCTCGAGCGTAGTAACCGAGACCTGCCCATTCCCCCATGACCTGCCCATCTTGTGCGGCCGCCAGATCGGCCACTGTGGGCCAGAGAGTGATGAAGCGGATGAAATACTCCCGGACTGCCGCCACAGTGGTCTGCTGCAGCATTACTTCGCTCAGCCAGATGCGATAGGGATCGGGGCAGATGCCAGCGCTGCGCGCGGTCGGACTGACACGCCACGGCAGATCTCTGGCATGTGTGTCATACCAAGCCAGCAACGTCTGTGCGTCGGCGTCATAACGCATAGTTTATCCCCCAGCATCACAATCAGGTCTGGCATCCCCTGACACATGGCATAAGTTAGCGCCAGTGAGGAGAGTGCCAACCATGACCAGCCGCAAGGCAACAACATACGGTTTCAAACGCACCTCGGCGCTGTTGCAAACCAGCATCCGCCGCGCCTCTGAAACGCGTGGCTTTGCGCAATCGCGGCTTTTGACCCATTGGGCCGAAGTGGTGGGTGATGAGATCGCCGCCGTGGCGCGCCCGGTCGAGGTATCCTATGCGCGGCAAGGAATGGGGGCGACGCTGACCCTCCTGACCACGGGCGCGCAAGCCCCGATGCTGGACATGCAGAAGGAAAAGCTGCGGGAACGGGTCAATGCCGTCTATGGCTACAACGCAATCGCTCGTATTCGGATCACTCAGACGGCCCCTGTCGGGTTTGCCGAAGGGCAAGTGGATTTCAACCACCGGGCAAAGGTCAAAGCTCAACCCTCAGTGCCCGCCGAAACGCTTGAGGCCGCCACAAGCCTGGCCGCGCCTGTTGCGGATGAAGGATTGCGGGCAGCGCTGGAAACTCTGGCGCGCAACGTGCTAGTTAAATCGCAACGCTGAAATTCCCTATCGGACCAAGGAAAACGTGATGAAACAATTGATCGCTACTGGGGCAGTTGCCCTTGCCATGCTGACCGGCGCTGCCATGGCGCAGGAGGCAGCCCCCGATACATCTCAGATCGTCGAAATGACGATGGGCCCCGAAGATGCGAAGGTGACGATCATTGAATATGCGTCCTTTACCTGTCCGCATTGTGCGAATTTCCACAAAGGGCCGCTGAAGCAACTCAAAGCCGATTACATCGACACCGATAAGGTTCATTTCGTCTATCGGGATGTCTATTTTGACCGTTTCGGTCTTTGGGCCTCAATGGTGGCCCGCTGTGGTGGAGCCGAGAAGTTTTTTGGTATTTCGGACATGATCTATGAGCAGCAGGCCGAATGGACCAAAGGTGAACCAGCGGAGATCGCTGACAACTTGCGTCGCATCGGCAAAGTTGCAGGGTTAGAGCCTGATGCTCTCGACGCCTGTCTCAATGACAACGAAAAGGCCAAGACGTTG
This sequence comes from Roseovarius sp. BRH_c41, assembly GCF_000961715.1. Classification (NCBI taxonomy): domain Bacteria; kingdom Pseudomonadati; phylum Pseudomonadota; class Alphaproteobacteria; order Rhodobacterales; family Roseobacteraceae; genus Roseovarius; species Roseovarius sp. BRH_c41. The sequence continues at coordinate 31,584 of NZ_LADY01000006.1, read as the reverse complement.
GTCGCGTGGTATCAGGAAAATGCCGAAGCGCATGAGGTGACTTCAACACCCACGCTGGTGATCAACGAACAGAAGTATGCGAATATGGCCTATGACGAGCTCCGGGCCATCATCGACGAAAAACTGGCAGAATAATGCGCTTGGGGCAGGATGGGTCGGGATTGATTGTCCCGGCCATTTATCCCTCTGGACAGTCTTTCGCGCCAGTGGCAGGATTTGATCAAATTACACCTGCCGGAGCACCCCCATGAAAGACGATAATTTCTTGCGTGAAATGAACGCCCGCCACCTGTGGCACCCAATGGGGCATCCGGGAGAGATGCAGGCCAACGCGCCCAAGATCATCAAGAGTGCGGCAGGTGTGCGGATCACAGACATAGACGGGCATGACCCCGTGGATGCTGTGGGTGGGTTGTGGTGTGTCAATCTTGGCTATTCCAACGATGTGGTGAAACAGGCGATTTCCGATCAGCTTTGGCAACTCCCATATTATTCAGCCTTTGCCGGTACTACCAACCCGGCGGCGATCGAAGCGTCCTATGCGGTGCAGGCATTCTTTGCCGAGGATGGAATGACCCGGGTATTCTTCACCTCGGGCGGGTCGGATAGCGTGGATACGGCGCTGCGAATGGCGCGGCAGTATCACCGCCTGCGCGGCGAACCCACACGGACCAAGTTTCTGAGCCTGAAGAAAGGCTATCACGGCACACATTGGGGCGGTGCCTCGGTCAATGGCAACAACCGGTTCCGGATCACCTATGAGCCGCTCTTGCCGGGCTGTTTCCACCTGCCCAGCCCCTATACCTATCGCAACCCGTTCGATGAGGCCGATGGCGCCAAGCTGGCGGAAAAGATTGCCGCTGCAATGGTGGACGAGATCGAGTTTCAGGATCCGAGCACCATTGCCGCCTTTATCATGGAGCCCATTCAGGGGGCAGGCGGCGTGATCGTGCCGGATGCATCATTCATGAAGCATATGCGCGAGGTCTGCGACCGCTACGGCATCCTGATGATTTCTGACGAGGTGATCACCGGATTCGGGCGCACCGGCGATTGGACCGGGGCGCGGCATTGGGGCGTGCAGCCCGACATGATGACCATCGCCAAGGGCATCACCAGCGGTTACTTTCCGGTAGGTGGCGTGGTCTTGGGCGACAAGGTGGCGGATGTGTTCGAGAAGGCGGGTCCAGAGGGCAACATCTGGACCGGCTACACCTATTCGGCGCATCCCGTGGGGGCGGCGGCAGTGGTGGCCTGTCTGTCAGAGACGCTGCGGTTGGATACCAAGAGCAATGCTGCCGTGCGCGGCGCGCAGCTCTATGAGGGGGTCAAGAAACTGGCCGCGAAATACGACATCATCGGTGATGTGCGGGGCGGTCATGGGCTGATGATGGGGATCGAACTGGTCAGCGACCGCGCCAAGAAGACGCCCATGGATGCCGCGACGATGAAGCGGGTGCATCAGGCGACTTATGAGGCGGGGGCGATGGTGCGTCTGGGGGCGCATAATATCCTGATGTCGCCGCCTCTGGTGATTTCCGAGGCTGAGATCGATGTGATCCTGTCGTCGCTTGATGCCGGGTTCGCAGCGGCCTGAGCGGGCAGGGATCGGTACGCGTCAAAAGATCGAAGGGCCGGGAATTTCCCGGCCCTTCGTCATTTTTACCTTTGCGGCCAAGTCACTCGAACTTCTTGATCTCGCCGGATTTCAGGCGGCTGAGGTAGCTGTCAAGCTCGCGCTTGACGATGGGCATCAGGATATAGAGCCCGATGATATTGACCACCGCCATGGCAAAGATCGCGGCATCCGAGAAGTCGATCACCGGACCGAGATTTGCGGCAGCCCCGATCACGACAAAGATGCAGAAGATCACCTTGAACACCAGTTCCTTGGTCTCGCCTTCGCCGAAGAGGTAGGTCCAGGCCTTGAGACCGTAGTAGGACCAGCTGATCATGGTCGAGAAGGCGAAAAGTACGACCGCCACGGCCAGAATGTAGGGAAACCAGCTGATCGCGCTGCCAAAGGCCGCTGAGGTGAGGCCAACGCCCGAGGTGCCGCCAACGGTCTGGATCGCGGTGCCTGCCTCGTTGAGCAGGTAGTTGCCATCCGGCCCCGCCACAAGCTGTCCGGTGATGATGATCACGAGGGCCGTCATGGTGCAGATCACCACCGTGTCGATAAAGGGCTCAAGCAGCGACACGAAGCCTTCGGTGATCGGTTCCTTGGTACGCACCGCCGAGTGGGCGATTGCGGCGGAACCGACGCCTGCCTCGTTGGAAAAGGCCGCCCGCTTGAAGCCTTGGATCAGCGCGCCGACCATGCCGCCGGCGACGCCGAGCCCGGTAAAGGCCCCGTCGAAAATCTGCCCAAAGGCCCAGCCGATTTTATCCGCGTTCATCGCGATGATAATGAGCGCCGTGCCGACATAAAGGATGCCCATGAAGGGCACGACCTTTTCGGTCACGCTGGCAATGGATTTTAGGCCGCCGACGATCACCGCAAAGACCACACCGGCAAAGATCACGCCAGTGATCCAGCCCGGATAGGCCCCGACGATGCCTGCGATCTGCTGATGTGCCTGATTGGCCTGAAACATATTGCCGCCGCCAAGGGCACCGAGGATGCAGAAGATCGAGAAGAGCACCGCGAGGATCCTGCCGCCCGGCACACCGCGTTCGGCAAAGCCCTTGGTCAGGTAATACATCGGGCCGCCCGAAACGCGCCCATCCGCGTATTCGTTGCGGTATTTTACGCCCAAGGTGCATTCGGTGAATTTAGACGCCATACCCATAAGGCCCGCAAGGATCATCCAGAAGGTGGCTCCGGGGCCGCCGATGCTGACCGCGACGGCGACGCCTGCGATATTGCCAAGGCCGACAGTGCCCGAGAGGGCGGTCGCGAGCGCCTGAAAATGGCTGACCTCACCGGCATCGTTGGGGTCGGAGTAGTCACCTTTTACGAGCGCAATGGAATGGCCGATCGCCCGGAACTGAATAAAGCCGAAATAGAGCGTGAATACGGTCGCGCCGATCACCAGCCACGCCACGATCCACGGAAATGTGGTCCCTGGAAAGTTGGAAAAAATCAGATTTACAAACCAGCCTGTCGAGTTGGCGAAAATCTGATTGACCTTCTCATCAATGGATTGCGCGTAGGCAGGTGCGGAGTAGAACGCTGCCCCAACTGCGGCAAACGCCGCAGGAAATGCATGTCGATACATCTTTGTCATCCCTGTTGTTTCTTTTTGTTACGGAACGATGGTGCAGGGCACCGGCGCGGTTTGAACGAGTGCACCGGCGACAGAGCCGAAAACCCGTGCGCCAATCGCCGATTGACCGTCCCTTCCAATCACGATCTGAACCGCATTGTGCTCCTTGGCGATCCGGCAAAGGAGATCTGCTGTGTTGCCATAACGGATCACTGCTTCGACCGGCATGCCCGCGTCCTGCAACTCGGCGACGACCGTCGAGGTGATTGCCTTTTCGGCGCGTTCCATCTCTTCGCGACGACGCTTGTGCCGTTCTTCCAACTCGCTCGGGGTGAGAAAGGAATAAGGTGACCATTCCAGCACATGTGCCAGAATTATCGTACCTCCCTGAGCGCGTGCGCGATCGACCGCGAATTCAAGCGCACGCCTTGATGAAACGCTGCCGTCGTAGCCGACGACGAATTTTCCAGACATAACAAGATCTCCCTCGCTGTTTTTGTATTTCCGGGTGTCAAGACTGCTACCCGGTACGTCACTCTACCAAAGGTTTTATTTACAGTTTTCCCGGATTCACGGGATTCACGAGCCGAACGCGCCAAATTTCCACCAAATTCGACCCGTCCTGCAAGATTCTTTCGCAAACTGGCGAGACCTATTGCCGCGCGCCTCTCTGCCACGGTCCTTGCGCGCGCCATTGAACTCAACTGTGGATTTGCGCATATGATGGCGCGAACCCTCTAGGAGAGCCTGATGGACCTGCGCCCGATCACCCAAGATTTTACTGTCTCACCGCAAATTGACTGTGCGGATGTACCTGCAATCGTCGAAGCTGGGTTTCGTTCGATCCTTTGCAATCGTCCTGATGGCGAGGACTTTGGCCAGACCTGTTATGATGAGGTTGCCGCAACGGCCAAGGCTGCCGGACTCGAGGTTCGCGCAGTGCCAATCGTATCGGGACAGATGACCGACGCTGATCTCAATGCCTTTCGTGCTGCCATTGAGGACCTCCCCAAGCCGATCTTGGCCTATTGCCGAACAGGAACGCGTTGCACGATGCTCTGGAGCATGACCAAATTCACTGAGTTGGGAGGCGACGAAGTTCTGCGCGCCACGTCCAAAGCAGGCTACGACATGTCTGGCCTGATTGCGCAGCTTGAACGCAACCAATGACCGATTGGGCCGTTATCGGCCATGACGGTCATGCCGCCCGTGCCTTTGTGTTGCGCGGGTCGCGGGTGACCCATTCTCTAACCGCTCCTGAGTCCGCAACCTTACTTGCGCAGATCAATCCGGCGGTTCGGATACTGTACCGTATCGGAGAGGGGCAATCCGGCAGTATTCCCACCGGAGTTTTGCCGCAAGGAGGCCACGGGTTAGCAGGTTTCGTACAAGATAGCCCGCCGGATGTGATCGACGGTTGGGTGCGTTTTCTGTTGATCGGACTGTTAAGTGTGCGCAGCGCTTGGGATGGGGTTGCCTGGGTGGTTTTGCGCGATCTACACCACTGGCTGCATCTGAGCGCCGGTGAGGCTGTCAGTTCTCAGAGCTTTCTCACACCTCGCTTGATCGCTACCCTTGGTGGCGCCTCTAGCTTTTGTGAAACAGCCATCTCAGATACCTTAACCCGGCCTGAGCGTCTTGCCGCGCAGCTGCGCTCGGCCCAGGTGACCAATAGTACATCAGCCGTGAGCGGCCATCTATTGGGCGCAGAACTTGCCGCGGCAAGGCCCTATTGGTTGGGACAGAGCGTTAGTTTGATTGCGGATAGCGCATGTGCAATGCAGTATTCGCACGCTCTATCAGAGCTTGGCGTACCAGTGACCATCTTTGACCCTGAGGCGTTGATTGCGCCAGCTCTAGCGGCCCTTGCAACCGCTCTTGGCTATGGGGATCTTCCGGCGCGTTAGTGATCTAAAGTTGGGATTTGACGACCTCGGTTTTCCGAAGGTTTCCAGAACTTGCGTCAACCAGCGTATTTTCAAGGCGGTTGGTCTGAACTCGTGGGCAATGCTTGACGAGCGGGTGCAAAGGAATACGGTGCGCGCAACCTGCGACATCTTGAGGAATGGCCATGATTGACAGCCTTTATTTGCTTTGCGGACATCTGTGTGTTGCTCCTCACGCCATGCATTGCACTCACGGGGCCGACGTCTCGCGCGGCCTAGTATCGGAATAATCCTGATGAGCCGCTCGCTCAGCCTTGCGGCTTATCTCGCATATGCCCGGCGCGCCGGGCGTCCCGGCGATGTTCCAGACCAGCCTCGTCCTCAAGGCCCGTTGATATGGGCGCATGCGGTTGATGCGGCCCGAGCAGATACGCTGGTGCACCTGGCGGAACGGCTGGCAAGTCAGCGTCGAGGGTTGCGACTTTTGTTGACGACCTCGGGCGCGGCTCCGGCTCGGGTGAGCACCAGTGGCCCCGTCCTTTGGCAACCCGTACCAGAGGATAACCTCCCCGCTGCAGAAGCATTCTTGGCGCATTGGCGCCCTGACATTTGCGTTTGGACCGGTGGAGATTTGAGACCAGCCCTTTTGATTTGCGCGTCAAGGCAGAGGATTCCGCTTTATCTGGTGGACGCCGATGAAACCTATCTTGAGCGTGCGAGTTGGCGCTGGTTCCCGGACATGCCTCGTGCTGTGCTGGGGCTCTTTACAGAGATACTGACCCGCACCGAAACTGCGGCAAGGTTGGTACGCCGTTTTGGGGCGCCAGAGCGGATTGTGTCTGTGACCGGGCCGTTTCAAGAGGGGGCCATGATCTTGCCCTACAACTCTTCGGAACGTGAAGAGATGGCAGGACTACTGCGTAGCCGACCGATCTGGCTTGCCTCGCAAATCCAAAGAGCAGAGTTGGAAACCGTCCTTGAGGCCCACCGAGAAGTGAGTCGCCTCGCGCATCGGAGCCTTTTGATCATCGTTCCGGATTTGAATGATGATCGCAACGAGATCCGTGCCATCCTCAATCTACAAGGCTGGCGGACGTCGGTCTGGTCTGAGGGTGAGTTGCCAAGTGAAACGACGCAGGTGATTCTCGCGGACACACCGGGCGAGATGGGGCTTTGGTATCGCTTGGCGCCCGTGACCTTCATGGGATCATCGCTTGTCTCTGGTCAACATGGCCGCGATCCCAACGAACCTGCGGCGCATGGGTCGGCGATCCTCTATGGACCAAATGTGGGTCGATATTTGAATCGCTATTCCAGATATGCCGAAGCCGGGGCAGCGCGGATTATCCGAGACAGCCAAACCCTGACTGCTGCGGTTCAGCGCCTGATTGCTCCCGATCAGGCGGCGGTAATGGCGCATGCCGCGTGGGATGTGGCGTCCAAAGGAGCCGCTGTGACCGACCGCATTCAGGATATGCTGTTGGACCGCCTGGATCGGTTAGAGGCCGAGAAATGAGACCCCCCGCCTATTGGTACAATCCGCCTGGTCGCCCCGGCTTGCGAGCGCGGTTGCTCGCACCTTTGGGAATGCTCTATGCGCGGTCAACGGCGAGACGGTTGGCTACGGGCCACGATTGGCGCGCGCCGGTGCCGGTAATCTGTATCGGAAATCTCAATTTTTGCGGCACAGGCACGATGCCTGCAGTTCTGGCTGTGGTGGCGCATCTTCATCGCATGGGCCATGAGCCGGCAATCTTGTCGTGGGGTAAGACGGGATTACTCCGAGGACCGGTGCAAGTGGCCCCGCGCCACCATACCGCGGCAGACGTCGGGGACGGCCCGTTGCTCGCCGCAGATTTCGCACCGACTTGGTCTGCGCGAGATTGGGTAGAAGGGGCGCGGGCGATCCTGTCGGCTGATCGAAAAGGCGGGGCCCCATTCGATTGTATCGTAATGGATGACGGGTTTCAGAACCCATCCTTGGCCAAGGACATTTCCATCGTCGTGGTTGATGCGGTGCGCGGATTTGGGAACAGTCGATGTCTCCCCGCGGGTCCGCTGCGAGAGCCGGTGAAACGAGGTCTCACTCGCGCGGACCTCCTGCTCTCCATAGGCCCCAAAAGCGCTCAGGACCGATTTTCTGAGCTATGGGGCGAGCACATCAATCTGCCGCATCTGCAGGGCGAGTTACACCCACTCCAGACCGGAATGGAATGGCCGGGATCACGACTCTTGGCCTTTAGCGGTATCGGCGATCCGGGCAGGTTCTTTGCGATCTTGCGCGGATTAGGGGCGGAACTGGTGCGTTGCGAGTCCTTCGAGGATCAACAGCCCTATAGCCAAGCCCTCTTGGCGCGGCTCGAGCGTGAGGCGACGAACCTCGGCGCGCAACTGGTCACAACGGAAAAAGATGCCGTGCGCCTGCCGCAAGACTTCCGCCGCAAGGTACTGACCCTGCCAGTGCGCCTGCACGTTTCCGATCTCTCACCGCTGGAATATGCCCTGACACGTGCAGGTTTGGGTCCGGGTTAGGGGCGCGGGGCATTCGGTCGTGTCAGTTGACGGTGCTTTCAAGGCCTACAGGTTGTCCTACCACGACAAAGGTCAGCGATTCGGGCGTGAGCAGATCGCGCGCAACGCGATTCACGTCCTCAAGGGTTACGGCGTTGACCTTGTCGTTGCGCGTGGTGATGTAGTCAGTGGGCAATCCCTCCATCTGCATGCCGACCGCAATATCGGCAATCGGGCCGTTACCTTCGAATTGCAGCGGGTAGGCACCCGTCAGATAGGTCTTGGCATTCTCCAGTTCCTCGGGCGTCACGCCCTCAGTACGTATACGCTCCCATTCAGCGCGGATCACGGAAATTGCCTCGGCGACACGGTCATTGGCAGAGGCCACGGACCCCATCCAGAGTTGGGCCGCGTCCTTGTCGGCGAGGTAGGAATAGACTCCATAGGTTAGTCCGCGCTTTTCGCGTACCTCGGTCATCAGCCTGCTCTCGAACCCGCCCCCACCAAGGATGTGGTTGAGGATATAGGCGGCAAAGAAATCTGGATGATCCCGGTCGATACCCTTTTGCGCAAAGGCTGCAATGGACTGCGGCGTCGCAAAGTCGATGACCTGAACGCCGCCGGGCAGATTGGGATCAACTGGATTAGGCAGTGGGGCACCTGTCTCGGGTAATGCGCCAAGAAGGTCATCAATTAGGGACGCGAGTTCCCCCTCAGTGATATCGCCCACGGCACTGATATAGAGACGGTCGCGGGTAAGGGCCCCGGCATGAGACGCCAAGATGTCCTCGCGTGTCAGTGTGCCAACACTCTCGAGTGTGCCTTCAAGGGAGGAACCATAGGGGTGCTCGCCGAAAACAAGGCTGTCAAACGCCTTGCCGACAATATCACGCGGGTCAGTTTGCGACGATGCGATGCCTGATGCAACCTGGCCGCGCACCCGCTCGATTGCGTCCTGATCAAAGCGTGGCTGCACAAGGCTGGTGCGGAGAAGATCAAGCGCCTGATCGCGGTTCTCGGTCAGAAACCGGGCCGAAACGCTGATTTGATCGTCATTCACAGAATACCTGAAATCTGCTGCGAGCGACTCTGCCGCACGGGCAAAACCCTGCGCGTCGAGATCACCTGCACCTTCTTCGAGCAACCCAACCATCAAATTCGTCACGCCGCGCTTGTCTTGTGGGTCGAGGGATCCTCCACCGCGAAACCGCAACTCCAGTGCAACAAATGGGATCGAATGATCTTCGACCAACCATGCGTCCAAACCACCGGGCGACGTAATTTCCTTGACGTCAACCTCTGCGCGCGCGGGCAGCGCGGCAAGGAGGATCACAAAACTCAGTACGAAACGGATCATTGCGTTACCTCCGGGGCCATGAGCCAGCCTGTCACGGATTGGGTGCGATCAAACACCTCGCGTGCAGCCTGCATGATCTGATCTGCCGTAGTGGCTTGCAATACGTCAGGCCAGGATTGAACATCGGCGACTGTCAGTCCTTGGGTCAGTGCCTGACCATAGCGATTGGCAAGGCCGCCGGCATCGTCCCGTGCATAGGTTTCAGAGGCTCGGAACTGCATCTTTATGCGGTCGAGTTGCTCTGCGTTCACCCCGGTTTCGAGAAACTCGGTCAACACCTCGTCCATCGCCGCCTCGGCTTGCTCCAAAGTGACCCCTGCGGCGGGCACGACGTAGAGATCAAAAGTCGTGTCATCCAGAGATGACCCGGAATAGGACGCCCCGACCTGAACCGCTGTCTTAGTCTGGAATTGGAGTTCTTCAGCCAGAATGGATGTTTGGCCACCCCCGAGAACATCAGCCAGCAAGGTCAGTGCGGCGGCCTTTTCCTGCGCGCCGCTGTCACGCTCTGGTGCGAGATAGGACCGCGTTACATAGGGCTGGGACACGCGGGCATCACGAAATGTCATCCGACGTTCCGCCAATTGAGGCGGTTCCTGAGGGCGGGCCCGTTCTGGAAGGTCGGGATTTTCCGGTATTGGGCCATAATACGTCTCAGCCAATTCGCGCACGTTCTCTGGCATGACATCACCAGCAACGATCAGAATGGCGTTGTTCGGGGCGTAATACTCGCGGTAAAAATCAAGGGCCGCATCAAGGTCGAGCGCCTCCATCTCATGACGCCAGCCGATGATTGGCACGCCGTAGCGGTGGTTAAGATATTGCATGGCACTTTTCTGTTCGCGAAAAAGCGCGCCGGGGCTGTTTTCCACCCGCTGATTGCGCTCTTCGATGATAACATCGCGCTCGGTTGCGATATCTCCCTCGTCCAGTTGCAGATTGGTCATGCGGTCGGCTTCCATACGCATCACCAATTCCAGTCGATCGGAGGCGATGCGCTGAAAATAGGCCGTGTAATCATAGCTGGTAAAGGCGTTGTCCGAACCGCCGTTGCGCGCCACGGTTGACGAAAATTCACCGGGCTCCATGGTCTTGGTGCCTTTGAAAAGCAGGTGCTCAAGAAAATGGGCCACACCGGATACGCCCGGACTTTCATCGGCCGATCCTGCACGATACCACACCATCTGGGTCACAACTGGCGCGCGGTGATCTTCAATCACCACGACCTCAAGCCCATTGTCGAGCGTGAATGTCGTCACCTTATCGTCGGTCGAGGCCAGTGAAACGGGGGCAGCCAGAGTGGTTATAGCCAATGTCAGGCAGGCGAGAATGTATCGCATAAACGGTCTCCGGTCGATGTTGGGCATCTGATCTAGTAGATACGCCTTGGCTGCGCCGTTTCAAGCGCCGCCCCAATCACTCGGGTGCTGGAGGACTGGCTGGGGTCAGCACGCCGCGATTACGCAAGCGCTCTTCTTCGGCATAGGCGTCCAACCAATCGCGGCGATAGGCCTGTACGTAATCATCACCGGGCAAGAACCGCAGAACGTCTACGCGCCCGTGTTGACGACGCAACTCCTTGTCTTCAGCAGCAAGTGTCTGGCGAATGGCTGGCGCTGCACCATATCGGTTGGCGTGATTGACAAGTGCGCCGTTGTTTGTTGCGCCGCCCGCAGGATTTCCACCCAACGCAACCACCCCATCCGCGAGTGGATTCTGGTCCGTCAGGTTGGCACCACCCGGATTTGGAGCGGGTAGGCTGGCATAACTCTCAGGTGTTTGCAAAGGTTTGCTGGGAATGATCGAAAACTCATCAGGTCCGTTTCCGGTATGGCGGATGCGGCTCAGTGTGACGTCATCGCGGCCGCCGCATCCGGCCAACACGGTCACCACCAAAAGGCTCAGAACTGTCTTATGCGGCATCGTCATCGCCACTCTCCTGCAAAATCCCTAGAGCCTTATCGCATTCAAAGCCCAAGGTCACGAGGGCTTTTTGCGTGATGGCAGCAGAACCATACCGAATGCTCCGACAAACACCGCAATATCTGCGACATTGAAGGCAAAGGGATTGTTGATGCCACAGCAGGACATGTTGAGAAAGTCCGCAACGGCGCCGTAAATCAGCCGGTCGATCACATTGCCGAGCGCCCCCCCCACCAGCAAGCCTGCGGCGAAACGGTGCCAGCGACCAGCGGGATCGGTGTGCACCCACCAGAGCACGGCCCCTGAGATGACGACCGCCACAACAATCAGAACCCAACGCGTAAGAGGACCGTCGCCCGCTAGAATTCCGAAATTGATTCCGTAGTTCCATGCCATGCGCAGGTTGATGAAGGGCGGCAAGACGTCAATCGCGCCCAAAGTGCGCAGGTCCATGACATGCACCACCAAGTATTTGCTGGCCTGATCCAGCAGGAACACCCAGAACGCCGTCCAGAAAACGATCCGCATCGGCGCGTCAGTGCCGGAAATGGCGCATGCCGGTGAAGACCATGGCCAACCCCGCCGCATCCGCCGCCGCGATCACTTCGTCGTCGCGCATCGAGCCGCCCGGCTGAATGACGGCGGTGGCACCCGCTTCGGCGGCGGCCATCAGGCCATCTGCAAAGGGAAAGAACGCATCCGAGGCCACGACGCTGCCTTGGGTCAGCGGCGCGGCCAGCCCAAGGGTCTCGGCCATGTCCACCGACTTGCGCGCAGCGATGCGGCAGCTGTCCACCCGGCTCATCTGGCCGGCGCCGACACCCACGGTCGCGCCGTCCTTGACGTAGACGATGGCGTTGGATTTGACGTGTTTTGCCACCTTCCAGGCAAAGAGCAGATCGGCCAGTTCGCGCGTTGTGGGCGCGCGTTTGGTCACGACCTTGAGATCGGCCGCGTTGATGTGGCCGCTGTCCTTGTCCTGTACCAGGTAGCCGCCCGACACCTGTTTGATCATCCGACCTGCCGTGGCGGGATCGGCCAGCCCCTCGGTCAAGAGCAGGCGCAGGTTCTTTTTCTTGGCGAAAATACTCATGGCACCAGCATCCGCGCCGGGGGCGATGACCACTTCGGTGAAAATCTCTGCAATCTCCTCGGCGGTGACGGCATCGAGCGGCTGGTTGAGCGCGATGATGCCGCCAAAGGCGGAGGTACGGTCGCAGTCGAAGGCGTGTTTATAGGCCTCAATCAGGGTCGCGCCACGGGCCACACCGCAGGGGTTGGCGTGTTTTATGATGGCGCAGGCGGGGCCATCGGCGGGGGCGAATTCGCTGACCAGTTCAAAGGCCGCGTCGGTGTCGTTGATGTTGTTGTAGCTCAGGTCCTTGCCTTGCACCTGCCGGGCGGTGGCCACGCCGGGCCGATCCGAGCCATCGGTGTAAAAGGCCGCCGCCTGATGCGGGTTCTCGCCATAGCGCAGGGTTTGCGCCAGCGTTCCGGCAAAGGCGCGGCGGCGCGGGGCCGCATCGCCAATGGCACCCGCGAGCCATGTGCTGACCGCCGCGTCATAGGCGGCGGTGCGGGCATAGGCGATCTGTGCCAGTTTGCGGCGGAAATTCGGGCAGGTGCCGCCACCGTGCCGGTCCATGTCACCGATCAGCGTGTCGTAATCCTCGACATCCACCACCACGGCGACATGGGCGTGGTTCTTGGCCGCCGCACGGATCATGGCCGGGCCGCCGATGTCGATATTCTCGACGCAGTCGTCATAGTCGCCGCCGCGTGCCACGGTTTCCTCGAACGGGTAGAGATTGACCACCAAGAGGTCGATAGGCCCGATGCCATGCGCCTGCATCGCCGCTTGATGGTCGGGATTGTCGCGCAGCGCCAGAAGGCCGCCATGCACCATCGGGTGCAGCGTTTTCACGCGCCCGTCCATCATCTCGGGAAAGCCCGTGACCTCGGCCACGTCGCGCACCGCAAGCCCGGCCTCGCGCAGTGCCTTGGCGGTGCCACCTGTGGACAGCAGTTCAACCCCGCGCGCAGCCAGCGCACGGCCAAGCTCAAGAAGCCCGGTCTTGTCGGAAACGGAGAGAAGGGCGCGGGTGATGGGCGCGTGGTCGGTCATGTCGGGCGGTCCTGCCTTGTCGGTTCACTCGTCGGCCACGGGATCCAGCGCGTCCTCATTGACATCGCGGATGCCAACCGGGGTATCTTGCGCCTTGGCCAGTGACCATCTCAGATGGGTCGCATAGTCCATCGCGCGACCGGATAAAACGATCTGTTTGGTCGCACGCGGTTTGAGGCGCGTTTTTTCAAGATACACACTCGGTTGCAAGGACAAAGCGGCGTGCCCGTCGCTGCGGAATACCCAAATCTCACCACTGCGCAATGCCAAAGACACCGCAGCCCCGCCCATATCGACCGACGCGTCCACATCCGGGTGCAAATGGAACCGAACGTCATATGGAATCCCATGCATGCGCGTTTCATCGAGGGCACGGTCAAATTGCCGCTTTTCCGGTTCTTCGATGGCCAACAGCATATCTTCGCCAGCCAACCCGCGCCCGTCGGCGGTCAGGTCCAGTTGACGGACATGCGTCAGGCCGTGCCCGCGGACATAGCCGTCATGCGCCCCCTCAAACCGAACGCCGTCCGGAGCCTTGGACTGATTCACCTGAACAGAACGTGGCGCCTCGCTCAGCCAATCAGGGTGCCGTTTGTCATTGCTCAATCGCGCGCTCGACCCTGCGGCCAGCACGAGGGCGGAATGGGATGGAGTGGCGCGACCGGCGCGTCGCCATTCGGGACCAAAGCTATGTCCCGAGCCGCAGTTCACGATCAGCGGTCGACGCCCCGAAGTCAGCTCGAACGCTAACGTCGACGCATGCGCGCCCGCAGAGGCCGCACCGATCGGGGGCGGGGCCGCGTCGATGATGACGCTGGTTCGGCCAGAGCTCAGTCGGGCAAATCCCATCGCCAATTTGTCGGCAAGTCGGGTTTTTACGCCACTGGTGGCCAATGCACTGTCGAGCCGCCCCTCCAACCCCCGCCCGCCACCATGAAACCGCGCCAGACCGCCATCAGCGTGACGCAAGCTGCGCAGCGTTGGGGCGATCCTCTCAATGGCGCGCCAGTGCGCCTCACCTGCGGTTCTGCCAGATTCGCTAAGGGCCATTGCGACCCAAGTGAGCAGAGTAAACACCTCCAGCAACTCTTCGGGATTGCGTGTGGGCAATCCGCCCATAGAGTCGATCTGGCACTCACATTCGCGCGCAAGTGCCGCCAGTGCCGGCTCCAACTGGGACTGCATCCCCTCCAGAGACAAGCCTGCATAGATGAGACCTGTCAGCGCCTCGAACCGTGGAAGTCCGGGGCGTGTCGCCGGCCAGCGACGGGCAAGAAACGCAGTTTGCTGCGCCATCGAGCGATAGAACGGCGATGAGGCCTCGGACGGCAGACCTCTCAGGACAAAGAGCGCCTGACTGATCCAGCGGATGAGGCGGCGTCCGGTCAGGTCTGGCGTCCATCCCGGTCCCGAGCCATTGCCGTAGCGGGAAATCCACGCCCAGAGCCAAGACTGAGCATGGCTGCGCGCTGCCGCATCTCCAGCGGCGGCCAGATCATCGAGCCAGCCAAAGCCATGCATTTCCGCCGCAAATCCGGCGTCCGGCGGGTCGATATCCCAGATACTGGTGTTCGGAGCCTCGACGAGATGGCCGGCAAAGACGAAATTACCGGCGCAAAGCTGTCGCCCTCGGGCGAGATAGCCGATGCTGCGGGGTTCGGGTTGTGACAGAAATGCCGTTGCGGGGCGGCTGAGCGCTGCGCGCCGCGCAGCGAGTCGGTTCAGCAGGCGCGACCAGCGCTCTGGCCAGCGCTCTGAAATGAGATCGGATGTGGACATGTGCCGTGCCTCTGGACGCTTCTGTCGGCGTTGATGGCTCCACTATAGCCACGGGCATGGCTCAAGTCACCGTTTCTTTACGGCGGAAAGCCGGTCTTCACCGCCGCAAGCAGGCGATGAAGAAGCCGTCCATGCCGCCCAGATCGGCCCAGTAGTCGGGACGCAGTCGCAATCCGCCTTCTTCGGTGACCCAACCGGGCTCGATTCCGGGGCGGAGGAGAGTGGTGCGGTCAACAGTCAGGTCTGGATGGCGACCAAGCGCTTCTTCCACTTGGCATTCGCCCTCGTCTGGCAAAAGTGAACAGGTGCAAAAGACCAGCCGCCCTTCAGGTTTCAAAAGCGTCAGGGCATGATCCAACATCGCCGCCTGCAACGCGATGAGCGCGCCAAAATCCGAGCCATCCTTGGCGTGAGGCAGGTCTGGATGACGTCGAATGGTGCCAGTGGCCGAACAAGGTGCATCAAGCAGGATTGCATCGTAGGGCCCGCCGTGATGATCGAGGGCGTCGCCCACGATGCAGGTGGCGGTCAGCCCGGTGCGGTCGAGGTTCTCTGTCACGCGCGCCATCCGACGCTCTGACAGGTCGAGGGCGGTCACCTTTGCGCCTGCCGCAGCCATTTGCAGCGTCTTGCCTCCCGGAGCAGCGCAAAGATCCAGGATCTGTTCTCCGGGCTTTGGGGCCAGCACTGCAACGGGTAGGGCAGCGGCGACGTCCTGCACCCACCACTCCCCTTCGGCATAGCCAGGAAGAGCAGAGACCTGCCCCGGATCTGTGCGCCGTAGAGATCCGGTCGGCAACAGCGTAGCTCCGAGCCTTTCGGCCCATGCCTCGGGGTCAGATTTCACCGTGATATCAAGGGGCACACCCGCGAAATGCGCGCGCTCCATCGCGGCGACCGGGCCCTTGCCCCATGCGTCGACCAGTGGCGCGCGTAGCCATGTCGGAAGGCTTGGCAGGCGCAGGTCGTTCCAACTGCGGGGGGCCTCTTCGGTCATCTTGCGCAGCACGGCATTGACCAACCCCTTGAGTTTCGCGTGTCGCGGGCTTTGACCTATTGTCTCAACCGCCTCATTGACCACGCCATGCGACTCGCCGCCCTGTGCAAGTTCCACGGTCGCCAGACGCAGGACGTTCTGCACGGGCAAGGGCGGTGCCTTGCGCAGGTGTCGTGACAAGAGCCGGTCGGCGCGGTCCAACCCACGGAGCGTGTCTGTTGCAAGCCGCTGAGCGCGCGCGCGGTCGGGCGGTGAGAGCGCATCAAGCGCCCCACCCGCGATCAATTCGGACATGAGCCGTCCCTCTCCCAACACCCGGTCGAGCAGATGAACCGCTGCAGAGCGGGCGGTGAGGGTGGGCTTTTTCATGGCCTTGTCCTTGGCGAAGGGTTGGCTGCGCGATATATCAGGGGGGAGATGACAAGGAAAGCCCGACCATGACATGCGATGACAGCGCTAAGCCCCGCGATTTGCCGCCCGCCGCACAGCGCGCTCTTGCTGAAGCCGAGGAACGACGGAAGTTAGCAGAGACGTTGGCCTTGCCCAAAGAACTTGGGGGGCGCCAAGAAGGCTTGGAGCCAGTGCGCTATGGAGATTGGGAGAAGAAGGGTCTCGCCATCGACTTTTGATCGACCTGAGAGCGTGCGATCATTCCAAGCTGAGATCGGCGAACTGTCCAGCGCCTTGGTCTGATATGAAGCGGACCGTGTTGCCTTGGACGCGCACGGCCTGACAGTTGGGACCGAGGTCCATGTTGCCCCAGTAGAGATCGCGACAGAAATAGTCGCCATTCCACTTCCAGGCCCCCGTCACGTCGCGTCCGAAGGCGCGGCCTTTGATCTGACCGTCCTTGGTTACGTTGAGCGTAATTCCGAAGCGCGTCAGGTCTCTGCCTTCGATCAAAGACACAAAGCGTTCCCGCTCGGTGACAGGTGCAAATCCCTCTGCCACTGCAGCCGTTGAGAGGCCAAAGCTCAGTAAAACAACGAAGATCGAACGCATGATATTCACCTGTCACATTGAGTGATGTGACAGGGGTACGCACGAGGGCAGCCATTGGATCAGTTGTCGGACAGGCCCAGAACGTCAATCATGTCATAGCTGCCCGGCTTGCGCCCCAGTCCCCAGAGCGCCGCCTTGAGCGCGCCGCGTGCAAAGATCCCGCGGTCGGTCGCGATATGGCGCAGAACAATCCGCTCGCCTGCGGCTGCAAAAATCACATCATGCTCGCCCACGATGTCGCCGCCGCGAATGGCGGAAAATCCGATGTGCCCGCGCATGCGTTTGCCGGTAATCCCATCACGGGCGCGGTCGCTGACGTGGTCGAGCGTGACCCCGCGCCCCTCTGCCGCCGCTTCGCCCAGCATGAGCGCCGTGCCAGAGGGGGCATCGACCTTTTGATTGTGATGCGCTTCAATGATCTCGATGTCGAAATCCTCGTCGAGGGCTGCGGCCACGCGCTTGGTCAGTTGCGTGAGGAGGTTGACTCCAAGGCTCATGTTCCCTGCACGCACGATGACCGCATGGCGCGCGGCGGCGTCGAGGTGTCTGAGGTCATCTGCCTCAAAACCGGTGGTGCCGATCACATGCACCACCCGCGCCTGAGCGGCCAGAACGGCGAATTCCAGCGTGGCGGCGGGGGCTGTAAAGTCGATGAGCGCATGAGCGCGCACGATCACCTCGAGCGGGTCGTCAGTCACCGTGACACCCACCTCGGCCCCGCCCATGGCGCGGCCCACGTCCTGTCCGATCCACGCATGTCCGGGCCGCTCGAGCGCGCCGATCAGACGGGCGCGCGGGCTCTCGGCCAGCGTGCGGATCAGCATCTGGCCCATACGGCCCGAGGCCCCGGTGATCACGATGCCCGGCAGGTCGGTCATTAGTGGCACTCCTAATCGTGGTTGCGAGCCTGCATAGCGTGCTGTGTTTGAAGCGGCAAGGGCGCGGGTCGTGGCGCGAACGGGGCAGGAGTATTTACGCCAAGAAAAAGCCGGGCGGATTTCTCTGCTTGGAAATGCCTGCCCGAGCGATTAGATGCGAGGCATGGCAAAGAACAAGTTTCATGACGGGCCCGGCCCCTCGCAACGGCAGCTTCGCGTGGGCGAGTTGATCCGACGTACCTTGTCCGAAGTTCTGATGCGGGGTGATATCCATGACCCTGACCTCAACCGCATTTCGGTGACGGTGGGTGAGGTGCGCACCTCGTCGGATCTCAAGATCGCCACCGCTTATGTGATGCCACTGGGCGGCGAAGGCCAAGACGACTTGATCGCCCTTCTGGCGCGCAACAAACATGAGTTGCGGCGCATGATCGGCAAGAAAGTGGGGCTTAAATACGCCCCCGACCTGCGGTTTCGGCTGGATGAGACCTTTGATCAGATCGATGAGACACGACGTCTCTTTGACCAAGACACGGTGCGCCGGGATGTGGAAGGTTAGGCTCGCGCTTTTGCTTGCTGTGGTGCTTGGCTCTGGCGCTGTTCAGGCTGCTGAGTGCCGAACCGAGCGATTTGAGGACGAGAGCTATACTGTCTGCGCCGTGGACATCGGGCGCGACGATCTGCGGCTTTTCCTCAACGATGCTGAGAGCGGGGCCCCCTTGGGCAGTTTTGGCGCTATCGAAAACAAGTTGAAGGCCGAGGGTAAGGCACTTGCATTCGCGATGAACGCGGGCATGTACCATGCGGATCGCAGCCCTGTGGGGCTATATATCGAGGCAGGCCAAGAGGTTAAGGGACTCATCACGCGTGACGGTCCGGGCAATTTCGGGCTTTTGCCCAACGGGGTATTCTGTATCGGTGACGGTCGCGCCCATGTCATCGAGACCCTGCGATATGCGCGCGAACGTCCCGCATGTCGCTATGCCACTCAATCCGGACCGATGTTAGTGATTGATGGCGCAGTGCATCCGCGCTTTCTGGTGGATAGCGATAGCCACTACGTTCGCAATGGCGTGGGCACGTCCGCGAATGGGCGAAAGGCTTGGTTTGTAATTTCTGACAACGCATTGAATTTTCACACCTTTGGCCGCTTCTTTCGCGATCATCTGAAGGTGGCGCAGGCGCTCTATTTCGATGGCAAGGTCTCGCGTTTGCATGCGCCGGGGGTGAATCGCTCTGATATCGGATTTCCGTTGGGACCGATGGTGGGGGCGGTGATTGACGCGGAGGCTGCGGTGGATTAGGCGCTGCTGCCTTAGACAACAGGCAAAGGGCCGGGGATGGCACGCAAACGCAAGGGGCGCGAGATTTCGGGGTGGCTGGTGGTGGACAAGCCCGCTGGCATGACCTCGACCAGCGTTGTCAACAAGGTGAAATGGGCGCTTCAGGCGCAGAAGGCGGGGCATGCGGGCACGCTGGACCCTGAGGCGACGGGTGTGCTGGCCGTTGCGCTGGGAGAAGCGACCAAGACGGTTCCCTATATCACCGATGCGCTCAAGGCGTATACGTTTTGCGTGCGGTTGGGACAGGCAACCAACACCGACGACACCGAGGGCGAGGTGATCGCTGAAAGCCAAAAACGCCCATCAGATCAAGAGATTAAGGATGTCCTTGGCGGGTTTGTCGGTGATGTGATGCAGGTCCCGCCGAAATATTCTGCCGTCAAAATCGACGGGCAGCGCGCCTATAAGCTGGCGCGGGACGGGGAAGAGTTCGAGGTCGCAGCGCGGCCGCTTTGGGTTGAGGAATTGCTGCTGGTGGACCGCCCGGATGCGGATCATGTGGTGCTGGAAATGACCTGCGGCAAGGGTGGCTATGTTCGGTCCGTCGCGCGAGATTTGGGTGAGATTCTAGGGTGTTACGGGCATGTGGCGTGGTTGCGCCGGGTGTGGTCGGGGCCGTTCGAGGCCAAGGATGGGCTGAGTATCGAAGAGATTGACCGGATGGCGCATGGCCCGGAGTTGGAGGAGCACATTCGCCCGCTCGAAGAAGGGTTGGCGGACCTCCCTATGGTGACAGCGACGCCCGAGGGAGCAGCCCGGTTGCGGAACGGAAATCCCGGCATGGTGATCGCGCAAGGCATTGAATATGGAGAAGAATGTTGGGCTGCGGTCGAGGGTAAGGCGGTTGCCGTGGGCCGTTACAAGGCGGGGGAATTGCATCCGTCGCGGGTGTTCAACCAATGAGCGGAGCAGCCCCCGATCATCTGCACGATCCGGGTGGCAAGGTGCGGCTGCGCCTACCGGATGGTGTGGTTGGTGGCGCGGAATATTCTATATGTGGTCGCTACCGGCAGGTTCTGAGCCGCGATTGGACGCCTGAGGGTGTCGTGCCGCGCAGGGTGCTGTTCATAGGGATGAACCCCTCTGTGGCGAGTGCTGAAGTGTCTGATCCGACCTGTCACCGTGAGGTGATGTTTGCCAAGGATTGGGATTTTTCTTTTTATTTCAAGGGGAATATGCTGGATTGGCGGGCGACATCGCCGAAGGATCTGCCGCGCGATCCGGCGGAGGCGTGCAGCCCGGCGAATATCCCGGCGTTGGTGGCGATGGCGGAGCAATCCGAGTTTGTCGTGCTAGCCTACGGAAAACTTCATCAGCGTTATCAAGAGGTTGTGCGGCAAACACTGCGTGATATTGCTGCGACTGGCAAGCCGCTGATGTGTCTGGGGCTGAACAAGGACGGGTCGGCCAAGCATCCGCTTTACCTGCGCAAAGATACTGTGCTCAGGCCGTTTCCAATGCCGGTCTGAACAGGGGGACTGTACGTTTGTGCGGTCAAACCGTACGGCCGCGCGGTCCAATCCGCGCTCTTGTCCATTCAGCCCGCAGCAGGGCACATCGCCTTGAGCGCCGTTGCGTGGTCGGGGGACGCGGCGAGGGCGTTGGCTGCGAGATCGTGGGTGGTCTGCATCAGGCTCGCGCCGGGAACCACGCGGTCAAAGAGACCCCAATCGAGCGCCTCTTGGGTGTTGAGGCGCGCGCCGGCCAGAAGGATCATTTTTGCCCGTGCGGGGCCGATCAGGGCGGCAAGGCGGGCGGGGTCGCTGGGTTGCGGCAGGAAGCCCAGTTTCATCACCGGATAGAACGCCCCGGCCCCCTCGGCGGCGATGCGGATGTCGCAGGCCAGCACCATGCCGGTGGCTCCGCCTGCGACCGTTCCGTTGAGGGCGGCGATGCTGAGGCCGGGCAGGGCGGCGATGGCCCCGGAGAGGCGCTCCCAGACCGGGCTGGTGGCCAGACCGGTGCGCGCGGCCTCTAGGTCAGCCCCGGCAGAGAACACCTTGCCCGCGCCGGTCAGCACGAACACGCGCGCCTCTTGAGCGGCCTCGGCGATGTCGGCCAGTTCGGTCAGCATCGGCTCGGTCAGGGCATTGGCCTTGTCCGGGCGATTGAGGGTCGCGATCCAGAGCCCGCCGTCACGCTCCAGCGTGACAAGGGCGGCCGGGGTCATATCAGGCCCACCCGGCGGCGGATGGCCTCGTCGCGCAGCGAGATTTCCTGTCCGGCGAAGTCGGCGGCATCGGGGCCGCACATCCACAGCAGGGCGCGGGCGGGCCAATCGGCGGGGATATGATCGGACCAGTCCAACTGGCTGACGGGGTTGACGCCGCTGGCCTTGATTTCGCGCTGCATGTCGGTGGCGACGG
Source organism: Roseovarius sp. BRH_c41 (assembly GCF_000961715.1). Taxonomy (NCBI): domain Bacteria; kingdom Pseudomonadati; phylum Pseudomonadota; class Alphaproteobacteria; order Rhodobacterales; family Roseobacteraceae; genus Roseovarius; species Roseovarius sp. BRH_c41. The sequence goes on along the minus strand of NZ_LADY01000006.1, from coordinate 10,208 downwards.
TGCCGGGCGAGAGGCCCATCACCCGGACGCCTACAGGCGATGCCTCAAGAGCAGCGCAGCGGGTGAGCATCGCGGCCCCGGCCTTGGAGGTGCAATAGGCGCTCCAGCCTTCGAGGGCATGGTGAGCCGCGCCAGAGCTGACGGTGAGGATGGTGCCCGCGCCGCGTGCCATCATGCCGGGCAGGGCGGCGCGCATGCCGTTGAACACGCCCTTGAGGTTGACGTCGATGGCGCGCGCCCATGCCTCGGGATCAGCGTCGGACAGCGGGGCGATGGGCTCGATCACGCCGGCGTTGTTGATCAGCACGTCCAATTGCCCAAAGGCGGTGTGGCAGGCGGCGATGGCGGCCTCGATTTCCCAGTAGCGGCTGACATCGCAGGGGATGGCGATGGCCGAGGGGCCGATGTCGCCCGCCAGTTCCGCAATCGCGTCGCCATTGCGCGCGGCAAGGGCGACATTCGCCCCGGCTGCGGCAAAAACCCGCGCAGCGGCGGCGCCGATGCCTTTGCTGGCTCCGGTGATGAGAACGCATTTACCCTGCATATCCATGGTATTCCCCTCTAGTGGCTGCCCTTGTACTAACGCCGGGACGGGTCAAGTTCCAGTCAGATCATCCCTTGACCCTTTCGCTGCGACGACCCAAGCTGTTTGCAACCCCGATTTTGAAAAGGTGCTCTTCATGTCTTTTATTCGCACGCTTACCACTTCGACCTCTGTGCTCTGTCTGTCGGCGTCGGCCGGATTTGCCGATCTGACCGCCGTGCAGGTCTGGGAGGATTGGCAGAGCTATCTCGAAAGCTATGGCTATGACGTGCAGGGTGACACCGCGCAGTCGGGCGATACGCTGACGATTCGGGATATGGCGATGCGGATGCAGGTGCCAGAAGAGGGCGGCATGGTCGAGCTGCGCATGGATCAGATGCAACTGGTGGAGCAGAGCGACGGATCGGTTGTGGTGATCCTGCCCGAGACCATTCCGATGGCGATGGACCTCAAGGATGAGGCGGGCGAGCAGGTCGCGCTGACGATCGAGATCGCGCAGCGGGGCATGGACATGCGCGTCACCGGCGATCCGGCGGCGATGAGCTATGACTATACCGCGCAAGAGATGACGATGACCTTGACCGATCTGGTGGCCGGAGAGCAGACGCCCGAGATTGGCGCGGCGCAGATCCGAATGGCGGATCTGGCGGGGCAGTATCAGAGCAAAGAGACCGGGGACACGCGCGGGTTCACGCAGGAGTTGACCGCTGGCCCGGTGGGGTATGACATTGATTTCACCGATCCCGAAGCGGGGGGGCGTGCCGAGATCAAGGGCACGTTGGCGCGGATCAGCATGACCGGCGATGGGGATCTGGTCGATGGTATTGATGCAAGCGACATGGCCGCTGCGCTGCGCGAGGGGCTGAGGGTCAACAGTCTGGTGGAATATGAGGGCGGCACCACCGCCTATAAGTTCACCAATGAGGGTAAGGTCGTCGAGGGCACGCAAAGCTCTGACAGTGGCACGTTGCGGGCGGCGATCAGCCCTGAGGGGTTGCGCTATGGCGGTGACGGGCGCGGTGTGAGCCTCACGATGACCGGGGACGATCTGCCGTTTCCGGTGACGGCTGAGATGGAGCGCGCCGGGTTCAACCTTGTGATGCCGGTGGGCAAGAGCGACGAGATGCAGGATTATGCGCTGGCGCTGAATTTTGGCGGCTTTACCATGTCGGACATGATCTGGGCGATGTTCGATCCGGGCGAGCAGTTGCCGCGTGATCCGGCGACGATCAGCGTCGATCTGTCGGGCAAGGGGCGGCTGTTCTTTGATCTGCTCGACCCCGAGCAGATGACCAAGCTGGAAGAGAGTGAAGCGGCCCCCGGTGAAGTGGAGAGCCTTGTGCTCAATGATCTGACGGTCGATCTGGCCGGGGCCAAGCTGACCGGGGCGGGGGCGTTTACCTTTGATCAGACGGATCTGACCAGCTTTGACGGGGTGCCTGCGCCCGAGGGCGCGATTGATTTGCGGCTGGTGGGGGGCAACGGTCTCTTGGACAAGCTGATTGGCATGGGCTTTGTGGCCGAGGATCAGGCGGTGATGGTGCGGATGATGGCGGGCATGTTCGCGCGCACGGGGTCGGGCGAGGATGAGTTGACCTCGCGTATTGAAGTGACCGAGGAGGGTCAGGTGCTGGCCAATGGGCAGCGTCTGAAATAACGCGGAAATGATCGGCAGAGGGGGCCACGTGCGCAGGCGCGTGGCCTTTTGCATGGGCGCGGGCTTGCGCGTGGGGGGGTGTCGGTCTACCTCAGGGCGGCAACAAGGAGATGGCCATGGCGAAAGCGCTTGATGAACTGACCCATGCGCTGATTGACGCGGCGCTCAAGGGGGGGGCCGAGGCGGCGGATGCAATGGCGTTGCGCGGGCAGTCGGTAACGATCGACATGCGCGGTGGCACGCTGGAGCAGGCCGAGCGCGCCGAGGGTGTGGACATCGGATTGCGGGTGCTGATTGGCGGGCGGCAGGCGAATGTGTCGGCCTCGGATACCGGGGAGGCGACAATTGCCGCGCTGGCCGAGCGGGCGGTGGCGATGGCGCGGGAAGCGCCGGTCGATCCCTATGCGGGGCTGGCGGAGCCGGGGCAATTGGCGCGTGACTGGGATGTGGCGGCGCTGGAGCTCTGTGATCCGAGCCCCGAACCGGCGCCCGATGCCCTGGCGCGGATGGCGCAGGAGGCGGAGGCGGCGGCGCTTGGCGTGGCCGGTGTCACGCAGGTGCAGTCGGCGACGGCGGGGTATAGTCAGCGCGCGGTGCATATTGCCGCCAGTAACGGATTTTCCGGCGGCTATGCGCGCAGTGATACGGGGCTGTCGTGCGTGGCGATTGCCGGGACGGGCACCGGGATGGAGCGCGACCACGATGGCGACAGCCGGATCTTTGCCAGCGATCTGCGGGAGGCATCCGAGATTGGTCGCCGTGCGGGGGAGCGTGCTGTCGAGCGTCTGGGCGCGCGTCGCCCGCACACCGGGGCCTATCCGGTGGTGTTTGACGAGCGCGTGTCGGGCACGCTGATCGGGCATTTGCTGGCAGCGGCGAGTGGCGCGTCAGTGGCGCGGGGATCGTCGTGGCTGCGCGAGCGGTTGGGAGAGCAGGTGCTGCCAGAGGCGCTGTCGGTGCTGGAAGACCCGCACCGTCCGCGCGTGAGCGGATCGCGGCCGTTTGATGCCGAGGGGCTGCCCACCGCCAAACGTGCGATTGTTCAAGATGGCGTGCTGATGGGATGGACGCTCGATCTCGCCAATGCCCGCAAGCTGGGGATGCAGAGCACGGCGAATGCGACGCGCGGCACCTCTGCGCCGCCCTCGCCGGGGACATGGAACATCGCGCTTACGCAGGGCAGGCAGAGCCGTGACGATCTGATCCGCGACATGGGAACCGGCCTGTTGGTGACGTCGATGATCGGCTCGACGATCAATCCCAACACCGGCGATTATTCGCGAGGTGCCGCCGGGTTCTGGGTGGAGAATGGCGAGATCAAATGGCCGGTCAACGAATGCACCATCGCTGGCAGTTTGCCCGAGATGCTGCGCCGGATGATCCCGGCCAATGACGCGCGGCTGCATCTGGGGCGGGTGGTGCCGTCGCTCTTGATCGAGGGGATGACGCTTGCCGGGGAGTGATCTGCTGCTCTTGATCGAGGCTGCGCATGAGGCGGGTCGGATTGCCACCGCCTATGTGGGTGGGCCGCTGGAGGTGCAGGACAAGGCCGGGGGGGCTGGTCCGGTGACGGCGGCGGATCTGGCGGTCAATGCGATGCTGGTGGAGCAATTGCGCAGCGCAAGGCCCGAGTATGGCTGGTTGTCGGAAGAGACCGAAGACACAGCAGCGCGGTTGCAGTCGGATCGGGTGTTCATTGTCGATCCCATCGACGGCACCCGCAGTTTCATCGAGGGCAATGACAGTTGGGCGCATTCTCTGGCGGTGTCCGAGGGTGGCGTGGTGATTGCCGCCGCGATTTATCTGCCGATGCGGGACAAGCTCTATGCTGCCGCTGTGGGTCAGGGGGCCACGCTGAACGGGGTGCCGATCCGGGCCACCGGACGGGCCGATCTGGTGGGCGCGTCGATATTGGCCTCCAAGCCCAATTATGCGCCGGAGCATTGGCTGGGGGGGCGCGTGCCCGATGTGACGCGGGCGTTTCGACCGTCCCTTGCCTATCGCCTCGGTCTTGTCGCAGAGGGGCGCTATGACGCGATGATGACCCTGCGCCCATCCTGGGAATGGGACATCGCGGCGGGGGATCTCATTCTGCGCGAGGCGGGGGCGGTGACGTCGGACCGCCACGCGGGGCCGCTCAGGTTCAACAATCCGGTGCCGATGGTCAACGGGGTGTTGGCGGCCAACCCGGTGCTGCACAGCGCGCTGCACGCGGCGTTGGCGGGGTGATATCGGGTTGCACCTGTCGTTGATCCCTGTCTAATGCCGAGGCAACAGGATCAAAAAACAGGCACATCATGCCCCGCTCTGACAATCTGACCGGCGCTCTCTTGATGATGGGGTCGATGGCCGCGTTCACGCTGAACGATGCCATGATCAAGGCGCTGGCGGGACAGGTGCCGCTGTTTCAGGTGATGTTCCTGCGCGGGCTGGTGACGACGATCCTCGTGGCGCTGATTGCGTGGAAGATGGGGGCGCTGAAGCGGCATTTGCCGCGCGAGGATTGGGGGCCGGTGTTCTGGCGCATGGTGGGCGAGATCGGGTCCGCGTATTTCTTTGTCTCCGCGCTCTATAATATGCCTTTGGCCAATATCAGCGCGATCATGCAGGCCTTGCCGTTGACCCTGACGCTGGCCGCTGCGCTGTTTTTCCGCGAGCCGGTGGGGTGGAAGCGGATGTCGGCCATTCTGGCCGGGTTCATCGGCGTGATGCTGATCGTGCGGCCGGGCACCGAAGGGTTCAACGTCTATTCGGTCTACGGATTGGCAGCGGTGGCCTTTGTCACGCTGCGCGATCTGGCGACGCGCAAACTGTCGCGGGATGTGCCCTCGATGCTGGTGACGCTGTTCAATTCGTTTTTCATCATGGCGTTTTTCGGTCTGGGAAGCCTGACCGGGGAGTGGGAGCCGATAGATGCACGGGCCGCCCTGATCATCTGTGGTGCGGCGGTGATGATCATCGGCGGTTATCTCTTTTCCATCATGGTGATGCGGGTGGGCGAGATCAGTTTCGTGGCGCCCTTTCGCTATACCAGCCTGATTTGGGCGCTGTTGCTGGGCTGGCTGGTGTTTGGCGACTGGCCGCAGACCCTGACCCTGATCGGGGCGGCGATTGTGGTGGCGAGCGGTCTTTTCACGCTCTACCGCGAGGCGCAGATCAGTCGACGGGCGAAGGCGGATCTGAAAAGACAGCTTTCACTTGGTCCTCGTCCACGTTGAACTGAGACTTGAAGAAGGCCGCCTCGCGGCTGTCCAGCGGGTGCATCGGGCCGCAGACGTATTTTGCGGCGGAATCATTGTCGTCATGTTTGGCGCGCAGATACATATGCGGGCCGGGCTGAATAAGGGTCGGCATGTCGTAATGCAGCTTGTGATGGCTGAAATTCATCACGGTCAGGTCATCGCCGGGACGAAAGAGCACGGCCAGACCGCAGGCCCAAAAGGGCGGCTGCACTTCTTCGGCCTTGATCCCCTCATCCGACAGCGTGACCGAGTAGCCGCGATTATAGTCGATGGCCATGTGAGGCCAGTTCTTGCGCATGGTGCGGGTATGCTTTTCGAACCAGCGCAGGCTGCGGACGAAGCTGAGGGCGACGGCATCGTCGTCATCAAGGCGGAATTGCATGGAGGGCACCGTGTCCTCTCCGAGTTCCGTCTTGATAGCGATCTGCATCGCGAGGCGGTGTTTCATCGGTTCGCTCTCGATGATCTTGATCTGCGGCACATGGGCGGTCAGGTCGTGCAGGCGGTCGCGGTAGCGTTTGGGCAGGCTGTCACCGATCATCACCAGAAAGGTGAAGTCGGGATGCTGTTGCGCGGCGATGGAGGGCAGGGTGAGGCATTCAAAATGGCGAAAGCGCAGGTCCATCCGGGCCGGGGCATAGAGATAGGCTTCGCGGTCCGCCACGGTGTCGTGCATCCGCTTGAAGCCGCCGACAGCCGGGTAGGAGAATCGGCAAATCCCGATCACGCGCATGGCTCTGAACCCTCTGTTGGCGCGCGGGTTTACGCCCGCTTTTGTCCCTGATACATCGCACCCGTCGGGCATCTGTGCAAGGGCGGGCAGGGCTGTTGACAACCCCCGCGACTCCCCCTATACGCGCCCCATCCATGGCTGAGGGGGTCGCCCCGTCGCCTGTATCAGAACTGTAGTGGTCAAGATCCGGGCGAGCGCGCCCCGATCCTCTGGAAACCCACCGCGTCGGACCCGAAATACAGGGTGCGATTGCGGTCTTTGCGTATTGCGGACGCGCGATTCGCTTTTGATTAACCGCATGGGGCTGGTCCTTGTGCAGACACATGTGTTGAGAGACGGGGAAATAACCGGAATGCCAACGATCCAACAGCTGATCCGCAAGCCGCGGCAGCCGAAAGTCAGAACCACCAAGTCACAGCACCTGCAGGGTTGCCCTCAGAAGCGTGGCGTTTGCACGCGCGTCTATACCACGACGCCGAAGAAGCCGAACTCGGCCATGCGGAAGGTCGCCAAAGTGCGCCTGACGAATGGCTTTGAGGTCATCAGCTATATTCCCGGTGAGAGCCACAATCTTCAGGAGCACTCTGTGGTTCTGATCCGTGGCGGCCGTGTGAAAGACCTTCCCGGTGTGCGTTACCACATCCTGCGCGGCGTGCTCGATACGCAAGGCGTCAAAGACCGTAAGCAGCGCCGTTCGAAATACGGCGCGAAGCGTCCGAAGTAAGAGGAATTATAGATGTCTCGTCGTCACGCCGCAGAAAAACGCGAAGTCCTGCCTGATGCCAAGTATGGTGATCGGGTTCTGACCAAGTTCATGAACAACCTGATGATCGACGGCAAAAAGTCCGTCGCCGAAACGATCGTCTACAATGCGCTGGAGCGCGTCGAGGCCAAGATCAAACGCGCGCCCGTCGAAGTGTTCCACGAAGCGCTGGACAATATCAAACCCTCCGTCGAAGTGCGGTCGCGTCGCGTCGGTGGTGCCACCTATCAGGTGCCCGTCGAAGTGCGTCCCGAGCGTCGTGAGGCTCTGGCAATCCGTTGGCTGATCAATGCGTCGCGTTCGCGCAACGAGAACACCATGGAAGAGCGTCTGGCCGGTGAGCTGGTCGATGCCGTTCAGAGCCGCGGCTCGGCCGTGAAGAAGCGCGAAGACACCCACAAGATGGCAGACGCGAACAAAGCGTTCAGCCACTACCGCTGGTAAACCTCAGAGGCATTTGAATCATGGCACGCGACTATCCCCTCCAGCGTTACCGGAACTTCGGGATCATGGCCCATATCGATGCGGGCAAGACCACGACGACCGAGCGCATCCTGTTCTACACCGGCAAGTCCCACAAGATCGGCGAAGTCCATGACGGCGCCGCGACGATGGATTGGATGGAGCAGGAGCAGGAACGCGGTATCACCATCACCTCGGCTGCGACCACGACCTTTTGGCAGCGTCAGGAAGATCCGAGCCTCGAGAGCGTTTCGGATACCAAGTACCGTTTCAACATCATCGACACCCCCGGCCACGTCGACTTTACCATTGAAGTCGAGCGTTCGCTGGCGGTTCTCGATGGCGCGATCTGTCTGTTGGACGGAAACGCCGGTGTCGAGCCGCAGACCGAAACCGTGTGGCGTCAGGCTGATCGTTACAAGGTGCCGCGTCTGGTGTTCGTCAACAAGATGGACAAGATCGGTGCCGATTTCTTTAACTGCGTCAAGATGATCAAGGACCGCACCGGGGCTATCCCCGCGCCTGTGGCTCTGCCGATCGGTGCCGAGGATCAACTCGAAGGCATCATCGACCTCATCAAGATGGAAGAATGGGTCTGGAAGGGTGAAGATCTGGGCGCGTCCTGGGTCCGTCAGCCGATCCGTGATGATCTCAAGGATCTCGCTGACGAATGGCGTGCCAACCTGATCGAAGTCGCCGTTGAGATGGATGACGATGCGATGGAAGGCTATCTCGAGGGCAAAGAGCCCGACGAAGATACCCTGCGCGCGCTGATCCGCAAGGGCACGCTGTCGCTGAGCTTTGTGCCGATCCTCGTCGGGTCTGCGTTCAAGAACAAGGGCGTGCAGCCTCTGTTGAACGCGGTCATCGACTTTCTGCCGTCGCCGCTCGACGTGCCGCCCTACATGGGCTTTAGCCCGGATGACGAGACCGAGACCCGTAACATCGCGCGTCATGCCGATGATTCCGAGCCGTTCTCGGCGCTGGCCTTCAAGATCATGAACGACCCGTTCGTCGGTTCGCTGACCTTTACACGCATCTATTCCGGCGTGATGAAGAAGGGCGATGCGATGCTCAATGCCACCAAAGGCAAAAAAGAGCGCGTCGGCCGGATGATGATGATGCACGCCATAAACCGCGAAGAGATCGAAGAGGCCTTTGCAGGCGACATCATCGCGCTGGCCGGTCTGAAAGAGACCACCACCGGGGATACGCTCTGTGATCCGGCCAAGCCGGTTGTTCTGGAAACCATGACCTTTCCCGATCCGGTGATCGAGATCGCGGTAGAGCCCAAGACCAAGGGCGACCAAGAGAAAATGTCGGCGGGTCTGGCCCGTCTGGCAGCAGAGGACCCGTCCTTCCGCGTCGAGACCGATCTTGAATCCGGTCAGACCATCATGAAGGGAATGGGCGAATTGCATCTCGACATCCTGGTCGACCGTCTGCGTCGCGAGTTCAAGGTTGAGGCCAATATCGGTGCGCCGCAGGTGGCGTATCGTGAGACCATCAGCCACATGGTCGAGCACACCTACACCCACAAGAAACAGTCGGGTGGTTCGGGTCAGTTCGCCGAGATCAAGCTGGTCATCACGCCGACAGAGCCGGGCGAAGGCTTCAGCTTTGAGAGCAAGATCGTTGGTGGTGCCGTGCCCAAGGAATATATTCCGGGCGTCGAAAAAGGTATCCGCTCTGTCATGGACAGCGGTCCGCTCGCGGGCTTCCCTGTGATCGACTTCAAGGTCTCGCTGATCGACGGCAAGTATCACGATGTGGACTCTTCGGTCATGGCGTTTGAAATCGCCGGTCGTATGGGCATGCGCGAAGGTCTCAAGAAGGCCGGTGCCAAGCTGCTCGAGCCGATCATGAAGGTCGAGGTGGTCACGCCCGAGGAATATACCGGCAACGTCATCGGCGATCTTACGTCGCGGCGCGGTCAGGTGTCGGGTCAGGAACAGCGCGGCAATGCGATTGCGATCAACGCAAACGTCCCGCTGGCCAATATGTTCGGCTATATCAACACGCTGCGCTCGATGTCTTCGGGACGCGCCCAGTTCACGATGCAATTCTCGCATTACGAGCCGGTGCCGCACAACATCTCTGAAGAAATCCAGAAGAAATACGCATAACGGCGGTGGGCAATCTGCCCACCCTACCATCCCCGTAGGGTGCGCCGACGCGCACCGCACATGAACAAAAGAAGGAGCCAGTATCATGGCAAAGGAAAAGTTTGCACGTAACAAGCCGCATGTGAACATCGGCACGATTGGTCACGTTGACCACGGCAAGACGACGTTGACGGCGGCGATCACCAAGTATTTTGGCGAATTCCGGGCCTATGACCAGATTGACGGTGCGCCTGAAGAAAAGGCGCGCGGGATCACGATCTCGACCGCGCATGTGGAATACGAGACCGAGGCGCGTCACTACGCCCATGTCGACTGCCCCGGCCACGCCGACTATGTGAAGAACATGATCACCGGTGCCGCGCAGATGGACGGCGCGATCCTGGTTGTGAACGCCGCTGACGGCCCGATGCCGCAGACCCGCGAGCACATCCTGCTCGGTCGTCAGGTCGGCATCCCCTTCATGGTCGTCTACATGAACAAGGTCGATCAGGTCGATGACGAAGAGCTGCTGGAACTGGTGGAAATGGAGATCCGCGAGCTTCTGACCTCTTACGACTATCCGGGCGACGATATTCCGATCGTGCGCGGCTCGGCGCTGCATGCGATGAACGGCACCCAGCCGGAAATCGGCGAGAATTCGATCCGCGCGCTGATGGCGGCTGTGGATGAGTATATCCCGAC
>NZ_LADY01000004.1:0-149747 GCF_000961715.1 Roseovarius sp. BRH_c41 | reverse complement strand
GCGCGCCGCGCATCGCCAGAACCGTCGCCGCGCGCCGCCCAAGACCGGCACTTGCCCCCGTCACCAACGCGACGCGCCCCGCGACATCAAAGAGCCCGCGTTCAGCCATTGGCGGTCAGATCAAATGTTTCGTCGGGGAAATATTTGCGCAGGCGAATGTCGGCGGTGCGGGCGTGCCCCTCCATCCCTTCCAGCCGTGAGATGCGCGCCGTGGCCTCGGCCACGGGTTTGGCCCCCTCGCGGGTGGCGCGCTGCCATGTGACGATCTTCATGTATTTGTGCACGCTGAGGCCGCCGGTGTAATTGGCCGCCCCTGAGGTGGGCAGCACATGGTTGGTGCCCGATGCCTTGTCGCCAAAGGCGACCGTGGTTTCCTCACCGAGAAAGAGCGAGCCGTAACAGGTGAGCCGGTCCAGCCACCAGTTGAGATCCTCGGCCTGAACCGTCAGATGCTCGGGCGCGTAATCGTCGGAGGTGGCCGCCATTTCCTCGCGGTCTGCGCAAAGGATTACCTCGGCATAATCACGCCATGCGGCGGCGGCGTTGTCGCGGTTGACCTCTGGCAGATCGGCGATGAGATCAGGGACAAGGCGCATCACCTCCTCGGCCAGCGGGCGATTGTCCGTCACCAGCCAGACGGGCGAGTTATAGCCATGCTCGGCCTGTCCCACGAGGTCGGTCGCCACCACCATCGGATCAGCGGTCGCATCCGCCAGAACGAGGCTGTCGGTCGGGCCTGCGATCATGTCGATGCCGACGCGACCAAAGAGGATGCGCTTGGCCTCGGCCACGAACTGATTGCCGGGACCGACAAGGATGTTCGCCGGTGGCAGACCAAAGAGGCCGAATGTCATCGCCGCAACACCCTGCACGCCGCCCATCGCCATGATCACATCCGCGCCGCAGACATGCGCCGCATAGATGATTGCCGGGGCCACACCCACGCCGGGGCGGGGTGGCGAACAGGCGACGATATGCTTGCAACCCGCCACCTTGGCGGTGGTCACGGTCATGATGGCGCTGGCGATATGGCTATAGCGCCCGCCCGGCACATAGCAGCCTGCCGCCCGCACCGGGATGCTCTTTTGCCCCGCAATCAGCCCCGGCACCACTTCGATCTCGATGTCACGCAAGGTTTCGCGCTGAGCTTGCGCAAAGCGGCGCACATTGGCATGGGCAAACTCGATATCCCGCTTGAGCTTGTCCGGCACGAGCGCTGTCGCAGCGGCAATCTCTTCCGGTGTCAGGATGATATTGCCTTCGTAGCGGTCAAACTTGGCGGCATAGTCCATCGCGACCTTGTCACCGCCCGCTTCGATATCGGCCAGAATCCCTTGCACGGTCTCATGCACGTCACTGGCGTGCGAGGTTGAGGTCAGGGTTGCTTTCTTCAGGTATTCACGGGTCATGGTAGGGTCCTATTTGTAGACATCGGGAAGCATCGTGGTCGAAATCGCCGGGATATAGGCAATCAGCAGCACCACGATCAGCATGAAGAACACGAAGGGCACCGCCCGCCACGCGATTCGCAGGATGGATTCGCCGGTGATGCCCGACACGACAAAGAGGTTGAGGCCAAGCGGCGGCGTGATGAAACCCACACCCAAGGCGGTGATCATCATGATGCAGAACTGGATTTCATTCATGCCGATATTGTCGGCCAGCGGCTTCAGAATGGGGGCGAGGATGACGATATTGGGTGTCGTCTCCATCACGCAGCCCGCCGCGATCAGGATCAGGATCATCAAAAGGATGAGCGTAGCCGGATCATCGGTCAGCCCCGTCACCGCCGTTACAAACCCCTGCGGCACTCCCATGATGGCCAATGCCTGCGCCAAGGGCAGGGAAAAGGCGATGATGGGCAGGATCACCCCATTGACCTTGGCCGAACTGATCAACATGGCCGGAAAATCCGCCAGCTTGAGCGTGCCAAGGATAAAGCCAAGGATCACCGTCACAATGACCGCAGTCGCGCCCGCTTCGGTCGGCGTCAGCCGCCCCGAAAAGATGCCGTAAAAGATGATCCCCGGCACGATAAAGGCATACCAGCCCGACGCCAACGCACGGCCCAGATTGGCGAAATATTCACCAAACCCGACATTGCCGCCGCCCTCATAGCCATAGATACGATTGACCACGATATTGGTGATCAGGATCGACACAAGGATCAGCATCCCCGGAATAAGCGCCGCCATAAAGAGCGTCGAGGCCGAGATGCCCAAGACCAGACCGATGATGATATAGGCAATCGACGGTGGGATAAGGATGCCGGTACAGGCCCCCGCTGCCACCAGCGCACAGGCATAGGGGCGCGGATAGCCCGATTCCACCAGCCGGTCGATGGTCATCCGCCCCACCGCCGCAGCGCCCGCCGCATCCGATCCCGAGATGGCCGAGAACATGCCGCAGACAAGCACCGTGGCAGAGCCGAAACCGCCCTTGGCAAACTGTGTCAGCGCCTCCGCCACGTTCAGAAACTTGCGGCTGAGCCCGGTTCGCACCAGCACATCGCCCGTCAGGATAAAGAGCGGCACCGCTGTCAGCGCAAAGGCGTCGATCCCGTCAAACAGGCTCTCCCCCACAAGGCTGAGCGGAAGCGCGCCCGACCACATCAGCATGACAATCGCCGCCGATCCAATCGCCGCCCAGACCGGCACAGCCAGCGCCACCAGCACCACGAAAAGGATCACCGGCCCGTAAAAATCCCAGCCCAGATCGACGGTTTGCGAGAATGTATTCCACATGACGCGCGCCCCTCAATCAAACAGCTGATTGCCTTCGTGAACGGGTGTTCCGTCACGAAGGGCGCGCACGTCGCGCAAGAAGGATTGCACGAGCCGCAAAAGCATCAGGCCAAAGCCCACCGGCACCGCCAAGAGAAACCACACCATCGACACCCGCAACCCGGCACTGACCGAGCCGAACTTGGCCGAAACCAGCACCGTCTCCCACGACCAGTAAAGCGCGACAACTGCCACCGCTGCCATCACCAGATCGCCCAAGATATACAGCGCCGCCTTTAGGCGTGGCCCCACGTAATGCATGATCACGTCGATGCGGATATGCGCGCGTTCGCGCACCGCCGCCGCCGCCCCGATCCATGCCAGATAGATGAACGCATAGCGCACGATCTCTTCGCCCCAGACCGAGGAATAGGCGAACACCTCGCGCCGGATAACTTCGATCGCCATGGTGACGACCAGCATCATGTAAAAGATCAGAAGCGCCCATCGCTCCAGATTGCGGTCCAGTGTGCTGAGCATGTCAAACCTCTCCGGTTCAGGGCGCGCGCTGCGGTCCTGTCCCTCTCGTTAGCGTCCTTGCAAATACCAGGCGCGGCAGTCATTCGCGCGCCCGGCGTTTTCAGCATCAGGCGTCGTGGACGTAGTATTTGCCCGGCGTGCCTGCCGCCTCGACCAGCTTGTCAAAGGTCTCCATCGACCCGGCCAGTTCGGTCTTGAAACTGTCCCATTCAGAGCGCTGATAGCCCACGGTTTCCTGCCATTCCGCCAGTTGATCGGCGCTCAGAGAATGGAATTCCACGCCGGACTTGGCCATTTCGGCCATGGCATAGGTGCGCGACGACGGCACCTTGGCAAGGTTTTGATGGAAGCTCATTTCGGAGGCCCATTCAATCGCCTCCTGCACATCGCTGGACAGGGTGTTGTACCATTCGAGGTTGCAGGCATAGGTCTGGCTATCCGGCACCGCCTGGGTAAAGGTGACGTGGCTCAGGATATCCTTGAAGCCAAAGGCATAGAGCGCGCCCACCGCCGGGTCGAGCGCATCGGCCACACCCTGTTTGATCGCCGACGGTGTTTCCCCCCAGGCGACTGGCGTCGGATTGGCGCCGCCCATCTTGTAGAACTGTTGCAGCATCTGCGAACCGGGCACCCGGAACTTGACCCCTTGCAGGTCGGCCGGGGTCATGATCGGCCCACCACCGCCCTTGCGCACCGCCATCACACGCGGGTCGATGCAGAAATAGAACATCGGCTTGAAGCCGCGCGCCTCGACCAGCGCATTCACCTCTTTCTTCCAGATGTCAGAGGTCACGAGATTGACGAAACGCTGATTGGCCCCGCAGAAATAGGGCATGTTGATCAGGTCCACCGCCGGGGCGAAGGGGGCAAAGTTCGAGAGCGAGAATTGCCCGGCATTGATCGTACCGCCCTGCACCTTTTGCGCCAGTGCCGATCCAACGCCCAACTGCCCACCGGGGGCCAGCTTGACATAGATCTTGCCGTTCGAGGCGTTTTGCAGGTTCTCTTTCACATCAAGCTGCATCATCGGATAGCTGCGTGTGGTGCCCACCACATATTCCGTGGCCAGCGTCATCACATGCTCTGCCGCCGCCTCGCGCTCGCGCTCTTCATTGGCGGTTTGCGCAGAGGCCTCGGACGACCAGAGCGTGCCCGCCGCCGCCGCAACAACCGCTGCGGTAAAGCTGCCGGTGGTGGCCAGTTTCAGAAAATTGCGCCGCTCTTCGGACGCAAGCTCTTTTGCTTCTTCAGTCATTCTTGTCTCCTCCCTGAGATCTGATTTATTTTCCGCGTTTGCGCGCCGCCTCGCTCCTCAACGTGGCGACGACAAAGGTCACGACCGCTGCCAGCAGCAAAAGCATTTCACCCACACCTGTCAGAAATGCCGCGTTCCCAAAGGCTCCCATCGCGACATTCAGGCCAAAGGCTCCGAACAGGATCAGTGCTGCGAACAGAAACATGATGCCCTCCTCTTCGTCGGGTCTTTCGACGATTCGAGATAAATGTAAGCGCTTACATATTTTCACGCAAGCTGTTATATTTCCCGAATGTCGTTACAGGCATGTAGATCGAAACACTCTTGCTCCGGGTCCCAGGATGAACCGACGTGTCCCTGACAACGCCTTGAACCTGCCTACGCTGGCCGATGTCGCCCGCGCGGCGGGGGTGTCTACCGCCACTGTTTCGCGTTGCCTCAACTCTCCGTCACAGGTGCAAGAGACCACCCGCGAGCGGGTTCTGGCGGCGGTGATGGCCTTGGGCTATTCGCCAAATTTTGGCGCGCGGGCTTTGGCGGCGCGGCGCACCGGCACCATTGGTGCGATCATTCCGACGATGGAAAACGCGATCTTTGCCCGCGCCATTCAGGCCTTTCAAGAGGAATTGCATCTCAGTGGTGTGACCCTCCTGGTGGCCTCGTCATCCTACAGCCCGCAAAACGAGGCCGACCAGATACGCACCCTTGTGGCACGCGGCGCGGATGCGCTCTTGCTGATCGGGCATGACCGCGATCCCGGAATTTACGCCTTTCTCGAACAGCGCGGCGTGCCGGTGTTGGTGTCCTGGGCGTTTGATCCGGCGCAGGCGCGCCCAGCGATCGGGTTCGACAATCGCCGGGCAATGGCGGCATTGGCCAAAGAGGTGCTGCGCCTCGGGCATCAGCGCGTCGGCATGATTTCGGCCTTGGCCGAGGGCAATGACCGTGCCCGCGACCGGATTTCGGGGGTACGCGACGCGCTCCGCGACCACGGGCTTGATCCCACGGCGCTGCACCTCATCGAGACCCCCTACAGCATCGCCAACGGGGCTGAGGCAATGGCAAAGTTGATGGCCCTGCCCGCGCGCCCTACCGCCGTGATCTGCGGCAATGACGTGCTGGCGGTGGGGGCGTTGCAGATGGCGCGCAAACTGGGGCTGCGGGTGCCGGCCGACGTGTCGATCACCGGCTTTGACGATATCGAACTGGCAACCGTGGTCGATCCGGCCCTGACCACCGTGCATGTCCCGCACCGCGAAATGGGGCGCGAGGCGGCGCGCCTCTTGGTGGCGATGGTGGGCGGAGCGGGGTCGCCGCCGCCGGTCTGTCTTGAGACAGAGTTCTGCCCACGCGGCACTCTGGCGGCCCCATCAGCGTGAAAAGGCCCGCCGCCGGAACACCGGGGCGGGCCTCTGAGGTGTGTCTACGCCGCCTTAGTCAGACAAAGAACTGCGCGCCATTGGCCGAAATGGTCGAGCCGTTGATGAAGCTGGCATTGTCAGAGACGAGGAAGCTCACGCAGCGTGCGATTTCCTCGGGCTCGCCCAAACGACCCGCCGGGATCATGCCGATGATCTTTTCGCGCACCGCTTCGGGCACGGCCATGACCATTTCCGTGGCGATATAGCCGGGGCAGATGGCGTTGGCGGTGATGCCTTTCGCTGCGCCCTCTTGGGCCAGTGACTTGATGATGCCCAGATCACCGGCCTTGGTCGCGGCATAGTTGACCTGACCGAACTGGCCCTTTTGCCCGTTGATCGAGGAGATCACCACGATCCGGCCAAAGCCGCGCTCGCGCATGCCCGGCCATACGGGATGCACGGTGTTGAAGACGCCGGTGAGGTTGGTGTCGATGACCTCTTTCCACTGCTGCGGCGTCATTTTGTGGAACGGCGCATCGCGGGTGATGCCGGCATTGGCGACCACGATGTCAATCGGGCCCAACTCCGCCTCGACACGGGCGATGCCCTCTTTGGAGCTGTCATAGTCCGCCACGTTCCATTTGTAGGACTTGATGCCGGTTTGCTCGGTGAATTTGGCGGCGGCCTCATCATTGCCGGCATAGGTGGCGGCGACGGTATAGCCATCAGCCTTGAGCGCCTTGGAAATGGCGGCGCCGATTCCACGAGAGCCCCCGGTGACGAGTGCGGTTCTTGCCATGATATCCTCCAATATGGCTGGTGTGTTGAAACTTGGTTATCGGTTTGCGCCGCAATGCGCAATATTGTTGCGCGATAAAATTTCTGCGATGCGGCCAAGGGGATCGGATCAAGAAAAAGGGCACCGCCTGAAGTGCCCTTGATCCTGTATCACGCAGCGTCGGAGCAGCTCACGGACGCTCCACGCACAGGGCAACGCCCATGCCACCACCGATGCAGAGTGTGGCGAGCCCACGCTTGGCGCCACGGCGCTTCATCTCGAAGAGCAAGGTGTTAAGCACGCGGCAGCCCGAGGCCCCAATCGGGTGGCCAATGGCA
Organism: Roseovarius sp. BRH_c41; assembly: GCF_000961715.1. Lineage (NCBI taxonomy): Bacteria > Pseudomonadati > Pseudomonadota > Alphaproteobacteria > Rhodobacterales > Roseobacteraceae > Roseovarius > Roseovarius sp. BRH_c41. The sequence goes on along the minus strand of NZ_LADY01000004.1, from coordinate 142,752 downwards.
ATCGCACCACCGTTGACGTTGACGATGGCCGGATCCCAGCCCATTTCCTTGTTGACCGCGCAGGCCTGCGCGGCAAAAGCCTCATTCGCCTCGACCAGATCGAGATCGGCGACGGTCCAACCGGCCTTGTCCAACGCCTTGCGGCTGGCATGGATCGGGCCGACACCCATGATCGACGGATCGAGGCCAGCAGTGGCATAAGAGGCGATGCGCGCCAGCGGCTCGATGCCACGACGCTCGGCCTCATCGGCGCTCATCAAAAGGGTGGCTGCGGCACCATCGTTGAGACCAGAGGCGTTGGCCGCCGTGACCGAGCCATCCTTGGTAAAGGCGGGGCGCAGTTTCTGCATCACTTCCATGGTCGCGCCGTGGCGGATGTATTCATCCTTGTCGACGATGATGTCACCCTTGCGGTTCTTGACGGTGAAGGCGATCACCTCGTCGTCGAACTTGCCCGCCTTTTGCGCCGCTTCGGCCTTGTTCTGGCTGGCGACGGCGAATTCATCCTGCATGTCGCGGGTGATCTGCCATTGATCGGCCACGTTTTCGGCGGTCTGGCCCATGTGATAGCCGTTGAACGCATCCCAGAGCCCGTCACGGATCATCGTGTCGATATAGGTCATATCGCCCATCTTGTGACCGGCGCGCAGATAAGCGGCATGCGGGCTGAGCGTCATGTTTTCCTGACCCCCGGCACAGATGATCGCGGCATCGCCCAATTGGATGTGCTGTGCGCCCAGTGCCACGGCCCGCAGGCCCGAGCCACAGACCTGATTGATGCTCCATGCCGCGGATTCGAGCGGCAGACCGGCGTTGACATGCGCTTGACGCGCCGGGTTCTGGCCCTGTGCGGCGGTCAGCACCTGACCGAGGATCGTTTCCGACACTTCGCCCTTTTCAATGCCTGCACGGGCGACAACCGCCTCGAGCACAGCCGCGCCCAGATCATGCGCCGGCGTGTTGGCGAATGCTCCGCCAAATGAACCGACAGCGGTGCGTGCTGCGGATGCGATTACTACGTTGGTCATCTGTGTCCTCCACCAGGATTTGCCCGTGCGCGAGTGTGGCGTAGGGATGTCACATTCATGTGGCTATTCCTGCGCCGCCTCCGCCGTTACGTGGCGTCATATCGTAGGTGCCGCGCTGCGGCAACGGACGGAGTGTCACATTCAAGCGATGGCGCGGTCAAGGGTGGTATCGAGCCAAGGCGGACGCACTGTGGGCGCACCAAAGTAATAGCCCTGAAGACAGTCGATCCCGAGCGCCGCGAGATAGGCCGCATCCTCGGGTTTCTCGACGCTTTCGGCCACTGTCACCATGTCGAATTGCTGGCCGATGCTCGCCAGTGCGGCGGTGAGAACCTGATTGTCGGGGTCGGTGGCGATGCCACGGACAAACTGCCCATCAATCTTGAGGATGTCGAAATAGAACTCCTTGAGGAAGCGGAACGAGGTATAGCCTGCGCCGAAGTCATCCAAGGCAAAGCTGATTCCCCGTGCTTGCAGATCCTTCATGAAGCCGGTCACCAATTCCGGCACCAGCATGGCCGAGCTTTCGGTGATTTCCAGAATCAACCGCTCGCCAATGGTGGGATCATCGCCCAACCCCTTTTTCAAGGTGCGCATCCAGCGCGCATAGCCGATGGAGCGAGCCGACATGTTGATCGCCAGCCGCAGGTCGGGATAGTTGATCAGCGTGCGCAGCCCCTTTTCCAGCGCCAGACAGTCGATGATCCGCCCGGTTTCCGTCACCTCGATCTGGGTGATGAAATCCTTGGCGGGAATGACACGGCCTGTGGCATCGAGAACCCGAATCAACGCCTCGTAGAACGCGGGCTTGTCCTGTTGTCGGGCGGGCACCACCGCCTGATAGGCCAAGAGCACCTGTTTATGGCGCACCGCCTGATTGACCATATCGACGACGGAGCGGTCCCGCGCCGAGACGGCATAGGAGAGCGGGGTGTCAAAGCCCGCCGGAATATCGGCCCATTTGTGTTTTTGTCCCATCTGCCCCTCCGGAACGCCTGTTCTCAAACTGGGCCGGATGGCTTAAGGATCACTTAAAGCGCGCATTTGAACGATCCGGTGTCTCTGTGCCGGGCAAGAGGGGAAAACCATGGACCGTTGTGGCTGGGTCAGTGCCGATCCGCTCTATGAAAGCTACCATGACACCGAATGGGGCGTGCCTGAGTATGACAGTCGCGCGCTCTGGGAAAAGCTCATTCTCGATGGGTTTCAGGCGGGGCTGAGCTGGATCACCATCCTGCGCAAACGCGAAAGTTTTCGCGCGGCATTCCAAGGGTTTGACCCGCATGTGATCGCCGGTTGGGGCGAGACCGAGGTGGTGCGCCTGTTGGCCGATCCGGGCATTATCCGCCACCGGGGCAAGATCGAGGCGACCATCGGCAATGCCAGGGCGTGGCAGGCGATCGAGGTCGAGCAGGGCTTTGCCGCCTACCTCTGGGATTACGTCGGCGGGCACCCCATCCAGAACCAGTGGCGATCCCTCTCGGACGTGCCGGCGCAGACCGATATTTCCGTAAAACTTTCCAAGGATTTGAAGAAACGCGGTTTCAAATTCTGCGGCCCCACCATCACCTATGCCTTTATGCAAGCGGTGGGCATGGTCAACGATCACGTCGTAACCTGCGCCTGTCACGAGCCGGTCGCCCGGATGGCGCGCTCCAAGGCTTAGGTCTTGCAGCGTTTGGCTCGGCGCAATTTCGCACCCAGAACGTCTATCAATCTGTTCTGAAGTTGCTCTAGTCCACCGACCGGATCAGCTTGCGCTCCAGCACGCGGAGCACGGTGCGCAGATCCTGGCCCCGCTTGAGCACCTGACCATCCATGCCGATGACCGCATATTGCCCCTGTTTGCCCTGCAGTTTTGGCCGCTTTTCGATCCGGTAGAGCGGATGCTCGGCGGTGCGTCGAAAGACCGAGAACACCGCCACCTCGCGCAGGCAGGAAATGCCGTAATCGCGCCATTCCCCCGCCGCGACCATGCGCCCATAGAGCGACAGGATCACGCCCAGTTCATTGCGTTGGAACGCCACCTGCGACGGTGCGGGATGCGCGCCCGCGAGCGGGCCAAGGCTTTGCAAACTCATAGTCTCAGAGTTGCGCCAATCCCGCCCCAAATCAAGCGCTTTCCTGACAGCGCCTCAGCCGAAGCGCCCCTGACAGAACCATCCGCCCGAGATTTGCCCACCATGGGCGCGAAACAGCCAGAGCCGTTCGCCGCGCGTCGTCACCACCTGCCAGTAATCGCGGACACCGCTGCGCCAATCCGGATCGTCGAGCCACCATTCCGGCGCGATGCGCTCGGGACCTATGACGCCTGCCACCTCATGCAGCCGTCCCCGCCAACGAAAGGGCAGCGTGGACCAACCCTCTTCGGGTCGGGTGACCGGCTCTGGTCGCCAGAGCAACAGGGGGCGTGGTCTCTCTGGGGCAGGCCAGGGCGTGCGCGCGGGCACAGACCATGCCGCCGCAAGGGTCAGCGCGGATTTCTCGGGAATATGGCTCTCGGCGGGATGACGGCGGGTGATTGACTCCAGCCCGATCCGTGACCCCAGCCGGGTGATCAGATCCGCCAGCGCCGCCTCTTGTTCCGCTGCACCCCGCCCGCGGCCGATGCCGCTCTCTCCCTGCCGGGTCTCCATCCGGGCCGTGACGATCGCCTCGAGCCGTAGCATGTCGATGCCAAACCCGGCGTCGATCCCGTCAAGCTGCATCTCCAGCAGTGGCAGCATCGCCTCGGGCCGATCGACACATCGCGCCAACCGCACCTCGACCGATTGCAGGCTACCGTCGGCGCGAAACGCCTCGATGCGCAGATGCCGCGCGCCAAGGGCCTTGGCCTGCAAAAGCACGCACAACCGCTCGGTCAGCCGGGAAAATGCGGCCTCAAGATCGCTGCGCAATCCAATGGGTTCCGGCAGGCTCAGCCGGGTGGCAAAGCGCGGGGCGGGGGCAGAGGGCGACATCGGTTCCGGCACATGGCCAAAGGCCTGATCCAGCCGCACCATCAGCTCTGGCCCAAAACGGCGGGCAAGGGTCGAACGCGGCTGATCCGCCAAGTCGCCGATCCGCCGCAGCCCGAGCCGCGCCAGATCCTCTGTCATCTTGGGCGGCAACCGTAGGGCCGCCACCGGCAAGGGGGCCAGCCTCTCGGGCAGATGCCCCGGCGTGGCAATCTCATCCGCCTGCGCCGTGACCGCCACCGCAGGTGCCGCGCCGCCCCGTTCCCAATGCCGCCGCTTGGCAGCGCGCGACCGGGTGGCGCGGGCCTCTTGGTCGATCGCATCGCCGGAGCGCATCGGGGCCACACCCTGCCCGGCAAAGCGTGCCAGCGCCCAAGCGCCACCGACCGTATCCGCCAACCCGCAGCGCACACTCAGCCCGAGATCCCCCGCGGCCTCGCGCAGCGTGGCGATCAACCCTTCTTCGCCGCCAAAGAGATGCGTGCAGCCGGTGACATCAAGCAACAGCCCCGCCGCGCCATCAATCCCCACCAGCGGTGAAAACCGTTCGGCCCAGCGAGCCAACGCGTCTAAGAATCCCACCTCTGCGGCGCGGTTCTGAGGGCGGGTGATCAGATCGGGACACAGCGCCTGCGCTCTGCGCAGTGGCTGCCCCGGCCTCAGCCCCAGCGCCTCGGCCCGGAGTGAGACAGAGGTCAGCACCTGATCCTGCGCCTCGGCACTGACCACCGCAAAGAGCCGCGCGTCCCGATCGGTCGCCCGCCGCAGCAGGCGTTCCGCCCCGAGCCGGGGAAACCAGATCGACAGGATGCGACGTGTGGACATGGTAAGTTTGTTCTCTATTTGTTCCAATTCAAATAGAGCGAGGGCTGCCCGGAGTCGAGTCAGCCTTGGTGTTTGTGCGCCGCGTCAGGGGACTAGGTGCGTGGTCTAGAATTGACGCCGGCCCAAATGCCCCCGCGCGGACTCAAGCCCGCAGGGCGCCGCGCGATCGCTGGGCCGTCTGGCCAATCGCCCGCCTCACCCGCACCAGATCCGGGTGATCACGCCGCCTGAGTCATGCTCGATATTCAGCCGGTCGGGGCGGTGATCCATCGTCATCATCGCCCCCGGCGGCAGGATGCGCACCGCAGCGTGCCCGCTGAAATCCTGCGCCGCAACCGGCGTCCCGATCAGCGTCTGCATCTGCGCCGCACCGCAGGCGTTTTCCTCAGGGGGCGTGTCCTCCGGGCCAATACATCCCGCCAGTGCTCCGATCATCAGGGCTGTGCCGAGGATATGCTTCATGTTTTCGCCTCTCTTGCCGAAAATTGCCGCAGTCCAGAGCCTGCGTGACGCTCTGGATATTGAAACACTGCGCCGCATGACGCAAGACTGCGCAAATTTCAGAGGAAAGGACAAATCATGAGAACGCGTGCGGCGGTGGCTGTTGAGGCTGGCAAGCCGATGGAGATCATGGAGGTGAACCTCGAAGGTCCGAAGGCGGGTGAGGTACTGGTTGAGATCAAGGCGACGGGGCTGTGCCACACCGATGATTTCACCCTGTCCGGTGCCGATCCCGAGGGGGCGTTTCCGGCGATTCTGGGGCATGAGGGCGCGGGCGTGGTGCTTGAGGTGGGGCCGGGTGTCACCAGCCTGCAGCCGGGCGATCATGTGATCCCGCTCTACACGCCCGAATGCCGCGAATGCGACTATTGCCTCAACCCGAAAACCAACCTCTGCCAGAAGATTCGCTCGACCCAGGGGCAGGGGCTGATGCCCGATGGCACCTCGCGGTTTTCGATGCTGGATGGCACGCCGATCCTGCATTACATGGGCTGCTCGACCTTTGCCAATCACACGGTTCTGCCCGAGATTGCGCTCGCCAAGGTGCGTAAGGACGCGCCGTTCGACAAGATTTGCTACATCGGCTGCGGCGTCACCACCGGCGTCGGCGCGGTGATCAACACCGCCAAGGTGGAGATTGGCAGCCGGGCGATTGTGTTCGGTCTGGGCGGCATCGGTCTCAACGTGTTGCAGGGGCTGCGGCCCCGGCGGCCGAGGCCTTGGCGGCCCGTGCCCTGCCGGGCGCGCAGATCGCCCTATCCCTGCCGACGATCCATTGTTCCGCCTGCATTTCCAAGATCGAGCGGGCGTTAAATGCGGATAGCCGGGTAAAGTCCGCACGCGTCAACCTGACCCTCAAGCGGGCCAGCATCGACGCGGCCCCCGAGGTGACCGCCGAAGACATGCGCGCGCTGGTCGAGGGGCTTGGTTACGAGGCCTATGAGTTGGATCAGGGCACGCTGAATGCCACGGCCAATGACCGCGCCGGGCGGGATCTTTTGATGCGGCTGGCGGTCGCCGGTTTTGCCAGTATGAATGTCATGCTTCTGTCGGTGTCGGTCTGGTCCGGGGCCGAGGATGCGACGCGTGACATGTTCCACTGGATTTCCGCCGCGATCACCCTGCCGGCGATTGCCTTTTCCGGAGTGCCGTTCTTTCGCAATGCCTGGGCCGCGTTGCGCAATTGGCGGCTCAATATGGATGTGCCGATCGTTCTGGCCATTGTGCTGGCGATCCTCACCTCGCTCTGGGAAACGATGCTGTCGGGGGAGCATGCCTATTTTGATGCGGCGCTTACGCTCACGTTCTTTTTGTTGGCGGGGCGCTATCTCGATCACCGCACGCGGGCCATTGCCCGCTCTGCCGCCGAGGAATTGACGGCGCTCGAAGTGCCGCGTGCGATCCGCTTGCGCGCCGGAGTGGAGGAACAGGTGAATGTGGCCCTCTTGGCTGCGGGGGATCTCATTCTCGTGCGGCCCGGTGGGCGCATGCCGGTGGATGGTGTAATCGTAGAGGGCACGTCAGAGATTGACCGGTCGCTGCTCACCGGAGAAACGCTGCCGGTGTTTGCGGGTGAGGGGCAGGTGGTCAGCGCCGGAGAGGTCAACTTGACCGGACCGCTTACCATCCGCGCGACGGCGGTGGGGGCGGAAACCTCGCTTCACCGCATGGCGGATCTGGTGGCCATCGCGGAATCCGGGCGCTCGCGCTATACCTCGCTGGCCGATAGTGCGGCCAAGCTCTATGCGCCGGGGGTGCATATTCTGGCGGGCCTCAGTTTTATGGGGTGGTATCTCTATACATGGGACGTGCGCACGGCGCTCAATATCGCCGCTGCGGTTCTGATCATCACCTGCCCTTGCGCGCTCGGGCTGGCGGTGCCTGCGGTGACAACGGCGGCCTCGGGGCGGCTCTTCCGGCGGGGGATGCTGATCAAACATGAAACCGCGCTCGAACGGCTGGCGCAGGTGGATACGGTCGTGTTCGACAAGACCGGCACGCTGACCACGGGGATGCCGCAACTCACCAATCTGGATGGTTTGCCGCGCGCGGTGGTCGAAGTGGCGTTAGCTCTTGCGCAGGGGTCTTCGCATCCGCTGGCGCAGTCGATCACCCGCGCTGCGCGTGGTGCAGGATTTGCGGCGGCGGCGGTAACAGACATTACAGAAGTGCCTGGGTATGGCACAAAGGGCCGCTGCAACGGCCAAGAAGTGCGTCTGGGACGTGCAAGCTGGACCGGGGCGCAGGCCCTCTCCGAGACCGCAACCTTTCTCAAGATCGGGGATCAGTTGCCCGTCGCCTTTACCTTTGCAGATGCGTTGCGGCCCGGTGCTGCGGAGGTGGTGCAGGGGCTGATGGATCAGGGCAAGCGGGTGATCCTGATTTCCGGCGATACCACTCCTGCGGTCGAGGCCTTGGCCACCCGCCTTGGTATTCCGCAGTGGATGGCCGAGGCGTTGCCCGCAGACAAGGCGGCGCGTGTGGCGGCTTTGACTGCCGAGGGCGCGCATGTGCTGATGGTGGGGGATGGGCTCAACGATACAGCGGCTCTTGCGGGGGCGCATGTGTCGATTTCGCCCGCGACGGCGCTCGATGCCGCGCGGGTGGCATCGGATATCGTGCTGTTGGGCAATGACCTCTCACCAATCGCGGCGGCCTGCGTGACGGCGAAATCCGCCACACGCCGCATCCGCGAGAATTTCCAGATTGCCACGGTCTATAACGTCGTTGCCGTGCCGCTGGCGGTGGCGGGGCTCTGTTCGCCGCTCATTGCCGCCTTAGCCATGTCGCTGAGTTCGATCACCGTATCTCTCAACGCGCTCAGACTGAGGTAGCCAATGAATATCCTCACCTACCTGATTCCGATTTCCCTAATCCTAGGTGGTGTCGGCCTTGTGGCTTTTGTCTACACCGTGCGCTCGAACCAATATGATGATCCTGAGGGCGACTCGCGGCGTATCCTGTCGGACGATTGGGATGACCACCCCAAGCCTTGAGTGTTGTTCATCTGTCTGATGGGGGCTGGCCCCAATCTGCGCTTTGCACCACAGTGACAGCTTTCAGCTTGGCCCGATCATGAAACAGGTGACTTTCTTGGCCTGCAGGCGGCGGCAGGCGAGGTCCGCGCTCTCACGTGTCATGCCCATGAAATTCGCGTCGAAGCCGGCGGGCCGCTGCACCACTTTGCGCAGACTGCCATCAAGTGTGGCCATTTCATTCAGGGCGGTTTGCAAGAGCACCTGCCGCGCCTTGTATTCGCTGCCATAGCGGCCGACGTTGATCCCCCAATGGCGCCCGCCAGAGGTAGAGACACGTGTCACAACCTCTGGTTCAGGCTCTGGCGCGGGCGCGCTTGCGAGGACGATATCGGTCGGACGTTGTTCGGGGCGGGTGTCAGGCGTGACCGCTACGCTGCCTTGGGCAGGGGTCGCCGTTGCAACCTGCTGAGCGGCCAGAAGCGCGCGCTCGATATCATCCCGCGCGGCGATGACCGGCATCGGGGCGGCTTGCGAGGGCCGCGATTGTGGGCGCAGGCTCTTGATCACGGCGGCGGCTGTGGCGAGGCGCACGGTCTTGGCGGCAACGCTCGGGCGATCCTCGCCTGCGGCGATCCTCACCGGCACTGTGCCGATCTTGCCTAGATACGGCGGGCGCGCCGGGCGAAGCACGGCCACCTGCGTTGGTGCCTTTTTAAAGCCGAGGTCGAGCAGTTCAGCCACCTTGGCATTGCGCGAGGCGGTAGATTGACCGCCAAAGACGGTGGCGATGATCCGCTCGCCATTGCGTTCGGCGCTGGCGGTGAGGTTAAAGCCTGCGGCGCGGGTATAGCCTGTCTTGATCCCGTCAGCGCCGCGATAGGCCTCAAGCAGGCGACGGTTGGTGTGGCTGACCGAGGTCACGCCAGCATCGGTGGTGATGCGCGAGAAGAGATTGTAATACTGAGGGAAGTCATAAAAGAGATGCCGCCCGAGGATTGACATATCGCGCGCGGTGGACAGATGCCCGTTCTCGGTCAGGCCATGGGCATTCTTGAACGTGGTCCGGCTCATGCCGAGACTCTCGGCCGTGCGATTCATCCGGCGCGCAAACTGCGCCTCTGATCCTTCGATCGCCTCGCCAAGTGCGGTGGCCGCATCATTGGCGGATTTGACTGCTGCGGCGCGAATGAGATAGCGCAGCGCAATGCTGCTTCCGGCGCGCACGCCGAGTTTGCTGGGTGGCTCAGAGGCGGCATGTTTCGAAATCAGCACCTTGTCATCAAGACCGATCTCGCCGTTCTCGATCGCCTCGAAAACCACATAGAGTGTCATCATCTTGGTCAACGAGGCTGGATGTAGCCGCGTGTCGGCATTGTTCGAATAGAGCACTTCGCCGCTGCGTGCGTCCATCACCAATGCTGCATAGGGTGCCGCCGCCGCGCTCAATGGCACGATGATCAGCATCCAGAATGTTGCCATCACCACCAGCCCCCAACGGACTGGCTGCTTGCCCCGTGTTTTCATAGAACTGCTCTTTTACTGCCTCGCGCCGCCGGTTTTCCGACTGGCATTGATTTATACCTCAGATCGTAGCACAGGCGTGTTTTTGTTTAAAGTGTTCATTTTCAAAGAGTTTCGCGGGAGTTGGGCCAATATGTAGTGGCTTGATCTCATCTACCCCCCATATGCACGTCACGACGGATACAAGAGCCGAACGACGTCCAAAAAAATGGCCCGGGCGGTGCAGCCCGGGCCATGTCCTAGAAATGGCTTTTGATCAGTTCAGCGCGGCATCGCTGATCGCATGGGTCCATGCGCCATCACCGGGATGTGCGCTAATCACCGGATCAGATCCGCCGGACAAAAGCGATTGCACCGTGCGCTCATAATCCTCGGGGTCGAGCGCACCGTTGGAGCCTGCTGTGAGCTTGGCCACTTCGGTCATCATGCGGATCTGATGCGCTTCGGTCTGCGCGCCGGTGGCGTCATTGTCGAGCACGATCATCGCCGCCTCTTCTGGATTTTCCTCGGCCCATTTCCAGCCCTTCATCGAGGCGCGCACGAAACGGGTGAGCTTATCGACTTCGGCCGGGTCGCTCAGCTTTTCTTCCAGAACATAAAGCCCGTCCTCAAGTGTGGCGACGCCTTGATCCTCGTATTTGAAGGTGATGAGTTGATCCTCGGTGAGGCCCGCGTCGATCACCTGCCAATACTCGTTATAGGTCATGGTCGAGATGCAGTCGGCCTGTTTTTGCAAGAGCGGGTCGACGTTGAACCCCTGTTTGAGCACGGTCACGCCCTCGGCACCGCCATCGGTGGAAATGCCCAGTTGGCTCATCCACGACAGAAACGGAAACTCATTGCCAAAGAACCAGACACCCAAGGTGCGACCCGGAAAATCATCTGGCCCGGTGACGCCAGTTTCCTTGAGGCAGGTCAGCATCATGCCCGAGGATTTGAAGGGCTGCGCAATGTTCACCAGCGGCAGGCCCTTTTCCCGCGCCGAGAGGGCCGCCGGCATCCATTCCACCGTCACATCCGCGCCGCCGCCTGCGATCACCTGCGTCGGGGCGATATCCGGCCCACCCGGCTTGATCGTGACGTTGAGGTCTTCTTCGCCGTAAAACCCCTTGTCGAGCGCCACATAATAGCCCGCGAATTGCGCCTGCGTCACCCATTTGAGTTGCAGCGTCAGATCATCCGCCGCCTGCGCCATAGTGCTGAGGCTGGTAAGCGCGGCGAGGCTGAATAGTCCTGTCAGTTTCTTCATTTGTTATCTCCCGTGTTGGTGGTTTCTTGATCTTATGCCCGGCTCCGTTGCGACGGGTGCCAGAATGTCACTGCCTTTTCCACAAGCGCTACGGCGCCGTAAAATCCTGAGCCAGCGATGGCCGCGACCACGATCTCGGCCCAGACGAGATCGAGCGCGAGTTGCCCGACCGAGGTCGAGATGCGGAATCCCATGCCCTTGATGGGCGATCCAAAGAACTCTGCCACAATCGCCCCGATCAGCGCCAGTGTCGTCGCGATCTTGAGCCCGTTGAAGAGGAATGGCATCGCGGCGGGCAGGCGCAGGTTGAACAGGGTTTGCCAATAGCCAGCGGCATAGGTGCGCATCAGGTCGCGCTGCATGGCGTCGGTATCGGTGAGGCCCTGTACGGTGTTCACCAACATGGGAAAGAACACCATGACCACGACGACCGCTGCCTTGGATTGCCAGTCAAAGCCGAACCACATCACCAGAATGGGGGCCATGCCGATGATCGGCAGCGCCGCTACGAAATTGCCCACCGGCAGCAGACCGCGTTGCAGGAACGGAAACCGGTCGATGGCGATGGCCGTCAGAAAGGCCGCACCGCAGCCCATGATATAGCCGGTCAGTGCGCCCTTGAGGGCGGTCTGCACGAAATCCTGCCAGAGAATATGGGTGGATTTGGCGAAAGTCGCGGCAATGGCGGTGGGGGCGGGCAGGAGGACGGGGGAGATCGAGAGGCCGCGCACGAGAGATTCCCAGATCACAACAAGTGTGAGGCCGAAAATCACTGGCACGAGGAGCCGTGTGGCTCGTGTTTTAGGCCGGTGTGACAGGCGGGAATTGATCCCCCAGCCAAGCGCCCATGCGAGCGATCCAAGCGCCAGCCAGCCCATCACGCCATCCCCATCCGCTTGAGCGTGATCCGCTGGACAAGGCCAATCAGCCCCACCAGAACCGCCGCCAGTGTCGCCGCCATGATAAGAGCGGACCAGATTTGGATGGTTTGGCCATAATAGCTGCCTGCCAGCAGGCGCGCGCCCAGCCCCGCCACGGCCCCGGTCGGCAATTCGCCGACGATGGCCCCGACAAGGCTTGCGGCCATGCCGACCTTGAGCGAGGTAAAGAGATAGGGCATCGAAGAGGGCAGGCGCAGCCGCCAAAAGGTCTGGGCCGCACTCGCGCTCCATGTCCGCATCTGGTCGAGCTGCATGGGCGTGGGGCTGCGCAGCCCCTTGACCATGCCGACGACCACCGGAAAGAACGACAGATACATCGAGATCATCGCCTTGGGCAGCAGCCCTGAAATGCCCACGGCATTCAGCACCACGATGATCATCGGGGCAATCGCCAGAATGGGGATGGTTTGGGAGGCTATGACCCAAGGCATCACGCTCATGTCCATGGTGCGGTTGTAGACGATGCCGATGGCCAGCGCGATGCCAAGCGCGGTGCCAAGGACAAAGCCGAGTGCTGTGGCGCTGAAGGTGATCCAGCTGTGATAAAAGAGCGAGCTTTTGGAAAATCCGCGCCCTTCCAGCACCATGGCACCGGTGGTGTTCCATATCTCAAGCGCCACCTGATGCGGCGCGGGCAGTTTGGGCTTGTCCTGCGCCCATGTGTCGGCGACGAGGGCGGGGAGGGTCAGCGTCGTGCCTGCCCGCGCCGCCTGATCCTGCGCCCATTGCGCATTGAGCGCCACGGCGGCGGCATACCAGAGCGCGAGAAGTGCTGCGAGAATGGTGAGAACAGGGAGGAGATTGCGCATCATGCCTCCTCTGATTTCACTGTTCCAAAAATACTCAAATTCCGGCGCTTAAACCGGGCGCGATTTTTGAGTATTTTAAGAACGCTGAAAGGAATTCGTGGTTTTCTGAGGCTACGGTACAGGCTGGAGAGCCGATGACCGTGAACGGTGAAAACCCCTCTCCCCGTCGCAGGGGAGAGGGCGTTTTCTGGGTGAGTTGTCTCAGACCGCATCGCCATGCCCCGCACGCAGCCCCTCGCGGACGCGATGGGCGATTTCGAGGAATTCCGGTGTCTCGCGGATGTCGAGCGGGCGATGCTTTGGCAGGGTGCTCTCGATCACATCGGTGATGCGGCCGGGGCGGGGCGACATGACCACGATCTTGGTGCTCAGATACACCGCCTCGGGGATGGAATGGGTGACGAAACAGATGGTCTTGTTGGTGCGGTCCCAAAGCTGGAGGAGTTGCTCGTTGAGATGGTCGCGCACGATTTCATCCAGAGCGCCAAAGGGTTCGTCCATCAAAAGGATGTCGGCGTCAAAGGCGAGCGCGCGGGCGATGCTGGCGCGCTGCTGCATGCCACCTGAAAGCTGCCAGGGGTATTTCCGCTCGAACCCCGCGAGATCAACGAGGTCCAGCACGCGCTTGACGCGGGCCTCCTGATCGTGGCGGGCGTAGCCCATGATTTCCAAGGGCAGGCGGATATTGCCGCCGATGGTGCGCCATGGGTAGAGGCCCGCCGCCTGAAACACATAGCCATAGGCGCGGGATTTGCGCGCCTCTTCGGCGCTGGTGCCATTGACGGTCAAGGTGCCGCCGGTGGGATGCTCCAGATCCGCCATGCAGCGCAGAAAGGTGGTCTTGCCACAGCCTGAGGGGCCGATGAAGCTGACGAAATCGCCCTTTTCCACCTCAAGGCTCACGTCCTTGAGCGCATGCACCGGGCCATCGCCGGTCTGAAAGGTCAGCGACAGGTTTTGTGCGCTGATGACTGTGTTGCTGCTCAAACCCTATCCCCTGCTGGCCCGGTCGCTACTGCGCCCGGCTGGCTGATGGTTGTCAAGAGGCGCGCCTTGCCATGAGGTGCGTGCGTGCCGGATTTTTCAGATCCCCGCCGGGATATTCAACGGGTCGCGCTGGATCATCTTGGGGGCGGTCAGGGCCTTCCATTTCGAGAGCGCCTGATGGGCCGAGGGAAAAGCTGGGCGGGGGACAAAGCGGCCGCGCCCCGGTTGCGGCTGCGAATTCTGGCCCCAGGCCCAGATCACCTCGCCGCGGCTGAGGGTATAGCGCGGCTGCGCCTTGACCTCGAACCCTTCAAAGACGTTGTAATCAAGGATGGAATGGTGGTTGGAGGCGCTGATCGTCTTGGTGATCTTGGGGTCCCAGACCACGAGGTCGGCATCCGCCCCTTCGACAATCGCGCCCTTTTTCGGGTAGATGTTGAGGATCTTGGCCACGTTGGACGAGGTGACGGCGACGAATTCATTCAGTGTCAGCCGTCCGGTTTCCACCCCATGCGTCCAGAGCACGGCAAGCCGTTCCTCTAGCCCGTTTGAGCCATTGGGGATGATGCGGAAATCGTTGCGCCCGGCGCGTTTCTGCGCGGTGGAAAAGGCGGCGTGATCGGTCGCCACCACTTGCAGTGATCCGGCTTGAAGCCCGGCCCAGAGGCCGTCCTGATGCTCCTTGGAGCGGAAGGGGGGTGACATCACGCGGCGGGCGGCGTGGTCCCAATCCTTGTTGAAATACTCGGACTCGTCGAGGGTGAGGAACTGGATCAGCGGCTCGCCATAGACGCGCATCCCCTTTTGCCGCGCGCGCCGGATCGCCTCGTGGGCCTGTTCGCAAGAGACATGCACGATATAGAGCGGCACGCCGGCGGCATCGGCAATGCAGATTGCGCGGTTGGCGGCCTCGCCCTCGAATTCGGGGGGGCGGGAATAGGCGTGCCCCTCTGGGCCCGTGATGCCCTGATCAAAGTATTTCTGCTGCATCTCGGCCACCAGATCGCCATTCTCGGCATGCACCATCGGCAGCGCGCCGAGTTCGGCGCAGCGCTTGAACGAGGCGAACATCTCGTCATCCTCGATCATGAGCGCGCCCTTGTAGGCCATGAAATGCTTGAAGGAATTGACGCCCATGTCGACGGCGTCCTTCATCTCGGTAAAGACGTTTTCGTTCCAGCCGGTGATGGCCATGTGATAGCCGATGTCGCTGCAAATCTGCGGCGCGGATTTGCGGTGCCACTCGTTGATCGCGTGTTTGATGCTGCCATCCGCGCCGGGCAGGCAGAAATCCACGATCATCGTGGTGCCGCCACAGGCCGCCGCCCATGTGCCGGTTTCAAAGGTTTCCGCCGCCGTGGTGCCCATGAAGGGCATCTCAAGGTGGGTATGCGGATCAATGCCGCCGGGGATCACATAGGCGTCCGTGGCGTCGATATAGGTCTCGCCTTTGAGGTCCGCGCCGATCTGTTTGATGGTCTCGCCTTCAATCAGCACATCGGCCTTCCATGTGCGGTCGGCGGTGACGACGGTGCCGTTCTTGATGACTTTGGTGGTCATGTCGTTTCTCCCTGTCTGTAGACTACTTGGGATTTCATCTGGTCCAAGATACCTCGGGGGTTTGGGGGCTGGCCCCGATCACTCAACCACCTCCGCCGTTTCCAGCACGGCATGAAGCAGCACATCCGTGCCGGCGCGAGCCCAATCGGGTGTAATCTCTTCGGCCTCATTGTGGCTGAGACCATCCTTGCAGGGGCACATGACCATGGTGGTGGGATAGACCTTGTTGATCCAGCAGGCATCGTGACCCGCGCCCGAGACGATATCCATATGACTATACCCCAGCCGGTCGGCGGCATCGCGCACGCGGGCGACGAGGCTTTCGTCAAAGGCGGGGGGATCGAAGGCGCCGACCACTTCGGCGTTGAATTTCACGCCGACATCGGCGCAGAGGCCGGGGGCGGTGGCCATGAGCTCCTCGGCCATCGCCTCTAATGTCCCAAGGACGTGGGAGCGGAAATCGACGGTGAAGACCACCTTTTCGGGGATGACGTTGCGGCTGTTGGGGTGGACGTCGATATGGCCGATCGCGCCCACGGCATTGGGTTGATAGTGCAAGGCAATTTCATGCACCAGTTCGGTTACGCGCGCCAGTCCGCGTCCGGCGTTGCGGCGCATATACATCGGCGTGGAGCCGGTGTGTTGGCCCTTGCCCGTGACTGTGCATTCGATCCAGCGCAGACCCTGTCCGTGGGTGACGACCCCGATCTGTTTGCCTTCGGCCTCGAGGATCGGGCCTTGTTCGATGTGGAGTTCAAAGAAGGCGTGCATCTTGCGCGCCCCCACCTTCTCGGGGCCTTTCCAGCCGATACGCTCCAATTCATCGCCAAAGCGTTTGCCTTTGGCATCGACCCGGTCATAGGCCCAATCGCGGCTCAATACGCCCGCGAACACGCCCGATGCGAGCATGGCGGGGGCAAAGCGCGTGCCTTCTTCATTCGTCCAGTTGGTGACGACGATGGGATGTTTGGTTCTTATATCCAGATCGTTGAGGGTGCGGATGATTTCCAGCCCTGCCAGCACGCCGAGCACGCCATCGTATTTGCCGCCTGTCGGTTGTGTGTCGAGGTGGGAGCCCACATAGACCGGCAGCGCCTCTGGGTCAGTGCCGTCGCGGCGGGCGAACATATTGCCCATCTCGTCCACGCCCATGGTGAGACCCGCCGTCGTGCACCACGATTGAAAGAGCGCGCGCCCCTCGGCATCCTCATCTGTCAGGGTCTGGCGGTTGTTGCCGCCTGCGATGCCGGGGCCGATTTTGGCCATCTCCATCAGGCTGTCCCAGAGCCGGGTGCTGTTGATCTTGAGGTTTTCGCCGGGTGCCGCCATGGGATTGCTCGCTTTTTTACCATTTGGTAAACTTACGATTGCTTGGGGCATGGGCGCTGTCAAGATTCGTCTTGGGCCTGAGCCGTGATCTGGCTAAGCTGGTCAACGGGGTGATGAAAAATATGCCCCGCAAGGAAAGGAAGAGGATGCCGCAAGCCCCTGCCGCGCAGGCCGGTCGCAAGCCCAGCCGTATCCAGCTGCGCAACCGCAAGCGGATTCTCGAAGCGGCGCTCGAGGTGTTCTCGACCCATGGCTATCGCGGCGCGACACTGGATCAGATTGCGGCGGAGGCGGGGCTGAGCAAGCCGAACATCCTCTATTACTTCGAGGGTAAGGAAGAGATTCACGTCACCTTGCTCAATCAGCTTCTGGATGCCTGGTTAGCCCCGCTGCATGCGATTGATCCCGCAGGGGATCCGCTTGACGAAATTCTGACCTATGTGCGCCGCAAGCTGGCGATGTCGCGCGACCTGCCGCGCGAGAGCCGGTTGTTTGCCAATGAAATACTGCAGGGTGCGCCCCGTATGGGGCCGCATCTGGAGAGTGTTTTGAAGCCGCTGGTGGATCAGACGTCGATGATTATCCAAGGCTGGATCGCGGCGGGCAGGTTGTCGCCGGTCGATCCGCGACATCTGCTCTTTTCGATCTGGGCCACGACCCAGCATTACGCAGATTTCGAGGCGCAGGTGGGGGTTCTTATGGGTGACGTTGACGTGCATGCCGGGGCCTCGGCGCATTTGGAAGCGATGTTTGGGCGACTTCTGAGGCCCAACGCGGCAATGGGACAGGGGCGGCAATAAAATCAGCGTTTGTCACTGGAAAAAAACGCGGAGATTTGACACAAGTCGAGGGATACTTACGACGTGGGGTCCAGAGCCTGCGCAAAACAAGGCAATGCGAGCACGATGCAGATTGAACGAACTTCTCTTCCCGGCGTGGTGATCGTTACACCCACACGCCACGGCGATACGCGTGGTTTTTTCAGCGAGAGCTGGAACCGTCAGCGCATGGCTGAGGCGGGAATCACGATAGATTTCGTACAGGACAATCATTCGCTCTCGGAACAGGTGGGCACGATACGCGGTCTGCATTTTCAGTCGCCGCCGCATGCGCAGGCCAAGCTGGTGCGGTGCGGGCGCGGTGCGCTCTATGACGTGGCGGTTGATATCCGGCGCGGCAGCCCGACCTATGGGCACTGGGTGGGGGTTGATCTTAGTTTCGAGAACGGGCGCCAACTTCTTGTTCCAGAAGGGTTTTTACATGGGTTTGTGACCCGAGAACCAATGACGGAAATCATCTACAAATGTTCGGATTACTATGCGCCGGAGTGTGATGGTGCGGTGCGTTTCGATGATCCCGAGATTGGGATTACTTGGGGGGTTGAGGGCGGGTCTGTGGTGCTGAGCGACAAGGATGGCAAGGCGCCGCTGTTGCGCGATTTCGTCAGCCCCTTTGAGTTTGTGGGGGCGACATGAGGCTCTTGGTGACGGGGGGGGCCGGGTTTATTGGGTCGGCCGTGGTGCGTCATGCCGTGGCGCGCGGATATGAGGTGGTCAATCTGGATGCGCTGACCTATGCCGCCTGTCTGGATAATGTGGCCAGTGTGGCACAGAGCCCACGATATAGTTTCGTTCATGCCGATATCCGGGATCGTGCAGCGCTTGATCGGGTGTTTGCGGAGCATGCGCCCGAGGCGGTGCTGCATCTGGCCGCTGAGAGCCATGTGGACCGCTCGATTGACGGCCCCGGCGCCTTTGTCGAGACCAATATCACGGGCACCTACAATCTCTTGGAAGCGGCGCGTGGGCATTGGCAAGCCCTTGGAAAGCCTGACAGTTTCCGGTTTCAGCATATCTCGACAGATGAGGTTTACGGCTCACTGCCCGCCGATCCGTCAGTCAAATTCACCGAGAATACGCCCTATGATCCGCGTAGCCCCTATTCGGCCTCCAAGGCGGCGTCGGACCATCTGGTTCGAGCCTGGCACGAGACCTACGGCCTGCCGGTGCTGATCACCAATTGTTCCAACAATTACGGGCCTTTCCACTTTCCTGAGAAGCTCATTCCGGTGATTATTCTCAAGGCATTGGCGGGCAAGCCGCTGCCGATTTACGGCGATGGCAGACACGTGCGCGACTGGCTTTATGTCGAGGATCACGCCGAGGCGCTGTTGAGGGTGCTGGAGCAGGGTGCGCCGGGGCGATCCTATAATATCGGTGGCGAAAATGAGCGCAGCAATCTGGACTTGGTGCGTACCTTATGTACAATTTTGGACGCGTTATGTACGCGCAGCGATGGCGCGTCCTATGCCGAGCAAATCACCTTTGTGACGGATCGTCCGGGCCATGATGCGCGCTACGCGATCGACCCGTCCCGCATCCGGGACGAGTTGGGGTGGCGCCCCTCTGTCACGGTCGAAGAGGGGCTGCGGCGCACTGTGGCGTGGTATCTCGAGAACGAAAGCTGGTGGCGGGCGCTTGAGGCGCGTGAGGGGGTCGGAAAGCGGCTGGGGACGGGCTAAGGGAGGTCGTCCATTTTGCAGGACGACAGGAACATGGGGTTCGGTATGAAGATACTGGTTTTTGGCAAAACCGGTCAGGTGGCGACTGAGCTACAACGACTGGCGGAGGTCGTGGCCTTGGGGCGGGATGAGGCGGATTTGACGCAACCGGACAGGTGCGCCGCCGCGATTCGGGACCATGTCCCCGATCTGGTGATCAATGCTGCCGCCTATACCGCCGTCGACCGTGCCGAAGAGGAAGAGACACTGGCGACGGTGATCAATGGTGCGGCACCGGGCGCTATGGCGCGGGCCTGTGCCGATTTGGGTATTCCGTTTTGTCATGTTTCGACGGATTACGTTTTTGATGGCAGCGGCACGGCGCCGCGCCAACCGTCGGACCCGGTCGCGCCCTGCAATGCCTATGGTCGATCCAAGCTGGCGGGTGAAGAGGCGGTGCGCGCTGCCGGAGGGCAGAGCGCGATCCTGCGCACATCCTGGGTGTTTTCGGCGCATGGCAACAATTTTGTGAGAACCATGCTGCGCCTGTCGGAAACGCGTGACGCGCTCAACGTGGTCGAGGATCAGATTGGCGGGCCGACGCCGGCTGCGGATATCGCGGCGGCGCTCTTGACAATGGGGCGGGCGATGCTCGCGGGCCATGCCGGGGGTCTTTATCATTTCAGCGGCGCGCCCGATGCAAGCTGGGCGGAGTTCGCACGGGAGATTTTTGCCCGCGCCGGACGCGCGACGACGGTCACGGGTATCCCGACCAGCGCCTATCCCACACCTGCCGCCCGACCGCTCAATTCACGCCTTGATTGTGGAACCCTGACGGCAGAGTTTGGCATCGCGCGGCCCGATTGGCGGGACGGTGTGTCCCGCGTCCTCGAGCACCTGGAGCAAAAATGACCACAACACGCAAGGGCATCGTTTTGGCGGGAGGGTCCGGCACGCGGCTCTATCCGATCACCATGGGGCTGAGCAAACAGCTCTTGCCGGTCTATGACAAGCCGATGATCTACTATCCGCTGACGGTGCTGATGCTGGCGGGCATCCGCGAGATCGCTCTCATCACCACGCCACAGGATCAGGCGCAATTTCAGCGGCTCTTGGGCGATGGCAGCCAATGGGGGCTGTCGTTCAGCTATATCGTGCAGCCCTCGCCGGATGGGCTGGCGCAGGCCTATCTGCTGGCGGAAGAGTTTCTGGACGGGCAGGCGTCGGCGCTGGTTCTGGGGGATAACATTTTCTACGGCCACGGGTTGTCCGAGCAATTGGATAGCGCAGCGCGGCAGGAGAGGGGCGGCACCGTCTTTGGCTACCGGGTGGCGGACCCGGAGCGTTACGGGGTGGTCGAGTTCGACAAAGCGGGCCGGGCCGTGTCGATCGTGGAAAAGCCCAAGGTGCCGAAATCCGACTTTGCGGTGACGGGGCTCTATTTTCTGGATGGCGAGGCGTCGACTCGCGCCCGGACAGTGCAGCCCTCGGCGCGCGGCGAGTTGGAAATCACCTCGCTGTTGGAGATGTACCTCGCAGATGGGCTGCTGTCGGTCGAGATGATGGGGCGCGGCTATGCCTGGCTGGATACCGGGACGCATGCCAGCCTGCTTGATGCCGGGAATTTTGTGCGCACGCTGGAGCAGCGGCAGGGGCAACAGGTGGGCTGCCCCGAAGAGATCGCCTATGACAAGGGTTGGATTGATGCGGCAGCGCTGGAGGAGCGGATCAGCTTGTTCAAGAAAACCGACTATGGACTCTATCTGAAACGCCTGTTGCACAGCCCGCGAACTGCCGACTGAGGGATGGGGGATCGTCGAGGGCCGCATGTCGTCATCCTCTTGGCCGTCTACAACGGCGGCGATTATCTGTCCGAACAATTGCAGAGCATCGCCGCGCAGGATCATCCCGATTGGCAGGTGTTGGCCAGTGACGACGGCTCTGACGATGGCAGTCAGGACATCTTGGACAAGTTCGCCGAGCGGAGCCCGGCGCAGTGCGTGACGGGGCCAAAGCGGGGGGCTGCGGCAAATTTCCTGTCGCTCTTGCGCCATGCCCCCGACCGGACACCGGAGGGGCATTGGCTGGCGTTCAGCGATCAGGACGATGTCTGGTTGCCGGACAAGCTGTCGCGCGGGATTGCCGCGCTGGAGGCGTTGGAGGATGCGCGCCCGGCGCTCTATTGTAGCCGGACCTGGATCACGGATACGGATTTGCACACCCGGCGTCTGTCGGCGGCGCGGCCGCGACCGCCATCCTTTCGCAATGCGTTGGTGCAGAATGTCGCCTCGGGCAATACGATCCTGCTCAATGCCGCTGCGGCGCGGCTGGTCGAGGCGGCGGTGCAAAAGGTCGAGCGCGTCGTGGTGCATGACTGGTGGGTCTATCAGTTGATCACCGGGGCCGGCGGGCGCGTCGTGCATGACGATACGCCGACGCTTTTGTATCGGCAGCATGATGTGAACCAGATCGGGTCGAACGACACGCGCCTGGCGCGGTTGCGGCGTATCCGGCAATTGTTGCAGGGGCATTTCCGGGACTGGAACGAGGTGAATATCGCGACGTTGTCGCGGCTTGACGGGTATCTCACGCCGGAAAACCGAGAGGTTCTGGCCGAGTTCGCGGCCATGCGGCGTGGCCCGCTGCCGGCGCGACTGGCGCGGCTGTGGCGTCTTGGGCTCTATCGTCAGAGTCGGATCAGCACCTTTGCACTCTGGCTGTCGCTGGTGCTGAACCGAATCTGAGGCATGCAGAAAGGGCTTGCGCGTCCGGGGCGGTCTGCGACACTCTGCCCGTCCCGAGACCCCGGCAGGAGCCAGATATGACCGACGATCCCGACCGCCACGCGATGAAGATGGCCAAGAAAAAGGCCGCGCGCGACAAGATCATGGCCACCAAGACCGATGAGAAAGGGCTGATCATCGTTCATACCGGCAAGGGTAAGGGCAAATCCTCGGCGGCGTTCGGCATGATCTTTCGCTGCATCGCGCATGGCATGCCCTGCGCCGTGGTGCAGTTCATCAAGGGCGGGATGAGCACCGGCGAGCGCGATCTGATCCTGTCGAAATTCTCGGATGCCTGTGCCTTTCACACCATGGGCGAGGGCTTTACCTGGGAAACACAGGATCGCACCCGTGACACGGAGATGGCGCAGGCGGCCTGGGCCAAGGCCAAGGAGCTGATCCGCGATGAGACCAACAAGATGGTCCTGCTGGATGAGATCAACATCGCGTTGCGCTATGATTATCTGGATATCAACGAGGTGGTGCAGTTCCTCGCTGAGGAAAAGCCGCATATGACCCATGTCGTATTGACCGGCCGCAACGCCAAGGACGAGTTGATCGAGATTGCCGATCTGGTCACGGAAATGGAGCTGATCAAGCATCCGTTCCGGTCCGGCATCAAGGCGCAGATCGGGGTGGAGTTCTGAGCCATGGCGCGGACAAGAGTGTTGACCGAATTCGGCATGGGCACCTCGCTGCGGCGGCAGGATTATACCGAGGCGGCGGCGCGGGCGGTGCGTGATGCGCTGTGGCACAATTCGATCAATCTGGCAGAGTTGTTCGGGTTCGGCAAAGGCGACATGCTGATTGATCTGGATATTGCCGTGCAGGTGCCAGACGAGGTGGATGTCGAGGTGCTGCGCGCGATTTTTCCTTATGGGCAGGTGCGCGTGCAGGTGGCGCGGGGCGGATTGGACATTCCGCGCGCCGTGGGCAAGCCCACGGTGATCGCCAATGCCTGTATCTCGGTCTCGTTCGACATGGAGGCCAAGGTATGAGTGCGGAGCGGTTCATCATCGAGATGGGGATGGGCAATGACCTGCATGGGATGGATTACCAAAAGGCTGCCGTGCGGGCGATCGAGGATGCAATCCGCCATTCCACGATCCCGATGTTTCTGAATACCTCGCTCGATCACCGGGATATGGAGGTCAAGGTGACGGTGGGGGTGCAAGAGCCTGAGCGCGTTGATCCCGAGGCGCTGAAGACCGGGCTGCCACGTGGGCGGGCGACGGTGCAGGTGGTGTTTGGCGGGCAAAACGTGACCGATCCGGGGAGTGGCGAGACGCTGGTGATCGCCACGGCGGCGGTTGAGGCGTTCTTTCCGTCGCAGGTCGGGAAATGGGTGCTGAGCGAGGGGTGAAGGGCGGTGTGCCCCGAGAGATCGTTCATTGCCACCCAAGGCGGTGCGTAGCGCGCCTTTGTTCCGCGCGCGTGGCATGCTTGACGTAATCTTTTGATCAAACCCAGCCCCTCCGACCTCATTCCCCCAAGATCAAAGCACAGGCTTGCCGTGTGTCTGTCGTGGTCATATGATCTGACCAATTCAGCAAGGGCGCGCACATGCCATTTCAGAAAGTCACACCCGAAAAGCTTTCGACTGCCGTCACGCGGCAAATTGAAAAACTCATTCTCCAAGGCATCCTGCGTCCCGGCGAGCGACTGCCTGCCGAGCGCGACCTGGCCGAGAAGCTGGGGGTCTCGCGCCCGTCGCTGCGCGAGGCGGTGGCGGAGTTGCAGGACAAGGGCCTATTAAGCGCGCGCGCGGGCGCTGGGATTTACGTGGCCGACGTTCTGGGCAGCGCGTTCTCGGACGCGCTGATCCGGCTCTTTGCCGACCATGAGGAGGCGGTGTTCGATTACATCGGATTTCGCCGTGATCTGGAGGGGTTGGCGGCCTGTCGTGCGGCGCGCCTCGCCTCTGACACCGATTTGCAGGTGATCCAGACGGTGATGGACAAGATGGAGGCGGCGCATAAGAAAACCAATCCGGCGGATGAAGCGCGGCTAGACGCCGAGTTTCACATGGCGATTATTGAGGCCAGCCATAATGTCATCATGCTGCACATGATGCGCTCGATGTTCCAACTGCTGCGCGAGGGTGTGTTCTACAACCGTCAGGTGATGTTCAAGCAACGCACGACGCGCGGTGCGCTCTTGGATCAGCACCGCGCCATCAACGCCGCCATTCAGGCGCGTAATCCCGAGGCGGCACGGGCGGCGGTGAACGATCACCTCAACTATGTTGAAAAGGCGCTGGCGGATCAGCACAAGGCAGACCGTAACGAAGTCATTGCGCGCCAGAGATTTGAGCACGAGCAATCGCGCTAGAATATCGTCCTGAGTGGGCGGTTCCACGCGTCGGTCTGATACGGTTCCGGACCCATGTTTTGGACTATTCTGCGACCCGTGCTGCCAGAATTTGCGCAAGGGAATAGAGCCGTTTTTCAAGCAGAACCGGCGCTTCGCAGGCATAGGTGAGCGACCGACGGCGGTCGTCGAACACGCGCGCGCGCCAGTCGAGATCCTCTTCCAACTGGTCGATGCGGTCGAAATCGGGGGTCTCGGTCTTGGACAAGGTTGCGATTTCAGAGCGCAGCGCGTCGATTTCCTGAGCCATGCGGGCCTGATTGCGGGCGTAGCGGGTGATGCCGCCCATGACCTCGACCCGGCGCTGGTTGAGGCGGTCAAACACGTCGGAAAAGATTGCGGTGTAGTCCTCCTTGGTCAGATCAGCCGTGGCATCCACCGCTGATTCGGCCTCTTCCAAGCTGAGTCGGCGCAGGGCCAGCAATTCTGCCAGTCGGGCGGCCTCGGGGGAGAGGGTGCCGGTCTCGGCCTGATTCTCAGGCGGATGGGGCCACATGACCGCCGCAGAAAGTGTATCCACACGGCGCTGAATGCAGGGCCAGTCGGGATCATTCAATCCTGCGGCGTAAATTGGAGATATTCCAGTAAAAACAATGGATAAGGCGGTGAAAACTGATCTCATTTCATCCTCTACGACTAAGGTCTTACTGAGTTATGGCGCGATCTTGGCACATATTGTCACAGGATGAAACAGGCCGGTTTGAAACGTATTTTTACGCCAAATCACCTAAAGGTTGTATCCTCTGGGATGCAAGGGAGGACAGACTGAATGAGAACGCGTGCGGCGGTGGCTGTTGAGGCTGGCAAGCCGATGGAGATCATGGAGGTGAACCTCGAAGGTCCGAAGGCGGGTGAGGTTCTGGTTGAGATCAAGGCGACGGGGCTGTGCCACACGGATGATTTCACCCTGTCCGGTGCCGATCCCGAGGGGGCGTTTCCGGCGATTCTGGGGCATGAGGGCGCGGGCGTGGTGCTGGAGGTCGGCCCCGGTGTGACCAGCCTTGTGCCGGGCGATCATGTGATCCCGCTCTACACGCCCGAATGCCGCGAATGCGACTATTGCCTCAACCCGAAAACCAACCTCTGCCAGAAAATCCGCTCGACGCAAGGGCAGGGGCTGATGCCCGACGGCACCAGCCGGTTTTCGATGCTGGATGGCACGCCGATCCTGCATTACATGGGCTGTTCGACCTTTGCCAATCACACGGTCCTGCCCGAGATTGCGCTGGCGAAGGTGCGCAAGGATGCGCCCTTTGACAAGATTTGCTACATCGGTTGCGGTGTCACCACCGGCGTGGGGGCGGTGATCAACACCGCCAAGGTGGAGATTGGCAGCCGGGCGATTGTGTTCGGTCTGGGCGGCATCGGTCTCAACGTGTTGCAGGGACTGCGGTTGGCGGGGGCGGATCAGATCGTCGGCGTTGACCTCAATCCGGGCCGGATCGAGATGGCGACACGGTTTGGCATGACCGATTTCGTCAACCCCAAGGAGGTCAAGGGCGATCTGGTGGCGCATCTGGTCGAGCTGACCGGCGGCGGGGCGGATTACACCTTTGACGCCACTGGCAATGTCGGCGTGATGCGCACGGCGCTGGAGGCGGCACACAAGGGCTGGGGCGAGAGCATCATCATCGGTGTGGCCCCGGCGGGCGCGGAAATCAGCACGCGGCCGTTCCAATTGGTGACGGGCCGCTCGTGGCGCGGGACCGCCTTTGGCGGCGCGCGCGGGCGCACGGATGTGCCCAAGATTGTCGATTGGTACATGCAGGGCAAGATCGAGATCGACCCGATGATCACCCACACCATGCCGCTCGACGATATCAACAAAGGGTTTGAATTGATGCATGCGGGCGAGAGTATTCGCAGCGTCGTCATCTACTGACCCCACGCCACAACCCCACGCAACGCCGCACAGACCCCTGTGCGGCGTTTTGCATTGCGGGTCATGAGCCAGCGATTACATTCCCACTCAAACCCGATGAAGGATCAAAAGATGAGCGACAGCACCTACACCCCGCCCGACGTCTGGACATGGGAGGCCCCCTCTGGCGGGCAATTCGCCTCGATCAACCGGCCCATTTCAGGCGCGACCCATGACAAGGATCTGCCCGTGGGCAAGCATCCCTTTCAGCTTTATTCGCTGGCCACGCCCAACGGGGTCAAGGTCACGGTGATGTTCGAGGAACTGCTCGCAGCCGGCCATGATGCCGAATATGACGCCTGGCGCATCGACATCGGCGAGGGGGATCAGTTCGGCAGCGGTTTCGTCGCGGTGAACCCCAATTCCAAGATCCCGGCACTGATGGACCACACCGGCGACACCCCCCTGCGCGTGTTCGAGAGCGCCTCGATTCTGATGCATCTGGCCGAGAAATTCGGGGCCTTCCTGCCCGCCTCCGGCCCGGCGCGCACCGAAACGCTCAACTGGCTCTTTTGGCAGATGGGCAGCGCGCCCTATCTGGGCGGTGGCTTTGGCCATTTCTACGCCTATGCGCCCGAAAAATGGCAATATCCCATCGACCGTTTCGCGATGGAGGTGAAGCGACAGCTTGACGTGCTCGACCGGCAATTGGCGGAGCGGCCCTATATCGCGGGTGACGACTATACGATTGCCGATATGGCGATCTGGCCCTGGTACGGGCAGCTCTGCCTTGGACGCATTTACGATGCGGCAAAGTTTCTGGATGTGGAAAGCTACACCAACGTCATGGATTGGAGCAAACGGATCGACGCCCGCCCGGCGGTGCAACGGGGACGCATGGTCAACCGCAGCTTTGGCGCGCCGGAGATGCAATTGCACGAGCGGCATGACGCCTTGGATTTCGAAACCCGGACGCAGGACAAGATCGGCGGATGATGGCCTTGAGGGGACGTTCGCCGCAAACGGTGAGCCGCGTGGGAGGCATCCTCAACGTCCCCTTCAGACCACACAACGTGTCTCAGGAGGTCTCCGGTTTGGCCGCGTCACGCCTCACCTTATAGGCCTCGGGGATTGGCATGCGGTTGAACGCATCCAGGCCCGCGATCTTGTAAGCCTCAGCCAAGGTTGGATAATTGAACGTGTTCTGCACGAAATAATCCACCGTGCCTTTGAGATTCAAAACCGCCTGAGCGATGTGGATCAGCTCCGTCGCCCCCTCGCCCACGATCTGCACACCCAAGACCCGGCGTGTCTTGAGCGAAAAGAGCATCTTCAGCATGCCATGTTCCAGCCCCATGATATGGCCGCGCGAGGTCTCGCGAAAGCGTGCGACGCCCACCTCATAGGGGATGCCGCGCTCCTGCATTTCCTCTTCGGACATGCCACAGGTGGAAATCTCGGGCACGGAATAGATGCCATAGGGAAACCAAGGCGATTCAGGCAATGTCGGCGTCTCGAGCGCATGACAGGCCGCGACACGCCCCTGTTGTACCGAGGTCGAGGCAAGGCTGGGATGCCCGATCACATCGCCTGCGGCATAGATATGCGGCACGGCGGTCTGATAGGTCTTGCGGTTGACCTCGATCCGGTTGCGATGGTCGGTCTTGAGCCCTGCCGCCGCCAGATTGAGCGCGGAGGTGGCCCCCATCCGCCCGGCGGCAAAGAGCAGCATTTCAGCACGCACATGGCGGCCATTGGCAAGGCTCACCTCGACATGATCGCTGGCGTCCTCGATCCGCTCGATCGCCGAGCCAAGCCGCAGATCAACGCCATTCTCGCGGATCTGATGGGTAAAGTCCTGAATCAGGGCCCGGTCAATGAAATCAAGGAATGTCTCGCGCGGCTCGATCAGCGTCACGCGCACGTCGAGGGCGGAAAACATCGTGGCATATTCCACCCCGATCACACCTGCGCCCACCACAATGAGACTACGCGGAATGCGGGCCAGTTCGAGAAACTCGTCACTGTCCACGACGGAGCGCCCGTTGAAGGGGACATTCTCGGGGCGATAGGTCTTGGTCCCGGTCGAGATCAGAAAGCGGTCGGCGGTCAGGCGTGTGACTTCGCCCGCCTCGGTCGCGACCTCGATGGTCTTGTCATCCACAAACCGGGCCATGCCGTGCAGCGTATCGACATGGTTGCGATTGAACTGATGTTCGAGCACGTCAACTTCGTGGTCGAGCGTCATGTGCAGCCGCGCCTTGAGATCCTCTGCGGCGATGTTGTCTTTGACCCGGTAAGAGCGACCATAAAAGCTGCGCTCGCGCCAGCCCGAGAGGTTGAGCACGGTCTCGCGCAGCGTCTTGGACGGGATCGTGCCGGTGTGGACGGACACGCCGCCCAGCCGGTCCTTGCGGTCGATCACCAGCACGCGGCGTTTCAGTTTGCCCGCCTGAATGGCAGCGGCCCGACCTGCGGGACCGCTGCCAACGATGATCAGATCATAATGGCTCATGTCTTAATCCGCATAGAGCGCCTCGGCATGGAAGGTCACGTGATCCTCCATGAAGGTCGAGATGAAGAAATAGCTGTGATCATAGCCCTTTTGCATCCGGAACGTGCCCTCTTGGCGGCGGGCGGTCATGGCATGGGCCAGCGTTTCGGGGCGCAGGAGATCGAGGAATTGATCCTTGGTGCCGGTATCCACCAGAACCGGCCCGTCAAAGCCGCGCTCTGCCATCAAAAGGCTGGCGTCATGCGCCGCCCAAGCGGATTCGTCCGCACCGAGATAGGCCGTGAATTGCTTGCGGCCCCAGTCACTGTTGGTGGGGTTGCAGATCGGGGAAAAGGCCGACACGGACCGGAACCGTCCCGGCAGGGACATGGCCAGCGTCAATGCGCCATGCCCGCCCATGGAATGCCCCGTAATGGCCTGCCGGTCCATGTCGACGGCAAAATTTTCACCGATCAGCGCGGGCAGTTCCGTGGCGACATAATCCCACATGCGGAAATGCGGCGCCCAAGGGGATTGTGTGGCGTTTACGTAGAACCCGGCCCCCTGCCCCAGATCAAAGGCCTCGTCATTGGCCACGCCGTCGCCACGGGGCGACGTGTCGGGAAACACCAGCGCGATGCCCTGTTCCGCCGCCCAGCCCTGCGCGCCAGCCTTGACCATCGCATTTTCATGCGTGCAGGTCAGGCCCGAGAGATACCACAGCACCGGGACCGGGCCATCCTGTGCCTCGGCGGGCAGGAAGAGGCCAAAGGTCATATCCCCGCCGCAGACATCGGAGGCATGGGTATAGACGCCCTGGGTGCCGCCAAAACAGGTGTTTTCAGAAACCGTTTCCATAGTGTTCTCCTCTCACGTCAAGATGACTGTTCAGTAAAGCTGGTTCACCCAGCCGATCACAAGCGACACTGTCACGATTGCCGCTCCGGTGGAAATCAGGATTGAGGACGAGACCCGTTTGGGCGCGACCCCGTAATGTTGGGCCAGCATAAACACATTACCCGCGACGGGCAGGCTGGAGGCGGCGATCATCACGGCCCCTGCGTAGGGCTCGACTGTAAAGAGCACGAGCACGGCAAAGGCCACGAAAATCGGGTGCAGCACCAGTTTGCAGAACGAGAGCCAGCCCGCGATATACGGCCGCTCTGCGGATTTCGAGGCCAGCGACGCGCCGATGGCAAAGAGCGCGCCGGGGGTGGCAGCCCCGCCGAGAATGCGCACGAAATCGTTGATCGGGTCCGGGATTGGCAACCGCAGGCCGGACCATGTCAGGCCCAGAACGATCGACACGATCATAGGGTTTTTCAAGAGACCCATGCCCACCGTGCGCAGAATTCCCAGACTGAGCCGCCCATCGCGTGATCCGGTGATCAGGATCACCACCAGCGAGCCGAACACGATGAGATCCACCGCCAGCACGATCATCACCCAGCCAATCGCCGCCTCGCCCATCAGCATGGCCAGCATCGGCACGCCCAGAAATCCCACATTGCCGATCACTGCGCATTGCGCCTCGATGGCGACTTCCTCGAGTTTCACGCGGCGCAGGATCGCCACCAGCGTGGCGATGCCGTAGACAAACGCGGTGGCCCAGAGATAGGCCAGCACAAAATTCCAATCCAGCACCTCGGATAGGGTCAGGTTTGCCGAAAAGCGAAAGAGCATGGCAGAGAGAGCAAAGTAGAACACGAATTTCGTGAGCCATGCGGTCGCCGCCTCGGGGAAAAACCCGGTCCGCCCGGCACCATATCCAAGCCCGATGATCATGAAGAAAGGTAGGGTCTGGAGAAAGATGCTCAGCATGCCGGTTTGGTAGACAGGCCGAAGGGCAGGGTCAATCGCAACTGTGAAAACCCGCATGAATTAGATAGCTGAGCGGGGCTGATTGGGCGCTTTGCCAATCTGGCCCTGCGGTATCGACCGGCGCGGATATGATTTCTTTTTTCTATCCACCGCTTTTGCTATCATCATGCATAGGACATATCTGATTGTTCATTCGAAAATCTGGCCAAGGTAATGATATCATAACAATAATTGACGTTTTCCAACCCTGACCAGAAACCAGTCGGCCCTGAATGAAACCGGGCCATTTATCTGTTTTGGGGAAAATCAATGTTTGGCAATTCAAGATTATTCGCTCTCTCGGCCGGTCTGGCCCTTGGTGCATGTGCGCTTGACCCGGTTGTGCACAAAGGAACCATTTCGGTCGATGGCAAGAGCTATCCATTCGAAGACGTCTATCAACCGGCATCTTATGGGCCCGGCGGGACATCGCAATATTACGTCACTGTGAGTGGGGTCCGTATAAGCTGCTCGCCAGCTCAGCCTCTCTGCGAGGCTGAAGTCAGGCAATTTCTCCAGGATCTTAGGACGCAAAACTCTGTCCAAATCACGACCGAAGATCAGAACCCGCCGAGTTATCCCGGTGGATTTGAGAATGGCGACTAAGGTTTAGCCACTGCCGATCAACACGCCGGCGGCAAAGACCAGTGCCCCGCCCAAGACCACCTGAAACGCCGCGCGAAAGAACGGGGTTTCCATGTATTTGTTCTGAATCCAGGCAATAGCCCAAAGTTCGACAAAGACCACGACAAAGGCGATGATCGTCGCAGTCCAGAAATCCGGGATAAGATAGGGCAGCGCATGGCCGAGGCCGCCCACCGTCGTCATGATGCCGGAGGCAAATCCGCGCTTGATCGGGCTGCCGCGCCCTGAAAGCTCTCCGTCGTCGCTGGCGGCCTCGGTAAAGCCCATCGAGATGCCTGCGCCCACGCTGGCCGCAAGACCGACCAGAAAGGTTGTCCATGTATCTTGCGTGGCAAAAGCGGTGGCAAAGATCGGGGCGAGGGTCGAAACAGAACCATCCATCAGCCCCGCAAGCCCCGGCTGTATCCATGTCAGAAGGAACTGCCGCTTGGCGGTGCGATCCTCAGCGTCGCGGGCATCTGCATTGAGGTGTTCTGTCTCCAATTCTTCGGCGCGGGTTTGGTGGCCTGCCTCTGCCGCCGCCAGATCACCCAGAAGTTTGCGGGTGGTGGCGTCAGTCGTGCGCTGTGCTGCCTTGAGATAGAACGCCCCGGCGTCGCGCTCCATCGCCTCGGCCTCGTCGCGAATGCGCTCGATCCCAAGGTTCTCGATCAGCCATACGGGGCGACGGGCATAGAACCCCGCCACATGTTCGCGACGGATCAGCGGGATCACCTCGCCAAAGCGGGTGCGATGCAGGTCGATCAACCGTGCGCGGTGGCCGTCCTCTTCGACGGCCATGCCATCGAAAATGGCAGCCGTGTCTGGGAAATCAGCACGGAGCATTTCCGCATAGGAGCGGTAGATGCGCGCGTCATCCTCTTCGGACGAAATAGCCAGAGCAAGGATCTCTTGCTCGGACAGGTCACGGAAACGACGGCGCGATGTCATGCCGGGAATCATGGAACACCTCTTTTAGAATAATTCTAAACTAGTCTAGCCGCGCGGCAGAGCAAGCGCAAAGCGGCGTAATGCCTCTCAAATAAGTAAACCGATCGGTTCATTTTTTACTTGATTTCTAAACCGAACTGTTTAGTTATGGGTCTGAACAGATTAGTTCAGTTATGGAGTTTGACATGAAACACGCACTGACTGCACTCGCTCTCTCTATCAGCCTCATTGCCAGCCCGACGTTGGCCTTGAGCTTTGACATGAGCAGCCTGACGCCCTCATTGAGCTTTCCCGAACCGACCCCTGCGCCGGTGACGCAAGGCACCAGTGGCATCAATCAGTAGATCGATGCCGCAAGGCCCAAGCGGCCCATCCTCTGACCGCTCGCGCAGATGTGCTTGCGGTTGGAGGGCGGAGCCGACTACACTGGCTCGACCTATGGGGAGGGTTTGGATGTCGGCTCCCGCCGTTGAAATCAAGAAGGGTCGCAAGTTCGATCAAGTGCTCGAAGGAGCGCGCCGGATCTTCATGCGGGATGGTTTCGAAGGGGCCAGCGTCGATGAAATCGCGCGTGAGGCACAGGTCTCCAAGGCGACGCTTTACAGCTATTTCCCCGACAAGCGGCTGCTGTTTTCTGAAGTGGCGCGGCTCGAGTGCAACCGGCAGGCCGAAGAGGCGCTTGCGGTGATCGGCAAGGGGGCGACAATTGAACATGTGCTGCGTGAGGCGGGCACACGGATATTACGCTTTTTCCTGTCGGATTTTGGCCAGCAGGTGTTTCGCATCTGTGTCGCGGAATCGCATCGCTTTCCGGAGTTGGGGCGACGGTTCTTTGCCTCGGGTCCGGATCTGGTGCGTGAGCGCCTGAGCAAAGTCCTGCGGCCCTATGTCGAGGCCGGGATATTGAAGATCGACGACATGGATCTTGCCGCCAATCAGTTTGGGGAGCTGTGCAAGGGCGATCTCTTTATTCGGAGCCTCTGCGGTATGTGCGATGGGGCGACAGACGCGGATGTGGAGCGCGTCGTCAACGGCGCGGTCGAGATGTTTCTGGCGCGCTATCGCGCCTGACGCTCCGCGCTGATCCCTCGTATTTCTGCGGCGATTTTCTCGGCGATCATCAAGGTTGGTGCATTGGTATTGCCGCCGATAAGGCGCGGCATGATCGAGGCATCGACGACGCGCAAGCCCTCAACCCCGTGCACGCAGCCCGAGCGATCAACCACCGCCATATCCCCACGCCCCATCGCGCAGGTGCCGACCGGATGATAGATTGTGTCGGCGCGGGCGCGGATATCGGCCTCGAGCGCCGCATCGGACCAGTCGTGCGGATGCAGCCGCTCTTTGCGCCATGGATCAAACGCAGGCGCGCGCAGGATCGCATCCATCTGCCGCGCACCGCGCATCATCAGCGCCAGATCACGGTCATCGCTGAGGAAGGCCGGATCAATCACCGGGGCGTCAGAGGCGCGCGCAGAGCGCAGCGTGACGCGCCCCCGGCTATGGGGCCGCAGCACGCAGATGTGACAGGAGTAACCCGGTCTGAAATGCAGGGTGCGCATGTGGTCCTCGACAATGCCAATCACGAAATGCAGTTGCAGGTCCGGGCGTGTCACGCTGGCAGAGGAGCGCAGGAACGCGCCTGCCTCGGCATAGGGCGTGGCGAACTGGCCTGTGCCCGTCTTGCGCCAGTGCAGCGCCGCCTTGCCCAGCTGCCATAGACCTTTGGGACCAAGGCTGACGACATCATCGCGCTTTGACGTCTCGGCCAGAATGTAATCCAGATGATCTTGCAGGTTCTCACCCACGCCGGGCAGGTCCTGCACCGGAGCGATACCATGCGCCTGTAACGCCTCTGCCGGGCCGATGCCCGAGAGCATCAGAAGCTGCGGCGAGCCAAAGGCCCCACCGCTGAGGATCACCTCGCGTCTTGCGTGCAGCTCTTGTACACGGCCCCGATGACGATAGCGCAGGCCGGTTGTGCGTTTGCCGTCAAAGAGCACGCGCTCGGCCATGGTGCCGGTCATCACCGTCAGATTGGGACGTGTCATCGCGGGAAAGAGATAGGCGGCAGCAGCAGAACAGCGTTCACCGCGCTGTGGCCCGTCAAAGAATTGCGTGACCTGATAATGGCCCGCGCCCTCTTGTTGAGGGCCGTTGAAATCCGCGTTGCGGGGGATTTGCACGCTCTCGCAGGCCGTGACGAATGCCTCGGATATGCCGCGCGGTGCGCTTTGATCGGTGACCTGCAAGGGGCCTGACTGGCCATGCAAGCCACCGCCATGCTGTGCGTTGCGCTCTGTGGCGATGAACCACGGCAACACGCTCTTCCAATCCCAGCCATCACAGCCCAGATCCGCCCATTCATCGTAATCGCCGGGATGCCCGCGCGCATAGAGCATGGCATTTATCGCACTCGAGCCGCCAAGGGCGCGACCACGCGGCTGAAACCCGCGCCGCCCGTTCAAGCCAGCCTGCGGCACCGTCGTGAGCGCCCAGTTGTTGATTTTCGGACGCCCCGAAACCATCGCCGCCACCAGCCCCGGCGCGCGGATGAAGATATCGCGCCCGTCACCGCCAGCCTCGACTAGACAGACGGTGATGCCGGGGTCTTCGCTCAGGCGGGCCGCCAAGACTGCGCCTGCCGAGCCCCCACCGACGATGATATAGTCATAGATCATAGCCTGCTGCCCTCTGCTGCGTCACGCTATGCCAAGGTTAGGACCCAACCAAAGCACGACGCTGCGTCAGACGCGTGTCACCTCAGCCCGGGCTCATGCCGCGCAGACGCTCGGAGCGCCGACGCAGATATTCCAGCGTCGTCAGCAAGGCGATCGAGATCACCACGAGGATCGTGGCCACCGCCAGAATGGTTGGGCTGATCTGCTCGCGCAGGCCGGTGAACATCCGCCAAGGCAGGGTTTGCTGATTGGCAGAGCCGACGAAAAGCACGACAACCACCTCATCAAACGAGGTGATGAAGGCGAAGAGGCCGCCCGAAATCACACCGGGAAGGATAAGCGGCATCTGCACCCGAAAGAACGTGGTGACCGGATCAGCGCCCATATTGGCCGCAGCGCGTGTGAGCGAGCGGTCAAAGCCCACCAAGGTCGCCGTCACCGTGATGATGACAAAGGGAATGCCAAGCGCGGCATGGGCCAGCACAACCCCGAAATAGGTGCCTTGCAGGCCGATCCGGCTATAGAAGAAATACATCCCCGCCGCCGAGATGATCAGCGGCACGATCATCGGAGAGATCAGGATCGCCATGATCGCGCGACGGAAGGGTACATGTTCGGAACTCAGGCCAATCGCCGCCAAGGTGCCAAAGCTGACCGAAAGCAGCGTCGCGACTGGCGCAATCGCTAGAGAATTACGCAGCGCCTGCTGCCAGCCACTTGAGGTGAAGAAATCCTGATAATGCTTGAGACTGTAGCCTGCCGGATCAAACCGCAGCATTTCTGGCGTGAACGTAAAGAAATTCTGCGCATTGAAGCTGAGCGGCATGACCACCAGAATGGGCGTGATCAGAAACACAAAGATCGCGCCGCAGATCACTCGGAATGTGTAGTGCCAGAGCACCTGACCGCTGGTTAGGTAGGGGGCCAGATTCGCGCGATACCGCCCCTCGCCGATCCAGAAGATGAACCACGAGAAGAAGAGGCCAGAGAGCACTCCCAGCACGATGCCAGGAAGGGCCGCCAACAAAAAGCCGGTGATCACAAACAGTGCAAAAATACCCCAACGGGTGACTTTCTCCTGTCCCAACCCAAAGACCACCAGAGCGAGATAGGCCAAAAGGATCAGGGCCACCGCCCCGATGACGATGCCCATCGCGCCGGACCCATGCGCGGTGCCTACGAAAAGTCCGGCAAAGCCACCTGCTGCACCGATCACCGGAAGGGCAAAGGAGAGCGGCTTGGTCTCGACCGGTGTGAGTGTAAATCCGTTCATGTCATTTACCCCAGCTTCACGTTGTCGATGCCGACGATCTTGTCATAGGCCCAGTAGAGGAGCAGGACGACCGCCAGCAGGATCGTGCCCAACGCCGCCGCCAGTCCCCAGTTGAGAGAGGACGAGATGTGATAGGCGATCCGGTTCGAGATGAAAGTCCCCGTCGTCCCGCCGACAATCTCGGGTGTGATGTAATACCCGATGGCAAGGATGAACACGAGGATCGAGCCCGCGCCGATACCGGGCACCGACTGTGGGAAATAGACCCGCCAGAAGGCTGTCCAATTGGTCGCGCCGAGGGATTTGGCCGCCCGCAGATAGGTCTGCGGGATGGTCTGCATCACCGAATACATCGGCAGGATCATGAAAGGCAGCAGGATGTGGGTCATCGCCACGATGGTGCCGAATTGATTGTTGATCATCACCAGACGGCTTTCATCCGCGACAAGCCCAAGCCAAACCAGAACGTCGTTGATGACACCCTGTTGTTGCAACATCACCTTCCACGCGCTGGTACGCACCAAAAGCGAGGTCCAGAAGGGCAAAAGGACCAAAATCATCAACAGGTTTGACGTTCGCGATGGCAGATTGGCCAAAAGCCAAGCAATCGGATACCCCAGCGCCACGCAGCTAAAGGTGATCATCAGCGACATGAACATCGTGCGCTTGAAGAGGATGCCATAGATCCGCTCATCCTCGCTGCGCAGGGCGATGCCGTTGGGCGTCTTTTCCATATCCACGGCATTGAGGAAATAGCCGGTGGTGTAGGGCGGCGAATAGGTCTGGATCGTCTCCCAGAAGTTGGGTCTTGCCCAATCCTTGTTGGAGTCGATCATCGCGGCCTTCATATCGATCGACGGCAATTCGGCGGCGGCGGCTGCGCGCAGCATATCGGCGGAGGGACCGGAATAGGAGGCAAGTGCTGTTGCCGTGGCCGGGTCTTCGAGATCGACCGCAAGGGCGGCATAAACGGCCTCCCATGGCTCTTCTTCGGCGACAACATCGCCATCTACGAAATACGTAAAGCCTGCGAAGGCCGCATAGGCGCGCGCCGTGTTGGGCAGGATTTCGGAAATCTCCGCGCCGGGAACAAACCCTATATCCCCGTTGAACGCCGAGGACTCGAGTTGTTCGAGCCGCCCGATCTGATTCGACAGAAGGCGGGTGTTGGCCTCTGCGCCAGCGCCACCTGACATCATCTCAGCCCAGACCTGCGCCTCTTCAAAGGCGGGATCAATCTCTTCCAACGCGTCCTGAAACACTTCGCCGATGTCGGCAACGTCGCGACCCGATGTGCGGAACAGCGACGAAATACCGCTTTCCTCATAGTTCAGGCGGCTGCCCAGCTTGGTGTGTTCCTTGGCCTCGGCTGCAAGAAAGAGATCAAAGAACAATGCGCGGAACACCTGTTCATCGGGGGTGTCGGCGGCATCCCAATCGCGCAGCTCCTCGACCGTCATGGGGAGGGTATTGCCGACGATCTGATTCTCGACCGAGCGGAACAGCATATCCACAATCGGCGCGATGAAGGTCAGAAGCACAAAGATCAATAGGGGAGCGATCAGGGCAAGCGCCCGCATCTTCTGCGCCCGGAGCGCGCGGCGTAAGCTGCGTTTTAGCGGCGTGCCATCCGCGGCAAGCATCGGGCCGGTCTGGGTGGTATCGCTCATGTCATCCCCGTCGAACAAATCTGGTTATACAGGCCGGGTCTTGCGCCCGGTCAGAGGAGAGGTGGGGCCGTAATCGGCCCCACCATTTTGTGTCAGCAGTGTTTACTGAGCCAGCCACGACTGGAACTTGGCGTCCAGATCGTCGCGGTTGTCTGCCCACCATTCGTAGTCATAGATGTGGACGTTGCCTGCATTGGCCGGATCGGTCGGCATATGCGGTGCCATGTCGATACCGAGATCGGCATGCTTGCCCACCAATGGTGCCGAAGACGCACGCGCCGGACCGTAGGAGATGTAAGCAGCCTGATCGGCCAGACGCTGTGTGTCGGTGGCGAACTTGAGGAAGTCCATCACGCGCGCAAGACGATCTGCGGGCAGACCAGCGGGAACGATCCAGCCATCGAGGTCAAAGGACTGCATGTCCCACATCATCGCGATCGGTTGGTTCTGTTCGGCAATCGCCGAGAACAGACGACCATTGAAGGTGGAGCCCATGAAGACTTCGCCATCGGCCAGAAGCTGCGGGGTTTCGGCACCGGCAGACCACCAGACAACCTGATCCTTGATCGTGTCGAGCTTGGCAAGGGCGCGGTCAACGCCCTCTTCGGTGCCGAGAACGTCATAGATCTCGTCCTTGGCGACGCCGTCGCAATAGAGTGCCCATTCCATGTTGTCGATCGGACGCTTCTGCAGCGAACGCTTGCCGGGGTATTTTGCCAGATCGAAGACGTCGCAGACGGTGCTCGGAGGCTCTACGCCCTCGGGAACCATGTCGGTGCGATACCCGAAGGTCGTCGAGTAGACGATCTGCGGCACGAAACAATCGCTGACAATCAGATCACCGAAATCGTCGCTGGCAGAGGTGCCATCGGGCGCGGCGGCCAGAACCTCGTCGTGATCAAGCTCGAGGGCGAGACCCTCGTCACAGAGGCGCATTGCGTCAGAGGCCACGACATCAACCAGATCCCAGGTCACGTTGCCAGCTTCGTTCATGGCACGCAGTTTGGCCACAGCCTCGGCCGAGCTTTCGTCCCAAGTGGCGGTTACGCCGGAATTCGCAGCAAGGTAGGGCTGTACATAGGCCTTGTCCTGGCTGTCCTGATAGGCGCCGCCCCAGCTGACGATGGTCATGCTATTGGCCATGTCCTGCGCGGTCACTGCGGTGCCCGCAGCGACGGTCAGAGCCGTGGTCGCGAGCAGGGTTTTCGTGAGTTTCATAAACATACTCCCAGTTTGTTCCCGTTTTTGGATGGTTGGGCCCTGCGCTACGGGTAGAACGTCGAGGGCCTTGCTGCACTCGCACCGATACCGCGACCGGCGCGAATATACTTATACTTGGGGCGCGTCGAGCGCGCGGCAATCCTCGGGAAGCCAACCGATCTCGATCTGCTCGCCCGGTTGCAGACGGCGTTGGTCGGGGGCATTTCTGGTTTTGATAATGAAATCATCCGTGCCCGCCACCCGAAGCCGTGTTCTGAAAATATCACCCATGTAGATGAATTCCAACACTTCCGCCTTGAGCGTATGGGCATCCGGCTTGAGCCGGTCCCGGTTGAATTCCACCCGCTCGGGGCGGATCGAAATCAGCGTGCGGTCGCCCGGTTTCTCGACATTGACCGGCTTGGCATCAATCAGGTCGCCATTATCGAGCTGAACCACGGCGATGCCGCCCCTGATCTCTTTTATCTTGCCTTGCAGCGTGTTGTTCTCGCCAATGAACTGCGCAACAAAGCTGTTTTGCGGGCTCTCGTAGAGCTGATCCGGCGGTGCGATCTGTTGAATGCGGCCATCGTTGAATACTGCAACGCGGTCCGACATGGTCAGCGCCTCGGTTTGGTCATGGGTCACATAAACCGTCGTGATTCCCAGAC
The DNA here is from genome assembly GCF_000961715.1 of Roseovarius sp. BRH_c41. Taxonomy (NCBI): domain Bacteria; kingdom Pseudomonadati; phylum Pseudomonadota; class Alphaproteobacteria; order Rhodobacterales; family Roseobacteraceae; genus Roseovarius; species Roseovarius sp. BRH_c41. Next base: position 103,129 of record NZ_LADY01000004.1, on the reverse strand, counting down.
TATGCGCCAGATGGGTGATCTCGAACTGCATCTTTTCGCGCAATTGCTTGTCGAGCGCGCCCAGGGGCTCATCCATCAAAACCAATTCTGGCTCGAACACCAGCGCGCGTGCAAGGGCAACCCGCTGTTGCTGCCCACCCGAAAGTTGCGCAGGGCGACGACCGCCAAAGGCCCCCATCTCGACCATTTCGAGCGCACGCTTGACCTTGGCCTCGCGGTCGGATTTGCCGATCTTGCGCACCTCAAGCGGAAAGCTGAGATTCTCGGCGATCGTCATATGGGGAAAGAGGGCGTAGTTCTGGAACACCATGCCGATGCCGCGTTTATGTGGCGGGATGTTGTTGATGCTGATGCCATCGAGCTTGATCTCACCATGCGTGGCGGTTTCAAATCCGGCCAGCATCATAAGGCAGGTCGTTTTGCCCGACCCGGACGGCCCCAGCATGGTCAAGAACTCGCCCTTGGGCATGCTCAGGTTCAGATCTTTGACAACCAGAGTTTCGCCGTCGTAGCTCTTTTGAACACGTTCAAACGCAACGAACGCATCGTTGTTCCCGGTATCTGCCAAGGTCGGCTCCCTATCTTTTTTATCGTCGCGGGCGTTTGCCCCGCGTTCGGGGAAAACTAAAACGTCAATGGCCTAATCATGCAAGCGGATTGCGGCACTTTTTTCCCGAATCCGACGCGCGCAGGTCAAATCGCCTGCAAGTCAAGCAAGATAAGTCAAATTTCCTGCAAATCGCCGGGGCACGCTCCGCTTTAACGCGAGCCTCGGCAAAGGTTTTATAGCGTATTGGCCTATCCCAAGACTGATTTCACGGCTTTTGTAGTTTTGTGAATCACCTCGTCCGCTTCGGATTGCGTGAGACAGAAGGGCGGAGCAAAGCCCAGAATGTCCCCCTGCGGCATGGCCCTCGCGATGACACCCGTGGCCGCCAGAGCGGCGGAAATCTGTGGGCCCACCTTGTCGGCGGCATCATAGAATTCCCGATTGTCGCGATCCTTGACGAATTCGACGGCACAGAGCATCCCCTCGCCCCGGACCTCGCCCACATGCGCATGCGCGCCCAGCGCCTCGGCCATGCCACGATTGAGATAGCCGCCCACATCGCGGTTATTGGCGATCAGGTCCAGATCATCGAGCAGCTTGAGGTTGGCCACCCCCGCCGCCGCCCCGATGGGATGCGCCGAATAGGTCCAGCCATGGCCAATGGGGCCATTTTCGTCCGTGCCCTGCTCCAGCACCTTCCACATGCGGTCGCTGACGATGCTGCCCGAGAGCGGCGCGTAGGCGCTTGTGAGGCCTTTGGCGATGGTGATCAGATCCGGCGTCATGCCATAATGATCCGAACCGAACATGGTGCCCAGACGACCAAAGCCCGTGACCACCTCATCGGCAATCAACAGGATGTCATGCTTTTTCAGCACCTCTTGAATGGCCGCCCAATAGCCAGCGGGGGGCGGCACGATGCCGCCTGTGCCGAGCACCGGCTCGCCGATGAAGGCGGCGATGGTATCCGCACCTTCGCGTTCGATCAGCGCCTCCAGTTCTGCGGCGCAATGCGCCGAGAACTGCTCCTCGGTCTGATCCAGATTGGCGCGGCGGAAATAATAGGGGGCTTCGGTATGGACAACCTGCGCCAACGGCAGGTCGAATTTCTTGTGAAAGAGCTCCAACCCGGTGAGCGAACCGGTCATCAGTCCCGAGCCGTGGTAGCCCCGCCAACGGCTGATGATCTTTTTCTTCTCGGGCCGCCCGAGGATGTTGTTGTAATACCAGATCAGCTTGATGTTGGTTTCATTGGCGTCAGAGCCCGACATCCCGAAATAGACCTTGCTCATGCCCTTGGGCGCGCGGTCCATGATCATTTTGCTAAGAGTGATCGACGCCTCTGTGCCGTGACCCACATAGGCGTGGTAATAGGCAAGTTCGCGCGCTTGCGTGGCAATCGCCTCGGCAATCTCTTGGCGGCCATAGCCGACGTTGACGCAATATAGCCCTGCGAAGGCATCGAGAAAGCGATTGCCGTCACGATCCTCGATATGACAGCCCTGCCCGCCTTTGATCACCCGGTTCGGCGCCTCGCCACGGGCGAATTGCGCCAGATGCGTGGAAGGGTGAAAGAAATTCTCGCGATCCCATTGATCGAGTTGGTCGTTGCGCAGCATCGTGTTTCCTTTCATCGGGGGCACGCCCCCAGCTTCATCGTTCCAAAAATACTCAAATCCCCACCGTCACGCCCAATCGCGGCAGACATACTTGATTTCCATGAATTCCTCCATGCCGCGCCGCGCCCCTTCGCGGCCCAGACCCGATTGCTTGACCCCGCCAAAGGGAATCGGTGCGCCGGTCACCTTGGTGCGGTTGACCGCGACCATGCCGAATTGCAGCGCCCGCGTCATCCGGTAGATGCGACGCGGATCATGGCAATGCAGATAGGCTATGAGACCGTATTCCGTGGCATTGGCACGGGCCACCACTTCTTCTTCGGTGTCAAAGGGCGCGATTGCCGCCACTGGGCCAAAGGTCTCGTCGCGCATGATCGCTGCGTCGTCGGGCACATCAATCAGAACCGTAGGTTGATAAAAAAGCGGCCCAAGGTCGTCGCGTTGACCGCCGCAGGCGAGCGTTGCGCCATGGGTCAGGGCATCGGATACATGCTCTTCCTGCTTTCTGACCGCGCTCTCGTTCATCAACGGCCCGATATCGGGATCATCCATGCCGCGCCCGAGGGTCAGTTTCTGCGTCTGTTCGACAAAGCGACGGCAAAAAGCGTCATAGACGGGCCGCTCCACGTAAATCCGGTTCGCGCCCAGACAATCCTGCCCCGAGGTGGCGAATTTCGCCTTGATCGATTCCGTCACTGCCGTTTCCAGATCGGCATTCTTGAACACGATCACCGGCGCGTGGCCGCCCAGTTCCAGCACCAGTTTCTTGACCGTCCCGGCGCATTGGCGATAGAGCAACTGCCCGATATTGGTGGAGCCGGTGAAACTCAGGACGCGCACGCGGGCGTCTTGCGTCCAGGGTTCCACCACCGTCGCCGCGCGGCCTGTAACGACGTTGAACACACCCGCTGGGATGCCCGCGCGCTCGGCCAGTTCCGCCAAGGCCAGTGCCGAATAGGGTGTCTCACTGCTCGGGTGCGCAACGACCGTGCAGCCGGCCGCCATCGCCGCCGCCGCCTTGCGCGTGAGCATCGCTGCGGGGAAATTCCACGGGGTGATGAGGGCCGCCACGCCCACGGGCTCCAACCACAATTCCACCTCGGCATCGGGCAGATGGCTTGTAACCCCCTCGATATTGGGGCGTTTGGCCTCTTCGGCGTAGTATTCCACGAAACTCGCCGCATAGCTGATCTCGCCGCGCGCCTCACTGAGGGGTTTGCCCTGTTCCAGCACCATGATCCGCGCGAGGTCTTCGCGATGCTCGATCATCAGATCGAACCACCGCCGTAGCAGCACAGAGCGGTCTTGCGGCAGGGTCAGAGACCACATTTGAAACGCCGCCTCCGCCGCATCCACCGCCGCATGTGCCTGATCTGCACTGAGGCTCGCCACATCGCCCAGCGCACGGCCATCGGCGGGATTGGTGACGGGAAGCGTAGCAGTGTGGTCACCGCCCACCCATTTGCCATTCACATAGGCAAAGCTGCGCACGAGGCGTGTGTCGGTGATCCCGTTGCGGGTCCAGATGGCTGAGTCGGACATGAAGGCGCTCCTTTTGCGCCAAAGAATGTCCTGTGATTGCCACCATGTGGGGCTGAAGTTTCACAGTTTTGCAGATTATTCGTCTGCGGAACCGCCAAAGCGCAGATGTTTCATTCGAAAAATATCTCGAGCGGTGGCAGGCGCAGGGATTTGACCGGCTTGGTCACAATATAGGTGAAATACCGTGCCAGTCCGATCCGGGCCTCCAGCATCTGATCAATCAGCCGCTGATAAGCGTCGATGTCACGGGTCACGATCTGCATCAGATAGTCAAACCCGCCCCCCAACGCCCAACAGGCCGTCACCTCGCCATAGCGCTGCACACTGTCTTCAAAGGCGCGAAACGAGGCGGGCGTGTGATCCGCCAGTTCCACCGCAACAAAGACCGTCACATGCGACCCCAACTTCTTGAGAGCGATCCGGGCGTTATAGCCCTCGATCAGACCCGCCTCTTCCAGACGCTTCAAACGCTCCCAACAGGGGCTGGCCGAGAGACCGACGCGCGCCGCCAGATCGGCCTTGGTGATGCGGCCCTCATCGGCCAGCACCCGCAGGATATCGAGATCGCGCGCATCCAGCTTCATGCAGGGATCACCGTGCCCACGTCACGTCCCTTGAGACGGTCCATGACATGAGTGGCAATCGCAGTATCCTGCACGCCTGTGCCGGTCAGATCGCAAATGGTGATTTCGGCATCGCTCTTGCGCCCGCGCGCCCGACCGCGGATCACATCCCCCAACTCGACCGGCGCGCCCTTGGTCCATATCCCGGCCTCGATCGCGCTGCGCAGCTCGCCCAGTTTTTCGACCTGCGTCGCACGGTCGGCGACGTAAAGGTCGGCCTTGATCAGGGCCTGCGGGTCAATCTCATTCTTGCCCGCCTGATCAGAGCCCATGGCGGTGATATGCAATTCGGGATGCAGCCATTTCGACTCGATCACCGGGGTCTGCGCCGGAGTCGTGGTGATCACCAACTGGCTCGCCAACACTACATCTGCGGGATTGTCCATCACGCGAATATCGCATTTGAGGTCCGCCAGATCGGCCGCGCAGGCGCGCGCGCGGTCAACATCACGCCCCCAGATGAGCAGCCGGTCATAGGGGCGCACCAACCGCGCCGCCCGCGCCTGGAGCCGTGCCTGAACGCCAGTGCCGATGATGCCCGCCGTATGAACCACCTCGGGGGCGAGATGCTGCGCCGCCACCGCTCCCGCAGCCGCCGTGCGCAGATCGGTCAGATAGCCATTGTCGAGAAACACCGCCTCGACCAGCCCGGTCTTGGCCGAAAAGAGGATCATCAACCCGTTGAGGCTGGGCAGACCCAGCTTGGGATTGTCGAAAAAACCCGGACTGACCTTGATTGCAAAGCCATCAAAGCCGGGAATATAGGCGGTTTTGACATCCACCTCGCCATGCACATCTGCCAAATCCATCGACATCACCGGCGGCATCACAACGCCGCCATCCGAGAGCGCGGCAAAGGCGCTCTCGATCACCTTGACTGTCTCGCGGTCGAGCTTGATCGCTCCGCGCAACTCGGCCTCTGTCACGATCCTTATATCATGTGTCATAGGGTTTGCCCTCAATCACCTTGTCGCCCAAAATCACGGTCTGCCCGGTTATCACCTTGGTAAAGAGCGCCATGTCAAGGTTGCGGCCCGTGATGATGGTGGCCGTTGGCCCTTTGGGCGCAACCTTGCCACTCAGCACCGCGGCAAGGCCCACGACGCAAGCCCCCTCTGCCACGATCCGATCCTCGTAATAGAGCACCTGCATCGCGTGATAAATCTCTTCTTCGCTCACGAGGATCACCTCCTCCAGCAACTCGCGGCACATGGCAAAGCTGAGACGGTTCGCCATGCCAATCCCACCGCCAAGGCTATCGGCAAGGCTTGGCACCTCTTCAACCTCAACGGGGTGACCTGCGCGGATGCTTTCATACATCGCGGCCCCCCGGTCCATGCTAATCCCAATCACGCGCAGGGTGGGTTTGATCGTCTTGGCGGCCAGCGCCACCCCCGCTGCAAGGCCCCCACCAGACAAGGGAACGAGGAGCGTTTCCAGATCCGGGCGCGCCGCTAGGGTTTCCAGCCCGATGGTGCCTTGACCTGCGATCACCCGCAGATCATCAAAGGGCGAGATTTCGGTCAACCCTTCCTCAGCAACCAGCCGCTCGGCCTCGGCCTGGGCGGCATCCTGACTGCGTCCAATGATCCGCACCTCCGCCCCCAGCGCGCGGATGCCATCCACCTTGGCCTGTGGCACCAGGTCCGACATGCAGATCACGGCCCGCAAACCGCGTGCCCGCGCGGCATAGGCGACGCCGCGCCCATGGTTGCCGGTCGAGCAACAGGTGACGCCCGCCGCATCCTGCGCCCCCGCCACCGCATTGAGCGCGCCGCGCAGTTTGAAGGCGCCGATGGGTTGCATATTCTCCAGCTTGAGCAGGAAGTCAGCGCCCGAAACGCCACTCATATAGGGCGAGGGCACCAGCGGCGTGCGGTCTGCCACACCGGCAATCACCTGTGCCGCAGCAAGAATATCGGCCAGAACAGGCTGCATTGTTTTCTCCCATCAACTGATCGCGCGCAGCTTGCGTTGGGGCAAGCCTAGCGTCAACTCTGCGGCACGAGATGGTCTGAAAACGACAAAACGGGGCGCATTTCTTGGGGCAAGCCCAAGACAAACCCCCAAGTATGACCGGGACATTCTAGATACGGACCCCCGACATGATTGAAAAAGACCTGCCCTTCTCGGCTCAGGAGTATCAGCGCCGGTTGGAAAAAACCCGCGCCGCCATGGCCCGGCTTGACCTTGACGCGCTCTTTGTCACCGACCCGTCAAACCAGCATTGGCTGACCGGCTATGACGGCTGGTCCTTCTATGTGCATCAGGGCGTGCTGGTCTTTCCAGAGGCCGACCCGATCTGGTGGGGCCGCAATCAGGATGCCAATGGCGGCGTGCGCACCGTCTGGATGACAGATGACCGGGTGATCGGCTATGCCGACAATTACGTGCAATCGACCGAACGCCATCCGATGCAGGATCTGGCAGAGCGGCTCAAGGGGATGGGCCTTGCCGATAAACGCATTGGCGTGGAAATGGACAATTACTATTTCTCCGCCAAGGCGATGCAGACCCTGAGCGAGGAATTGCCCGACGCGACCTTTCTCGACGCAACCGCGCTGGTGAACTGGCAACGGACGGTGAAATCCGAGGAAGAGCTTGGCTTTATGCGCAAGGCTGCGCTCATTTCGGAAAAGATCACCGATGGGCTGATGGAGCGGGTCGAACCGGGCATCCCAAAGAACGAGATCGTGGCCGAGATTTTCCGTGATGCCATCCGTGGGGTCGAGGGCGCTTGGGGTGATTATCCGGCCATCGTGCCGCTCTTGCCGTCTGGGTCAGACGCCGCCGCGCCGCATCTGACGTGGAACGGGCGCGAGTTTGCCACGGGAGAGGCGACATTCTTTGAAATCTCGGGCTGTTACCGCCGCTATCACGCGCCCTTCTGCCGCACGCTGTTTCTGGGCAAGCCGCCGCAGTTCCTGCTTGATGCTGAAAAGGCGCTGATCGAGGGGCTGGAGGCAGGGCTAGAGGCCGCGAAGGCAGGCAACCGCGCCTGTGACATCGCCAATGCTTTGGCCGCCCCGCTGGAGCGTGCTGGCATTGAACGTGGCGCGCGCTGTGGCTATCCCATCGGTCTGAGCTATCCGCCCGATTGGGGCGAGCGCACGATTTCCCTGCGGTCCGAGGATGAAACCGTGCTGGAGCCGGGAATGACATTCCATTTCATGCCGGGGCTCTGGATGTCCGACTGGGGTCTGGAAATCACCGAATCCATCCTGATCAAGGACACGGGCCCGGCAGAAACCTTCTGCAACCGCCCGCGCAAGATGTTCGTCAAGGACTGAGCATGAAGGCCCCCACAGGCGATGTGGGGGCCGTTTGCTAATGCGCTATTCCCATTCCATTTGCTCATAGACCCGGCCCGCATTCTTGGTGGCCAACTCTTCGAACGTATCAAGATGGGTATAGGCGGATTGGTCGACGTAATAGGCCCCGGCTAGGTCGCCGCCCGAATCGATATGCGCCCGGATCTGGGCGCGCAGATGTTCCAGATAGCCTTTGGTATAGCGGCGCACCTGATCCATGTTGGTGGGATGGCCGTGGCCGGGGATCACATAGCTGGCTTCCAGTGGTTCGAACGCGCTATCCCAAGTTTCCAGCCAATCCGCCGTGATCGTGTCGGGGAAAATCGGCAGCATGCGTTCGTGAAACGCCATGTCGCCCGAGATGACAAGTCTTTGATCTGGCAGCCAGACGACAATATCCCCCGCGCTATGGGCTGGTCCCAGATAGCGCGCCTCGATCCGGAAACCGCCCATCTCGACGAGATACGCGTCGCTGAATGTCTCTGTCGGCAGCACGACGCTTGTGCCTTCGGCCTCCTCCTTGGTCACACGCTGCGCCGTGTCCAGATCGCTGCCGCCGTGGTTCTCGAACTCGGCGGCGGCATCCTCATGCGCCACGATCGGCACGCCCTGTTCGGCCCAATAGGAATTGCCCAGCATGGCATGACCCTGACCGTTCTCATTAAAGACCAGCTTGACGGGTTGATCCGTGATCACCTTGATTTCAGCGTGCAGCGCCTTGGCCAGACCATAAGAGGCCCCGCCATTGATCACCACCACACCGTCCCCGGTGACAATGAAGCTGAGATTATTGTTGTGCCCGGCATTCTCATAGGTCGGCGGGGCGGTGGCGCCGATGGCGGACCAGACATGCGGGATCACTTCGACCGGCTTGGAGTAGAGCAGCGATGCGGGATATTGGTCGGGGATATCCTCGCTCGCCGAGGCCAAGCCGGCGGCAGAGAGCAGAACGGCGAGAGTTGCGCGCCGCATCTCAGGCCTCCGCCACGAAACGGTAGGCATCGCCATCGCGCTCTACCCGACCCAGACCGCCGTCTGGCAGGTGAAAGCCGACCATGGCCATCTGATCGGTCGCCAGTTGGTCCAAGAGCCGCGTGCGCGTGACAATGCCGGTTTCGGCATCCTGATCCGATCCGCTGGCCCAATCCGGCCGCGCAAAGGCCAGGTGACCGTTGCCAATGGCATCGCCCACCACCAGCGCCGCCTCGGTGCCTTGACGAACCTCAAACGCGATATGCCCCGGCGTGTGGCCGGGTGTGTCATGCGCGAGGATACCCGGCAGCACCTCTTGCCCGCCGCTGATGAACTCCATCTGATCCTCAATCGCCGCCAGCCGCCGCGCCGCGCCCACGGCAAAGCTGGCGCGCTCTGCGCCGATGCTCTCGACCGTGGCGGGATCGGTCCAATACTCCCATTCCGCCTGCCCGATCATATAGCTGGCATTGGCAAACACCGGATCGTCGAAATCATCCAGCACGCCCCAGAGGTGATCGGGGTGCGCATGGGTAAAGAGCACATGGGTGATGGCATCGGCGCTGACCCCAATGGTATCGAGCGCCTCGAGGATCTTGCCCGCTGTGGGCATGAAGCCAGACCCGGACCCGGCATCAAAGAGCACCGTTCGGTCGCCATCCTGCAACAGTGTCAGGTTGCAAGGCGGCTCTACCGTGTCACCGGTGATGCCGTACTGCGCCAGAACAGGGGCGGCATCGGCAGCGGGCAGGTTGCCCAACAGAAACGCCATCGGCAGCACGAGATTGCCATCGCTGAGGGTGGTGATCTTAGCACTGCCCAATGTCAGTTCGGTCGCAGCAAAGCCGGGGCGCGGCAGGCCGACAAGCGTGGTGGCACCTATCGCAGCCAGGATTTGACGTCGCTTGAAATGCATGGTTTCGTCTTCCCTTATTTATTCGCATTTATGAATATGATGCTCCGGCAAGCGTCACAATACAAGACAAAACAAGGATGCGTTTGATGCTGATTTCCGCGCAGAGATGCGATAGGAACGCAGCATTGGAATTCCTTATGCATGATCGACACTCACTCATGGACAATGACATCCCCGCCTATCTGACAACCAAAGAGGTTGCTGACCTCTTGCGAGTCAAAGAGCGCAGAGTTTACGACATGGTCGCCACGGGCGAGATTCCGCATCGCAAGATCACCGGCAAGCTCTTGTTTCCACACAATGAACTGATGTGCTGGATTGAGGGTACTGGCGTCACGCTGCCGACAGAGCGGATGGCGCTCGTGACCGGTTCGCATGATCCGTTGCTCGATTGGGCTCTGCGCGAGAGTGGTGCGGGCCTTGCCACTCTTTGGAACGGAAGCCATGACGGGCTAGAGGTCTTTGCCGAGGGGCGCGCGGTTTTGACAGGGCTGCATATTCCGGGCGATAACGACTGGAACATTCCCGCCATAGAGGCGCGTGGGTTGCGCGATGCGGTGCTGATCGGCTGGGCCGAACGGATGCGCGGTCTGATTCTGACGCCCGCTGTGGCCGATCTGGTGCAGAGTTTTAGCGATCTGCGGGGTCGCCGTGTGATCCTGCGACAAGAGGGGGCAGGCACCACGACGCTGTTTGACCGAATGATGGCCGAGTCCGGGTTAGTGCCCGGCGACATCCTGACGCCTGCCAGTCCCGCGCATACCGAGAGCGACGCCGCCGCCGCCGTAGCGGCGGGTGAGGCAGAGGCGACCTTGGGGATCGACTCAATGGCGCGGCAGTTTCGGTTGGTGTTCCGGCCCCTGGTGCAAGAGCGGTTCGATCTTTTGATCGACCGCCGCGCCTATTTCACTGAACCCGTGCAACGCCTTGTCGCCTTCATGCGGTCGGATACGATGATCGCCAAGGCAGCAGCGCTTGGAGGCTATGATCTGGGCGCACTTGGCACGGTGCGTTGGATTTCCGCCTGAGGCCGCGCCTCCCCAAGTAAATTCGAAGTTTCTTTGGGGAGAGCTCTGTAGACTGCCGCGCAGTGTCAGCCGCCCGCGTTCGGGAAAAACAACTGCTGGCCGTCGATCTTGTAGTCGGCGATGGCCTGTTGGCCTTCGGCGGACAGAACCCAGTCAATGAACGCTTGCCCGGCCTCGGCCTTGACGCCCGCATGCTTTTCCGGGTTCACGAGAATGATGCCATATTGGTTGAACAGGCGATCATCACCCTCGACCGAGATCTGGTAGTCGCCCTTGTTGCCAAAGGATATCCACGTCGCGCGGTCGGTCAGCACATAGGCCCCCATCGCCGTGCCGGTGTTGAGCGTGGCCCCCATGCCGGAGCCAGTCTCGCGATACCACGCCCCAGATGCGGCGGCGGCATCGACGCCTGCGTCTTTCCACAGTTTCAATTCTGCCTTGTGGGTGCCGCTGTCATCCCCGCGCGAGGCAAAGGGTGCCTCGGTCTCTGCGACCTTGGTCAAGGCCGCCGTGATATCCTTGGTCCCGGCGATACCTGCCGGATCGGCGGGCGGCCCAACCAGGATGAAATCGTTGTACATCACATCCGACCGTTTCAGCCCGTGCCCATCGGCCACGAATTTTTCCTCGGACGCCTTGGCATGGACAAAGAGCACATCACCATCGCCATTTTCGGCGTTCTTGATCGCCTGCCCGGTGCCTACGGCCACGACGCGCACCTCGATCCCGGTCTTGTCCTGAAAGATCGGCAGAATGTGGTCAAACAGACCGGAATTCTGCGTCGATGTGGTGGATTGCACCACGATGAACTGATCCTGCGCCTGCGCGGATCCAGCCAGGCCCAAGGCCAGTGCCGCACCGGCAGCAAGCGAAAAAAGATGACGTCTGAGCATGGAACACTCCCTGTTCGGTTGGATGTCAGAGGGTTGAGTTTGTGTAGAGCCGCCCTTCGGTCCAGGCGCGCGCGGCCTCGGAGCGGGAGTGGCTAAGGACTTGATCAATTGGACCGGTTTCGGCCACCTGCCCCGCGTGCAGAAAGATCACTTCATCTCCCATCCGACGCGCCTGACCCATATCATGGGTGACCATGACAATGGTCACACCCCGCGCATGGGCGGCGTCGATCAGAGACTCGATCATCTGCGTCGAGGCGGGATCGAGGCTGCTGGTGGGTTCATCAAGAAAAAGCAGGTGCGGCTGACCAATGAGCGCGCGTGCCAAGGCGAGGCGCTGCTGCTCTCCGCCCGAGAGAACACGTGCAGGATGCCGCGCCAGATCGGTCAGCCCAGCCATATCGAGCGCGCGCCCCGCCTCTGTTGCCCGCTGCGCACCGCGTATGCCATGCATCGAGAGGGCAAAATTAAGATTGGCCAGCACCGACCGGCGCAGCATCACGGGACGCTGGAACACCATCGACTGCGCACGTCGCGCGGTGTGATCCGGGGTTGCCCCCCGCCACAAAACCTGCCCGGCAGAGGGTGGCAAAAGACCATGCAGAAGACGCAAAATCAGGCTCTTGCCCGCGCCATTCGCCCCCATGATCAGAGTGCGCGACCCTTCGCGGATTGTCAGGGATACACCGTCAATGAGCCGCTTGCCTCCTGCCTCGAAAGACAGGTTACGCGCCTCGAGCAACGCAGCGCTTGTGGCGACCTGTGCCGGGATCATATCCATCACCGTATCACGCATAGGCCGCCCGCACCGCAGAGGCCCGGAGCGCCATGACCACCGCATTCACGATCACCGCGATGGAGAGCAACAGCACACCCAGCGCCAATGCCAGTTCCAGATTTCCTTTGGACGTCTCGAGCGCGATGGTGGTGGTCATCACGCGGGTCACATGATTGATATTGCCACCCACGATCAGCACCGCGCCGACCTCGGCCACCGCGCGGCCAAATCCCGCCAGTGCGACAGTCATCAGGCTATAGCGCGCATCCCAAAGCAAGGCGGCGATGCGGTCATAGGCGCGCAGGCCCATGGAGGCGAATTGCTCGGCATATTCGCCGTGCAGATCTTCGACCACCTGTTTCGTGAGTGCCGCGACGATGGGCGTCACAAGGATCGTCTGCGCGATGATCATTGCCAAGGGCGTGTAGAGCAATTGCAGCGGGCCAAGCGGGCCAGAGGCGGAAAGCATGAGGTAGACAAAGAGCCCAACCACCACCGGCGGCAGGCCCATCAGCGCATTGAGCAGGACCGTCAGAATGCCCCGCCCCGGAAAGCGGAATGCGCCGACCAAGGCCCCCAGGGGCAGGCCAATGAGACAGGACAAGAAAACAGCGGAAAGCGTCACCCGGAGCGACAGCGCAACGATCTCGCTCAGGTTCCGATCCCAATTGAGGATCAGGACAAAAGCCTCTGACATGATGTCGCCAAAGCTGAACACGTGCGATTTCTCCCCTTATTGGGAAAAAAACCACAAAAAGACATAAGACGCCAGCCCCTAAACGCGACAGCCCCTCAGGGTTTTGCGGCGCGCAATCGCCAGAGGCGCAGCGGTTGGATCAATTCCGGCCCATTCGATCCCATGCTTACATGCACCGCATAAAGCCGCCCCAGCGTCTCGCGCTGTGCCTCGGCCAGGGCGCGGCGGGCGGGATCGACACGGGCAAGATAGGCAATAAAGGCGTCCAGATCAGCCACAGGCGTGGGCCGCGCATAGGTGACAGGCGCAGGGCCAGTGGCCTCGCCCGTAGCCAGCATCGTATCAATCGCCCGAATCGCCGCGTGACGTATCGCTGTCTCATCCTCGACCGGGCGCATCACCTCAAAGAACGCGCCTTCTGCCAAGGGTTCGACAATGATCACCTCGCCACCGGGGCGCAGCACGCGCAAGGCCTCCCGCAAGGCGTCCGGCATGAGAGGCACCGGGACATGGTGCAAGGAGTTGAGAAAAACGCAGGCTTGAAAAGACGCAGCCGCAAAGGGCAGCGCCTCTGCCCCGCACGCCTCGAACCGGGCCTCGGGCACGGACAGACGCGCGGCAGCGACCGCCTCGGGCGCGGGGTCAATCCCGGTCACGTTATAGCCCGCGCGTACCAGATTGCGCGCCAGCGCCCCATGACCACAGCCGATATCGAGCACCGCATGTGCGCCGATTTCGGACAGAATTGCCAAAAGACGCGTGCCGGTATCGTTTGTCTCAGTCATTGCCAAACTCCGCGCGCAGCGCGGCGCTATGCGCCCCAAGGGCGGGCACAGACCCCAAGACAGCCTCGACACCGTCGATCTGCGCGCCGGGGGCCAGCATCCGCACCGGGCCAGAGGGGGTGTCGACCGTGACGTGCCGGTTCTGTGGATGGCTCACCAGATCCTCCATCTCACTCACGCGCCCATAGGCGATCCGCGCGGCGCGCAAGCGGTCCGCCATGGCGTCGCGCGGGATCGCGGCAAAGACCGGCCGCAGGATCGCGTCCAGCGCCCCGCGATTGGCAACGCGGGCCGAATTGCTGTCAAAGCGCGGATCGCGGGCCAGCGCGGCATCCCCCAGAATCGCCTCGCAGAACACCGTCCATTCCCGCTCGTTCTGGATCGAGATGAGCACCGCCTTTCCGTCGCTGCCCTGATAGACTCCATAGGGCGCGATAGTCGGGTGGTTGAGCCCCGCACGCTGCGGCACCTTTCCTCCATAAGCATATTGCAGGTAGGGCACATTCATCCAATCGCCCAGCGCATGAAAAAGCGAGACCGCGATATGCCGTCCCTCTCCGGTTGCCGCGCGACCGATCAGCGCCTCGAGAATGGCCTGATAGGCGGTCATTCCCGCCGCGATGTCGCAGACCGAAACCCCTGTGCGCGCCGGGCCATGCTCATTGCCGGTGATCGACGAGAGGCCGGTTTCAGCCTGCACCAGAAGGTCATAGGCCTTGAGGTCCGCCAATGGCCCTTCCTCACCATAGCCAGAGATCGAAACAGTGATCAGACGCGGGTAATCGGCGCGCAGCCGATCCGGCGCGAATCCCAACCGATCAATCGCACCCGGTGCGAGGTTCTGGATGAAGATATCTGCCCCCGCCAGCATCCGCTCCATCAGCGCGCGATCCGCCATTTGCCGCAGGTCGAGGCAGAGCGATTCCTTGCCCCGGTTGAGCCAGACGAAATAAGCGCTCTCCCCATGGACCAGCGCGTCATACCCGCGCGCAAAATCGCCTTCGGGCCGCTCGACCTTGACCACCCGCGCGCCTGCTTCGGCCAGACGGCTTGACGCATAGGGGGCGGCGACCGCCTGTTCGACGGAGACAACAAAAAGACCGGCAAGGTCGCTACGCATATGGGCCTCTTACTTCTGGGTCGCATTCCGGTGGAGCATGCCCCATTCCGTCCAGGATGAGAAATATCAGTGGCGTTGAACGGGTATAGCGCGGGGCTATAGGACATCATAGGCTTGCGCTCTGACCTTTCCAGTTGGTAGACGTTCAGCCTATGGATATCCGCCAACTCCGCTATTTCATCGCCATCGCCGAGGCCCCTTCGCTCTCGGCGGCGGCGCATCGACTGGGGGTCGCGCAACCCTCGCTCTCCCAACATGTGGCGCGGATGGAAGCGGAGCTTGGTGTGCGCCTGATCGACCGCTCACCGCGCGGCTCGATGCTGACCGCCGAGGGGCAAGTCCTCTTGCGTCACGCGCGCGAGATCACCACCGCAATGGAGCGCTGCGTGGACGAGATGCGCGATTCGTCGGGCGCGCCGCGCGGCAAGGTGGGATTTGGTCTGCCATCCTCTGTCTCTATGGTGCTGTCGGTCCCTCTCGCGGAAACGGTTCGTGTAGAATTGCCCGATATCCGTCTGCGCGTGGTCGAGGCGATGAGCGGCTATATCAAGTCATGGGTAAGCGACGGCACCGTTGACATGGGCTTTATCTACGACTTGCAGAACGCCGATCACTTTCGGATCACCCATGTGCTTGACGAACGTCTGCATGTGTATTCCGCCCCGGACAACTGGCCCTTTGATACGCCGCCCGGCACGCCGGTGCCGCTGCGTGCGCTCGAGCGACTGGAGATGATTCTGCCCGAAGCCGCACATGGCCTGCGCAAGACGATCGAGAGCTATGCCGCACCGCTTGGCCTGCGCCTGAATGTTCCCATCGAGATGGATGCGATGACGCAGATCAAGGAACTGGTGGCGCGCGGGTCTGGTCATGCGATCTTTTCGCCCTCAGCGGTGCATGACGCGGTTGCGCGGGGCGAACTTGTCGGCGCGCCCATCACGGCCCCTGATATGGTGCGACCGGTTTATCTGGTGAGCAACCCCTCCTTTCCCACCAGCCGCGCCAGTCGTGCTGTCGAGGCGATCACACTCGATGTGCTGCGCGATCTGGTGCAGCGGGGCATCTGGCAGGGTGAGTTGCGGCTATAGGCGCGCCCAATGGCCGCAAGCGGGCATTGGTATTTCCGTCAGGCCGGAAAACCTGCCACCTAGAGCACGAAAATCGGGCATGAGAAACGTAAGAGGCTGACATGACGTCATTTGATCCAACGGCAGACTATGCCGATATCCGCGCAGGCGTGGCAAAGGTCTGCGCCGAGTTTCCCGGCGCCTATTGGCGCGATCTGGATGCGCGCCGTGCCTATCCCAAGGACTTCGTTGATGCCCTGATTCGCGAGGGGTATCTGGCGGCGATGATTCCGGAGGAATTCGGCGGATCGGGGCTTAATCTGACGGCAGCCTCGGTCATACTCGAGGAAATCCACCGCTCTGGTTGCAATGCCGCCGCCTGTCACGCGCAGATGTATACAATGGGCACCGTGCTGCGCCACGGGTCCGAGGCGCAAAAGGCGGCCTATCTGCCCGGCATCGCCGATGGCTCCTTGCGTCTTCAGGCCTTTGGCGTGACCGAGCCCACCAGCGGCACTGACACGCTGGCGCTGAAAACAACGGCGCGGCGGGATGGCGATGAGTATGTCATCAACGGCCAGAAAATCTGGACTTCGCGGGTGGAACATTCCGATCTGATGGTTCTCTTGGCCCGCACCACACCGCGCGAGGAGGCGAAATCGAAAACTGACGGTCTGTCGGTCTTTCTCATCGACCTGCGCGGCAAGGTGGGTCACGGCATCGACATCCGGCCCATCCGCACCATGATCAACCACGCCACGACCGAAGTGTTCTTTGACAACCTGCGCATTCCAGCGGACAGCCTGATCGGAGAAGAGGGCAAGGGATTTCGCTATATCCTCTCGGGCATGAATTCCGAGCGTATCCTGATCGCCGCCGAATGTATCGGCGATGCCAAATGGTTCCTCAAGACCGGGTCCGACTATGCCCGCGAGCGGGTGGTGTTTGGCGCGCCCATCGGGGTCAATCAGGGCGTGCAATTCCCACTGGCCCGCGCGCAGGCGCATCTGATGGCCGCCGAGGCGATCGTCTACCGCGCAGCCGCGATGTATGACGCAGGCCACAATCCCGGCGTCGAAGCGAACACCGCCAAACTCTTGGCCTCTGAGGCGAGTTGGGAGGCGGCAGAGGCCTGCATGCAGACCCATGGCGGCTTTGCCTTTGCCGAGGAATATGATGTCGAGCGTAAATTTCGCGAGGCGCGGCTCTATCAGATCGCGCCGATTTCGACCAATCTCATCCTGTGCCATATTGCCGAACAGGTGCTTGGCCTGCCAAAATCCTACGGGCCGGGACGTGGGCAATAGGGGAATCGAATGAACGATTACGCAGATTGGATCGGGCGCAGCTATAGCCGGTCAGAGCCGATTTCCGCACGGCTGGTCCGGGAATACCGCGCCACGCTGGCGGGCACTCTGGCCGAGGTGGATATGCCTGTTGGGCTGCATTGGTGTCTGGTGCCCGATACGGTCACGCCTGATCAATTGGGGCGCGATTGCCATCCCAAGACGGGCATTTTCCTACCTGCCCTGCCCTTGCCCCGCCGCATGTGGGCGGGGGGAGAGATCGAATTTCACGCGCCCTTTGCCGCCGGTGATCTGGTGACGCGAGAGACGACGATTGACGATGTGACCTTCAAGGACGGGCGCAGCGGCAAGCTGGGCTTTGTCACGCAGCGACATGTCTACAGCGTGGACGGGGCGGCGCGCCTGACCGAGCGGCAGGATATCGTCTACCGCGAAGACGCCAAGCCGGGACAGGCCAAGACGCCGGAGGCCGCTGAGGAGTGGCCCGGTGCGACCGCATGGCAGATTACGCCGGATTCGACCCTGCTTTTCCGGTTCTCGTCGCTCACCTTCAATGGCCACCGCATCCATTATGACCACCCCTATGCAACCGGGGTTGAGGGGTATGAGGGGCTGGTTGTGCATGGTCCGATGCAGGCGGTCTGGATGATGAATCTGGCCACCCATTTCCTGGGCCACCTGCCGACGCGGTTCACCTATCGCGGCCTAACGCCGCTTATCTGCAACCTGCCCGTCGCAATCGAAGCGCGCCAGACAGACGGCGGTCTCGACCTGCGGGTGCGGCGCACGGGCGATGGGGTGGCGACCATGGCGGCACGTGCCGAGTGAGATAGATTGACATAACTAGAATTATCGTTATATTGATCGCATGAGCATCACAAGCTCCACAGCCCGCGCCCTTGCTGCCCTTGGCCATGACACGCGCCTTGCGATCTTTCGCCTGTTGGTACGCGCGGGCGACGAGGGGTTGAACGTGGGTGACATCGGTCAGCATCTGGATCAGGCGCCTTCAACCCTCGCGCACCACCTCTCGGCGCTGGTCGAGGCTGGTTTAGTGGTGCAAGAACGGCAGGGGCGCGCGGTGATCAACCGCGTGGATTATGCTGCCATGCGCCGCACGCTGAATTTCCTGACCTCGGAATGCTGCACCGGGGTGAAGTTGGCCAAGACAGAGACTGCTGCCTGAACGCCATTTATTTGGCCAAACTTAACGACATTTCTAGGGATATGGACATGACAGACTCGAGCCTTCCGCAACCACGCGCAACCGTCATATTGCGACGCGCGTGGAAAGATCACCGCATCTGGATGATATCCGCCCTGATCCTGATCGTGCTCGCATTCTCCGATGCGGCGCAGGCCCGCGCCACGCTGGTCTTTACGACCGACGCCCTTCTTGGCACCGCGCCGTTTCTCCTGCTCTCCATCGGCATCGCCGCATGGGCGACAGCCACCGGCGCGGACAATCTGATCGCGCGCGCCTTTACCGGCGCACCGGCGATGATGATCCTGCTCGCGGCCTTTGCGGGCGGACTCTCGCCTTTTTGCTCTTGCGGAGTGATTCCGCTGATCGCCGCCCTTTTGGCGATGGGTGTTCCGCTCTCGGCGGTCATGGCCTTCTGGCTTGCCTCGCCGGTGATGGACCCGTCAATGTTCGTGCTGACCACCGGCGTTCTCGGGCTAGAGTTTGCCGTTGCCAAGACATTGGCCGCTGTCGGCCTGGGCCTTATGGGTGGCTGGGTCGTGCATCTGGTGGGCCGCGCCGGGGGGCTAAGCGATCCGCTGCGCGACGGCATCGGCAACGGTGGTTGTGGCGGCAGTAAAGTGCGCGCGCCCAAGCCGGTGGTCTGGCGGTTTTGGACCGATCAGGCACGCCGGGCCAAGTTTGCCCGTGAGGCGCTGACTGTGACCCTGTTTCTGCTGAAATGGCTCACTTTGGCGTTTATCCTGGAAAGTCTCATGCTGGCCTTTGTCCCGGCAGAGACCATCACGAAGGCGCTTGGCGGCACCGGCATCGGCCCGATCTTCCTCGGCACCCTGATTGGCGTCCCTGCCTATCTCAACGGCTACGCCGCCCTGCCACTGGTCGGCGGATTGATCGGTCAGGGCATGGCCCCCGGTGCTGGTCTGGCCTTTCTCGTGGCCGGGGGCGTCACCTCTTTGCCTGCTGCGATTGCGGTCTGGGCGTTGGTCAAGCCACGGGTTTTCGCGCTCTATATCGCGCTGTCGCTCACCGGGGCGTTTGCGGCGGGCCTGCTCTTTCAACTGTGGAACATGGCATGAGGCAGTTGCGGATTGAGGTGAGCGGCCTTCAACCCGGCGCGCACCTGTTGGCCCCAGCTGGCATGTGCAGCCCCGAGGACGCGGTGACAGCCACGACCGTGACGGGAGGAGAGATCATTACCGTAGCACTTGAGCCGGAATTGGGTCTTGCCGCGCTCTGGATCGAGGCAGCAGGGACAAGGCTGACACTCAACCATATAATCGCGCCAGCCCCCATCGGCCAAGGCTATCCCGAGGCGGTCTTTGCCCCACGCGTCACCCGATATACCGCCGCCGCCGCTGATCTGGCCGAGGCCAGCCGCGCCACTGCAGCCAAGGCAGGCGGGGGGCGCGCGGGTATCGACGCATTGGTGGCCGAGGCCGAGGCGCGTTTTACCTACGATCACCCTGAGGCGCGATTCAACGATGGCACAGAGGCGGTGCCCTATCTCTCTTGCGGAACGACGCCCGGCTCTTGTGTGGATATCAACACCTATCTTGTCGCCAGCCTGCGCGCGGCGGGCTATGAGGCGGGCTATGTCTATGGCTACTTTTTTCCGGCGGAAAAGGGTGGCGTCACCCATGACATGCATTGCTGGGTCGTCACCCGCCATGCCGGCGCGGTGTTGGACTGGGACATTGCGCATCACATGAAGGCGGGGCTTGGCCCGACCAAGCCGGGCCTCAATCCACGGCCCGGTTGGCGCGTGGCTCTCGGGCACTCCATGGGGCATTGCTATCGCAGGGGCGAGACGACGGCCCGCCTCAAACTTTTGGCTGAGCCGATGCAGGCGGGGCCGGACGGCACATGGCAGAAACTACCGATCACCGCGCGCCTGCCCGCAGCCTGACCCTTGCGAACCTGCTCGCATTTTGAGCATAAACCGCTGGGACTCGACCCGCCGGCGGTTTAGTTTCGTCCATGGCTAAATTTCTGTAGAAAATCGGCCGGATAAATTTTACCAATTGGTAAAACCAAAAAGACTGCCCACCTGCCAACATGGAGAACAACATGACACGCCTGCCACTTTCCCGTCGCCGCTTCATGGCCACCTCGGCCGGAGCGGCTCTCATTGCCGGGGCCTCTGGCCTTGCCTCGCCGCTGCGCGCTGCAGAACCGATCAAGACCGCCGGTATTTATACCGTGCCCGTTGAACAACAATGGGTCAGCCGCATTCACAAAGCCGCCATGACCGCGCAAGAGCGTGGCGATGTCGAGTATGTCTATTCCGAGAATGTCTCGAATACCGATTACGCCCGCGTCATGCGGGAGTATGCCGAACAGGGCTACAAGCTCATCATCGGTGAGGTCTTCGCGGTCGAGCAAGAGGCTCGCGAAGTCGCCGCCGATTATCCAGATATCGCCTTCCTGATGGGATCGAGCTTCAAGCAGGATGACGCCCTGCCAAATTTCGCCGTGTTCGACAACTACATTCAGGACGCCTCATATCTCTCGGGCATCATCGCGGGCGCCATGACCAAGACCGCCAATATCGGGATGGTCGGCGGTTTCCCGATCCCCGAGGTCAATCGTCTGATGCATGCCTTCATGGCCGGTGCGCAGGAGATGAATCCGGACATCAAGTTTCAGGTGAGCTTTATCGGCTCGTGGTTCGATCCGCCCAAGGCCAAGGAAACTGCCTTTGCGATGATCGAAGGCGGCGCGGACATGCTCTATGCCGAACGCTTTGGTGTCTCGGATGCGGCACAGGAAAAGGGCGTGCTGGCCATCGGCAACGTGATCGACACCCAAGCCGATTATCCCGAGACGGTTGTCGCCTCTGCGCTCTGGCATTTTGAGCCGACGCTTGATGCCGCGATTGCCGCCGTGAACGCGGGCAATTTCACCGCCGCCGATTATGGGGTCTATTCCTTCATGAAGGAAGGCGGATCGTCACTGGCCCCGCTTGGCACGTTCGAGGGCAAGGTGCCAGAGGCGGCTTTGGCGCTGGTGGCGGAACGCGAGGCGACGATCAAGGCGGGGACGTTCTCTGTCGAGATCAACGACGAAGAGCCGAAATCCTCGTAAATGACAGGCGCAGACACGGCGCAGGTCGTTCTGCGCCTCGATCGGATCACCAAGCGTTTCGGCGCGCTCACCGCGAATGACGCGGTGAGCCTCGACTTACGGCGGGGCGAGGTTGTTGCCCTCTTGGGCGAGAACGGCGCAGGCAAGACCACGCTGATGAACATCCTCTTTGGCCAATACACCGCCGACGAGGGACAAGTGATGGTGATGGGACGGGCCTTGCCCCCCGGCAATCCGCGCGCGGCGCTCGAGGCGGGCGTGGGTATGGTGCATCAGCATTTCACGCTGGCCGACAACCTGACGGTTCTGGATAACGTGACACTTGGCACCGAACCGCTCTGGCGCTGGCGCTCTGATACTGCCGCCGCGCGCGCCAAAATTGCCAAACTCTCGGCGGATTTTCATCTGGCCGTTGATCCCGACGCTCGCGTTGGAAGCCTGACGGTGGGGGAACGGCAGCGGGTCGAAATCCTCAAGGCGCTCTACCGCGAGGCGCGCATTCTCATTCTGGACGAGCCGACCGCCGTTCTGACACCGCAGGAAACCGACGACCTCTTTGCAACATTGCGTGAAGCGGTGGCCAAGGGCCTGTCGATCGTGTTCATCAGCCACAAACTGCATGAGGTGATGGATATCGCCCACCGGGTCGTGATCCTGCACCATGGCAAGGTTGTGGCGGAAATGGCCACGACAGATACTGACCGCCACGCGCTTGCCGCCGCGATGGTCGGCAGTGAAGTCAGCGCGCCACGGGTGGCCCCCGGCACACCCGGCGCGCCGCTCTTGCAGTTGCACGCGGTCACCACGCCCGACCAAGGCAGCGCGCCGGGGCTGAAATCCGTGACGCTGTCGTTGCGCGCGGGGCAGATCACCGGGCTGGCGGGTGTTTCCGGCAACGGCCAGGCGGCGCTGGCCGATCTCATTGCCGGTCTCAGCGTCCCTGCTTCGGGGCGGCTTGACCTGGGTGAGGCTGACTTGGCGCAATGGTCGCCGCGCGCCGCCGTTGAACATGGCATCGCGCGCATTCCCGAAGACAGGCACAAAACCGGCACAATCGCCGATTTCTCCCTGACTGAGAATGCCATTCTGGAGAGCTATCACAAACCGCCCATGAGCCGCGCCGGCTGGATGAACTGGCCACGCGCCGAGGCAGAAACACAGGCGATTATCAAAGGCTATGATATACGCTGTCCCGGGCCTGATACGCGCATTCGCCTACTTTCAGGCGGGAATATGCAGAAACTGATCCTTGGCCGCGTGCTTGAGGCCAATCCGTGTATCATCCTTGCCAACCAACCCGTCCGAGGGCTGGATATCGGCGCGGTGAACTATGTGCATGAACAATTGCTCAAGGCGCGCGACCGGGGGGCGGCGGTGCTGCTCATTTCCGAGGATCTGGATGAGATCATGGCGCTCTCGGACGTGATCCATGTGATGTCCGAGGGGCGGCTCTCGCCCGAATTTGCGCGCGGCAGCATGACACCTGCCGAACTTGGCGTGTGGATGGCGGGACACGGGTTTGACGAGGGGCTGGCACATGCGTCTTGAACCCATCGCCAACCCGAGCCTCGCGCGCAGCACCCTGCCACCTGTGCTGGCGATTGTTGCGACCGTAGTCGTCGCGTCCCTGTTGGCGATGCTCGCCGGAGCCAATCCCTTTGCCGTTCTTGGATTGATCCTCAAGGGCGCGGCGGGGTCACAATTCGCCGTGTTAGAGACACTGAACCGCGCCACGCCACTTATTTTCACCGGGCTTGCAGTGGCGGTAGCGTTCCGCGCCCGGCTCTGGAACATCGGGGCCGAGGCGCAGCTATATGCCGGAGCCTTGATGACGGTCGTGTTGGGCACCGGGGTGTTGTCTTGGCCCGCCGCAGCGCTCTTGCCCACGCTGGTGCTCGTATCGATGCTGGCCGGTGCGGTGGTTCTTCTCATCCCTGCGCTGCTCAAGGTGCGGTTTGGCGTCGATGAGGTGGTCACAACTCTATTGTTCAACTTCATCTTTCTGCTGTTTATCTCGCTCCTGCTTGAGGGGCCGCTCAAAGACCCGATGGGCATGGGCTGGCCCAAGTCCGAGCGCCTGATTGCCGAGGCGCGCCTGCCGCGCATCATCGAGGGTCTGCGCCTGCATTGGGGCTTTGCGCTCGCGCTCATTGCCGCCGGTCTCGTCTGGCTGGTCGAGCGGCGCACCACCCTCGGCTATGAGATGCGCGCCGTTGGCCTGAACCGCGAGGCGGCGCGCTTTGCCGGTATTCCGGTCAATGCGGTGCTGATCAAGACGGCACTCCTGTCGGGTGGTCTTGCAGCCTTGGCCGGTTTTTCCGAGGTGGCGGGCGTCAAAGGCAGTCTCACGCTCGATCTCAGCCCCGGCTTTGGCTATACTGGCATCATCGTGGCGATGCTTGCGCTGCTCAATCCGTTGGGTGTCATTGCAGCCGCCCTCTTTGTCGCAGGCATCTTTGTGGGTGCTGACAGCATGAGCCGCGCGGTGGGCGTGCCCACTTATCTCGCCGATATCATGCTCGCCACGGCACTCCTGTTGATGGTGCTGGCGATCCTGCTCACGCGGTTCCGAGTGGTGAGAGGATAGCGCATGGATATTTTCGACATCCTCCTCTCCGCCAGTTTTTGGGCCGCTGCGATCCGCATCGCCAGCCCGTTGATTTTTGCCACCTTGGGCGAGTTGATCTGCGAACGTGCGGGCGTGCTCAACCTCGGGATCGAGGGGATCATGGTTGCAGGCGCATTTGCGGGCTGGATGGCGGTCTATTCCGGTCTGGGCCTCTGGCCCGGTGTCGCCGTGGCGATGGTCGTGGGCATGGGATTTGGCGCGGTGCATAGCCTTTTGACCGTGCCCTTCGGCCTCTCTCAGCATGTGGTGGGGTTAGGCGTCACGCTTCTCGCCACCTCGTCAACCTATTACGCCTATCGTCTGGCGTTGCCAGAGGTGACAAGCCCACCCAAGATCATGGCCTTTAAACCTTGGGAAATCCCGCTGCTGTCGGACATTCCCCTGATTGGTCCCGCGCTTTTTTCACAAACCCCGCTCACCTATCTGGCGTTCATTCTGGTCGGCGTCGTCAGCCTCGTGCTCTACCGCACGCCTCTTGGCCTTGCGCTGCGTGCGGCGGGCGAGAACCCGGCGGCGGTGGCGGCACAGGGCCTGTCGGTCACCGGCCTGCGCATGGGCGCGGTGATCGTCGGATCAGGGCTGATGGCGGTGGGCGGCGCGTTCCTGACCATGTCGGCGTTTGATTCCTTCTTCTTCGAGATGGTCAACGGGCGCGGCTGGATCTGCATCGCGCTGGTGGTCTTTGGCGCGTGGAAACCGGGCAAGGCGCTCTTGGGAGCCGTGCTTTTTGCCGCCTTCGATGCGCTGCAAATCCGGGTGCAACAGACACCACTCGGCGCCGACATTCCCTATCAGATCTTTCTGATGACGCCCTATGTCCTCTCCATCCTCGCCCTCATCGTCATGTCGCGCCGCGCCGAGGTGCCCGCTGCCCTGATGGTGGCCTTCAACAAGGGAGAACGCTGATGTTCGATCTCATCGTCAAGGGCGGCACGCTGCCCGATGGCAGCACCGCCGATATTGGTATCACCCGCGACCGGATCACGGCGATGGGCAGGCTTGAGGGGGCCGAGACGGGCCAGGTGATCGAGGCCACCGGCGATCTGGTCAGCCCGCCCTTTGTCGATCCGCATTTCCACCTCGACGCCACGCTCAGCTACGGGCTGCCGCGCATCAACGCCTCCGGGACGCTGCTGGAAGGGATCGGCCTGTGGGGTGAGCTGAAGCAAATTGTGACCCAAGAAGAGATGGTCGCGCGTGCGCTCGATTATTGCGATTGGGCCGCCTCGATGGGCCTTTTGGCGATCCGCAGCCATGTTGACACCTGCGATGACAGCCTCAAAGGCGTGGCGGCGATGCTCGAGGTGCGCGACAAGGTCAAAGACTATATCGACCTGCAACTCGTGGCCTTTCCGCAGGACGGGTTCTACCGCGACCCCACCGCGCGCGCCAATACGATCCGCGCCCTCGATATGGGTGTCGATGTGGTGGGTGGCATCCCGCATTTTGAGCGCACGATGGCGGATGGTGCGGCGTCTGTGCGCGAACTCTGCGAGATTGCCGCCGCGCGGGGGTTGCGCGTCGATATGCATTGCGACGAGAGCGACGATCCGATGAGCCGCCATATCGAAACGCTGGCCTATGAGGCGCAGCGCCTCGGGCTTCAGGGGCGGGTGGCCGGATCACACCTGACGTCCATGCATTCGATGGACAATTACTATGTCTCGAAACTCCTGCCGCTGATGGCCGAGGCGGGCGTGGCGGCGATCCCCAATCCGCTGATCAACATCATGTTGCAGGGGCGGCACGACACCTTTCCGAAACGGCGCGGCCTGACACGGGTCAAGGAAATGCAGGCGCATGGCATCACCGTCGGCTGGGGTCAGGATTGCGTCCGCGACCCGTGGTATTCCCTCGGCACCGCCGACATGCTCGATGTGGCCTTCATGGGGCTGCATGTGGCGCAGATGTCGAGCCCCGATGAGATGCGCCGCTGCTTCGACATGGTGACGCATCAGAATGCCAGCATCCTCGGACTTGACGATTACGGGCTGCATGTCGGTGCAATCGCCTCGCTCGTGGTGCTCGATGCGGGCGACCCGATTGAGGCAATCCGCCTGCGCGCGGCCCGCCTCACAGTGGTGTCCAGGGGGCGCGTCATTGCCCGCACACCGCGCGGCGATGCGACGCTTGAGCTACCGGGCCGCCCGGTGGCGGTGCGGCGAAGGCATCCGGTGGCATAGGCGCACGCCGACGCCCCCCCGGCGCAACCCGGCGTAAACCTGCGCATGACCGCGCGGCACGCTTGCACTCAGCCCCGCCAACCCCGAAACATTGCCGCATATATTTCAGGAGTGTTCCGCATGCGTGCCCTTTCCCTGCCTCTCATCTTCCTCGCCCTGCCCGCCATGGCCGATGACATTGCCCTTTCCAGCCGCGTCAGCGCCGTGACCCTCTATCCGCAAGGCGCAACCGTGATCCGCGAAGTGGCCTTTAGCGCCCCCGCCGGACAGCATGACCTCATCCTCGCCGACCTGCCACAAGGCACGCCGCTGGCCTCAGTGCGCGTCACGGTCGAGGGCGCACGCATGGGCGGGGTCACCACCCGCAACGATTACGTGCCGCCGCGCGATCCGGATGACAGCGACGCGCTGATCGCCGCCCGCGCCGAGGTGGAGCGGCTGGAAGAGGCACTGCGCACCGCCCGCAACGAGATCACCGACATTCGCCTAGAAGCCGACGCCGCCCGCGCCCGCATCACCTTTCTGAGCCAGATCGGTCAGGGCGACGGGGCAGCCGCCCTCGCCATCGACCAACTGCGTGACCTCACGACCATGATCGGCGCTGAAACCCTTGCCGCGCGGCAAGCCGAAGCCGATGCCACCCGCCGCGCCGATACCGCAGAACGCGCGCTCAAGGACCAGATCGAGACGCTGGAAGAGGCGCGTCAGGCGCTCAATGCGCTCGTTCCGGAGGACGAGGCCCGCGCCATGCTCGCCGTGGCCATCACCTCGGACACCGAGACCCAAGGCATGCTCACCGTGACCTACACCATCCCCGATGCAGGCTGGCAACCGCTCTACGATCTGCATCTGGCGCGCGACAGCGGCGCTCTGCGGATCGACCGGGGGGCTTTTGTGCAGCAATCCACCGGCGAGAACTGGCAGAACATTTCGCTCTCCCTCTCGACATTGCGCCCCTCCGAGCAAACCGAACCGGGTCAGATCTGGCCTTGGATACCCCGCATTCAGGACCCCGAGGAAATCCAGCCCTTGGCGCGGGGCAAGGCAGAATCCGGGCTGATGACCATGGCCGCCCCGATGGCAGAGGCCGCCAATGCCGACATGGCCAGCGCCAGCTTTGACGGGCTCTCCGTCACCTACAGCTATCCCACGCCGGTCACCGTCACCACCGGGGCGGATCGCGTTCGCCTGATGCTCTCCCCGCTGGAAACAGACGCAGAGATTGTGGCGCAGGCAGTGCCGATGCTCGATCCGACGGCCTTTGTCATGGCGCGACTGACCAATGACACAGGCGAGATTCTATTGCCGACGCCGGAAGCCCGATTTTATCTTGATGGTCGGTATGTCGGGCAACGCTGGCTTGATCTGATCGCGGACGGGGACAAGGCCGACATGTCCTTTGGCCCCATCGAGGGACTGCGACTGACCCGTCTGGTGACCGATCGCAACGAAGGTGACCGAGGTATCATCACAAAATCCAATCAACAAACCGAGGCTGTTGAAATCACCGTCGAAAATCTGACCGGCGAGACATGGCCCCTGCGTCTGATTGATCGCGTGCCGGTATCAGAACAGGAGGATCTGGAGATCACATGGGAGGCCGAGCCGATGCCCGCCGAGCGCGACATTGACGGCGCACGCGGCATTCTGGCATGGACCTTTGATCTGCCCGCCGGAGAGACGCGCAAGATCACTCTGGACACAACGCTCACGTGGCCCGAAGGCAAGGTGCTGCGCTAGCGCCGCGCCTCCCAACTGCTGGAGGCATATTGGCGCGTATAGAACTCTCCCATCAACCCGATCATCAGCAGCGCAAGCCCGACATAGATCGGATACTCTAGAGAGGTTCTATGCGGGAAATAGTTGATGAATACAAAGCCACGGGTCTGGTCGATGATGTGAAAGAGTGGGTTCCAGTCGAACATGTTCATCATGAAGGTGGGAAGGGTGTTGACCACGAACATCTTGCCCGAAGCAATCATATTTGCGCGCTGATAAATTGAGGCGAATATGGAAACAAATCCGGGCGACCATGGCTTGATCGCCATAAGAACAAGACCGACCGACAGACCCGTAAACCAAGCGGCAAGGATCATTCCGAACGCCTGAATGGGTTGGTAGATCGTGATTGGCACAAAGCCCACGTGATAGACAAAGAGCACCACAAACAACGACAATACCTGAATATAGAGCGAGCTTAGGGCAGCGGCGGAAATCGCGATGATCGTGTTCATCGGCGCGTGCTGCATCATCGGCGAGGCTGGTCCCTCGGCCCCGATGACTGCGCTCATCGCCTTGATATGTGTGATGTAGATGAAGATGCCGGACATCATGAACAGAAGAAAGTCGCCACGCATCTTTGTTCCCTTGAGGCCCAGCACGCTGAACATCAGGTAAAAGGCCAGAACCATGATCACGACGGTCATGATATTCTTGGCCAGAGCGATGATCGCGTTTCCGTCGCTTTTGCGGACGTCTCGCACGGCTGCGTGATAGATCAACTCTGCAATGACAATTGCTGAATGCAGCCTTGAACGGGGACGCGTTGTTTTGAACATTGGAAAGTGTCGCTGCCCTATGATTTTGTGGTCCGGGTTTCTTGCTGTCCCTGACATAGCATATCATAAGGGACATCGGGTAATCCATCGGTTAACGGCGCAAAGTGGCGTCTTGGCGGCAAAGGAGCGGCGATTTGGAGTATGACAGGCTGATCTCGGTGATGCGCAAGCTGGCGCTTGAGGCCGGAGAACGGATCATGGAGATCTATGAGGCGGATGATTTCGCGGTCAAGGTGAAGTCTGATGCAAGCCCTGTGACCGAGGCGGACGAGGCAGCCGATGCACTCATCTCGGCCGGGCTGCGCGCCGCATTTCCACAGATTGCGCTTGTGACCGAGGAACAAGCCGCGTCTCACAGCGAGACCGCAGCCACGTTTCTGATTGTCGATCCGTTGGACGGAACCAAAGAATTCATCAACCGGCGCGGCGATTTCACCGTCAATATCGCGTTTGTCGAGGCGGGTGTCCCCACACGAGGGGTGGTCTATGCCCCTGCCAAGGGACGGATGTTCTACACTCTGGCGGATGGATCGTCCGTCGAGGAAGAAGGTCCATTCGAGAGGGATGCGCCGGGCAAACTGCGCCCTGTTCGGGTGTCAGAGCCAGACAATAAAGCCCTTATGGTGGTGGCGAGCAAATCGCACCGGGATCAGGCAACCGATGATTATATTGGCAGATACGACGTCAAAGACATGACGAGCGCCGGATCGTCGCTCAAGTTCTGTCTGGTCGCGACCGGCGAGGCCGATCTCTATCCTCGTCTTGGGCGGACCATGGAATGGGACACGGCGGCAGGTCACGCGGTGCTGAATGGCGCTGGCGGTCAGGTGGTGCGCTTTGAGGATCACGCACCGCTGACCTATGGCAAGGCGGGCTTTGCCAATCCATTCTTTATCGCACTCGCCCCCGGCGTTGACCTGAAGGGAGCCTGACATGAGCGTGGCGATTGTCATTCCCGCGCGCTTTGCCTCGACCCGCTATCCGGGCAAACCATTGGTGTCCCTTACAGGCGCGACGGGTGAGGCCAAGAGCCTGATCCGGCGCTCATGGGAGGCGGCCTGTCAGGTGCAGGGCGTGGACCGGGTGGTTGTGGCCACCGATGACGACCGTATTCGACGTGCATCAGAGGCGTTTGGGGCAGAAGTAGTCATGACTTCTGAGGCCTGTGGCAATGGCACCGAACGCTGCGCCGAGGCGCTGGGGGTTCTGGGCGACGGATTTGACATCATCGTCAACCTGCAAGGTGACGCGCCCCTGACACCGCATTGGTTCGTCGAAGATCTGGTGGCAGGGCTGAGCGCCGATGCAGGGGCCGAGGTGGCGACCCCCGTGCTGCGCTGTGATGGGCGGGCACTCAACGGGTTTCTCGAGGACCGGGCCGACGGTCGGGTGGGCGGCACCACTGCGGTGTTTGGCGAAGGGGCACGCGCGCTCTATTTCTCGAAGGAAGTGATCCCCTACACCGCGCGGCGCTATGGTACGGAGGAGGCGACGCCAGTGTTTCATCACGTCGGGGTCTATGCCTATCGCCCGCAAGCGCTGCGCGATTACGCAACCTGGCCCTGCGGTCCACTGGAACAACTGGAAGGCTTGGAGCAACTCCGATTTTTGGAGCGGGGACGCGCGGTGCTCTGCGTCGAGGTCGAGGCGAAGGGGAGACAATTCTGGGAGTTGAACAACCCTGAGGATGTCCCCCGGATCGAGCGGATGATGCAAGAGATGGGGATGGGCTGAACCCCCGAACCGGACCATTGGCGTCGGTGGAATTCTGCCGGAAAGCTGACACATAAGGCAGGCTGCGTGCATTGTCCTTGCCGCGTCGGTGGGAATCTGCAATTTCATAACAATTCGCAACTTTTCCCCTTAACACGATGCAATGGTATTTGCTGTTGTGTAGACTGTGCGGAAAAAAACGAGTTAGGAGCAGGCGATGCGTACGAAGGTTACCAAGGCAATTTTCCCAGTTGCCGGACTAGGAACACGGTTCCTTCCGGCCACCAAGTCAGTTCCCAAGGAAATCATGACGCTCGTAGACCGACCGCTTGTGCAATATGCCATCGACGAGGCGCGCGCCGCCGGGATCAAGGAATTCATCTTCATCACCTCGCGCGGGAAGGGTGCCCTGGAGGATTATTTCGACTATGCCCCGCAACTTGAGGCGGAATTGCGCCGCAAGGGCAAGGATGATCTGCTCGAAATCCTCAAATCCACCAATATGGACAGCGGCGAAGTGGCCTATATGCGCCAGCACAAGCCGCTGGGTCTGGGCCACGCGGTGTGGTGCGCGCGGCGGCTGATCTCGAATGAGCCATTTGCTGTGATCCTGCCGGATGACGTGATCGCGGCAGAGAAACCCTGCCTTGCCCAGATGGTCGAAGCCTTTGAGGAAACGCAGGGCAATATCGTGGCGGCGATGGAAGTGCCGGATTCAATGACAAAGTCTTACGGTATTCTCGATATCAAAGAGGACATGGGGAGCATCGTGTCGACCAAAGGCATGGTGGAGAAACCTGCTTCGGGCACGGCACCGTCAAATCTCGCGGTGATCGGCCGCTATATCCTGACACCCACGGTGTTGCAGAAACTGAACCGCAAACAGGCCGGCGCAGGTGGCGAGATCCAACTGACCGATGCGATCGACGCCGCACGCGAGGATGGCGAAGAGGTTTACGGCTTCCGCTTTCAGGGTCAGCGGTTCGATTGTGGCTCTAAAGCAGGGTTTTTGCAGGCGACGGTAGCCTTTGCATTGGCGCGCGACGATCTGCGCGACGAACTTTGGAATTACATTTCGGATGTCGTGCATTCCGAAAAAGCCGCTCAGTAACAAACCGCAAGGGAGACTGCGGTGACGCATATACTGGTCACGGGCGGCGCGGGCTATATCGGAAGTCACGCCTGCAAGGCATTGGCCGCGGCGGGATACACGCCCATCACCTATGACAATCTCAGCACAGGCTGGCAGGATGCTGTAAAGTTCGGCCCCTTCGAGCAGGGCGATCTGACGGACCGCACGCGTCTGGATCAGGTGTTTGCCGCCTATCAGCCCGTTGCCGTGATGCATTTCGCGGCGCTCAGCCAAGTGGGCGAGAGCATGCAGAATCCGGGTCTATACTGGCACAATAACGTCGCCGGCTCCCTCAGCCTCATGCAGGCGGCGGTCGCGGCGGGCTGTCTCGATCTCGTGTTTTCGTCCACCTGCGCGACCTATGGCGATCAGGATAATGTGGTGCTGGATGAAACCTGCGCGCAGTTTCCGATCAATGCCTACGGGGCGAGCAAGCGCGCGATCGAGGATATGCTGCGCGATTTCGAGGACGCCTATGGGCTGCGCCATGTGATCTTTCGCTATTTCAATGTGGCGGGGGCCGATCCAGAAGCGCAGGTTGGCGAATTTCACCAGCCCGAAACCCATCTCATCCCGCTGATACTGGATGCGATTGACGGTAAACGTGATGCGCTGACGATCTTTGGCACCGATTATGATACGCCTGATGGCACCTGCGTCCGGGATTATGTACATGTCTGCGATCTGGTTGATGCGCATGTTTTGGGCCTGAATTGGCTCGAAAATGGCAAAGAAAGCCGTGTTTTCAATCTCGGGACTGGCACAGGATTTTCGGTGCGTGAGGTCACGGATCAATCGGCGGCGGTGACGAACCGGGCCGTGCCGATCGTCGAGGGGCCACGGCGGCCCGGCGATTGCACGCGGCTGGTGTCGGGGTCGACCCGCGCGGTTGCGGAATTGGGCTGGAAGCCGACGCGTTCGACGCTGCCTCAGATGATCGGCGACGCGTGGCGCTGGCATCAGACTGGACATTACGACAAATAGCGCTGACTTTGCCTATTGGGGGATCACGGAGTCCGCATGGGCAGAGGTGAAAGGATCAGCGATCTGGCGATGGCCTATCGCCTGCGGTGGAGGCGGCGACGCTTGCTCTGGCGCAGCTTTCGCAAAAGACATCAATTGCGCTGTGTTAGAGACGAAACGGCGCAAATCAAACCGGGTGATATCCTATGCTTCAGCACGGTGCGCAATGAGGCGCTTCGTCTGCCTTACTTTCTGGAGTATCACCGGCGTTTGGGGATACGGCATTTCCTGATCGTCGAGAACGCAAGCGACGACGGCACGCGCGAGTATTTGGCCGCGCAGGCGGATGTTTCGCTCTGGACGACGCCAAGGAGCTATAAACTCTCAAGATTTGGGGTTGATTGGCTGACCTGGTTGCAAATGCGGTATGGGCATGGGCATTGGTGCCTGACACTCGATGCTGATGAGTGTCTGGTTTATCCCTATCACGACACACGCCCCCTGCCCGCGCTCTGCGCGTGGCTGGAGGATCAGAAACTGCGGTCCTTTGGCACCCTTATGCTGGATATGTATCCGCAAGGACGACTGTCAAACTATCGCTATCAGGCCGGATTAGACCCGTTTGAGACGCTGTGCTGGTTTGATGCGGGCAACTATTCCATGAAGCGCAAGGCGGATTTGCAAAACCTGTGGATTCAGGGAGGACCGCGTGCGCGGATGTTCTTTGGAGAAGACCCTGCCCGTGCGCCGACCATGGGCAAGGTGCCGCTGGTCAAGTGGGACCGGCGCTATACCTATGTGAGTTCCGCGCATTCGCTGCTGCCCCGGCAATTGAATCATGTCTATGACAGCACAGGCGGCGAGATTACTTCGGGCATTCTCTTGCACAGCAAGTTTCTGAACACGGTGGTCGAGCGCGCCGCAGAAGAACAGGCGAGACAAGAGCATTTTGCCAATAGTAGTCTCTATCATGGCTATTATGACGCCTTGCAGGCTGATCCTGACCTGTGGTGCGAGGGGTCAACACAATTGACCGGGTGGCGGCAATTGGAGGCGATGGGCCTCATGTCGCGCGGCGGCTGGGTCTAGCCGATCTGAGCGATAAGCGCGTGATACCGTGCGGTATAATCTTGTCGGGTCTCGACCGCGGGGCGGAGTGTGATCCTGAGCCCGTGCAGGAGCGCAGGATCAGGTTTGCCAAAGAAACGATCAGCCTCGGCTACGGTAAAGCCTGCGATTTCAGTGGCTTCCATCCACGCACTGATTTTATCAGCCTGCTTGATCTGCTTTTTGATCGCGGGCGGGATCAAAGCGGGAAGACCGAAACGGATGTGAATGGCCGCCGCAAGGCGTTTGTCGAGGTCATCATAGCCCGGCCCGACGGCGTTCTTGACCGGGGAAATCATGTCACCGATCACGTATTCCGGGGCGTCATGCAGCAGTGCCGCAAGCTGCCATTTGGCGGGTGTGGAGGGAGTTAGGCGGGAATAGAGTCTTTCGACCAGCAAGGAATGCTCGGCCACGGAGTAGGCGAAATCACCAAGAGTCTGCCCATTCCAGCGGGCAACAAAGCTGAGACCGTGGGCGATATCCTCGATCTCGATATCAACGGGCGTGGGATCGAGCAGGTCGAGCCTGCGGCCCGAGAGCATCTTTTGCCAGGCGCGGGGTTTGGGCATTGGGCCTCCGGAAATGTTGGACGATCCTGCCTAGCGCGGCTGATCCGGTTTTGCAAAGCCCTGCGCGATCTGTGCCAGAAGCGGCGAGTCGGTGCGGGCGGCGAGGAAGTTGTAGCCCTTGAACGGATCGGTTTTGAGAGCGCGGATTGTGGCGGTGTCGGGCATAGAAGTAAGGCCAGTTTCGGTGGAATAGAGACTGAGTCCCGGCTGCGCCAGCAGATGCGCGCTGACGGTGCAGGCGGGGTCGTTGCCGTGATCCTCGTAGATGAGAACAGAGCCATCGGCCAAGGCGCGGGCGGCGCCGGTGATGGCGGCGATCTCGGCGCCTTCGACATCGAGCTTGATCAGGGCGGCGGTGCCGGGCGGCACGAGATCGTCGATGGCGAGGGTTGTTACAGTCTCGGTCCGGTCCTCTGTCCCGGCCGGGGTATCGCCCATCAGACGGGCAGAGGCATGGCTGAGATGGGTGTTGACGAAGGTCAGAACCTCGCCCGAGGTGGCGTGAATGGCGGCGTGATGGAGGGTGACACCGTACAATTGTGCGGCGTTACCGTACAACCGCTCAAAGGTCTGCGCCGATGCCTCGACCGCGATCACCTGCTCGAAGAGCGGCGCGGCGCGGGTGGTCCAATAGCCCATATTGGCCCCAAGGTCGCAAAAGAGCGGCGTGGCCCCGGCGGCGGCGCGCAGGACTGTGTCAACTTCGGGTTCATAGGGCGCGCGGTAGAGGGCGAAACGGGTCCAATATCCGTCATTGAGGGCGATGCGGTACGGCGCGGCATCGGCGGCATGCAGGGTCACGGCATTCTCTGGATCAAAGAGCCGTCCGAGACCGCGCGCGAAGCGCCCGTAGAGACCACGGGTGACGGCAAGCCGAAAGAGCCCCATCAGGAGGAGGTATTGCACCCGCGCGGCGGGGCTGGAGAAGGTGAGGCGATAGGGTGCTGTCATGGCGACAGAGGTAGGCAAAGCGCGCCCCCTACGCAAACCATAAACACATGCGCCACACGCGCTTGTGCGCGAAAATTTAGTGCAAAACGGGCGACGGATCCCCAAATTAATACCATGGGAACCGGCGCGGCCCTGCGCCAACTCTCAAGTCTGAGGAGAAAAGCCATGTTCAAACGTCTCTGTTCCACTGCACTCATCTTTGGCGCGGCAGCGCTTGCGCCGCCGTCCGCCGATGCTCAAGTGACACCCTGTCTGCCGCGCGGCGATCTGGTCGAACGGCTGGAGGGGCAATTTGACGAACATCTCGTCGGGGGCGGGCTGCAGAGCCCGCAGCAATTGCTGGAGGTGTGGGCCTCTGGCGAAACCGGGAGTTTCACCGTCTTTGTGACCCGGCCCAGCGGCGTGAGTTGTGTCATGGCCACTGGTCAGCATTGGCACACTGCGCCGCCACGCCGTCCCGAGGAAGTCGGGGGCTAATCGCGCATTGCCCAAAGTGGGGGTGAGTGCTATCTGCCTTGCAAAATCGTCATGCAAGGAGCCACTTCAGATGGCAAAAGATTACATCGTCAAGGACATCAACCTCGCGGCATATGGGCGCAAGGAACTGGATATTGCGGAAACCGAAATGCCCGGTCTGATGGCCCTGCGCAAGGAATATGGCGAGGCCAAGCCGCTCAAGGGTGCGCGGATCGTGGGCTCTTTGCACATGACCATTCAGACCGCAGTGTTGATCGAGACGCTGGTTGATCTGGGGGCTGATGTGCGTTGGGCGTCCTGCAACATCTTTTCCACGCAGGATCACGCGGCGGCGGCGATTGCCGCAGGCGGCACCCCGGTGTTTGCGATCAAGGGGCAGAGCCTTGAGGAACATTGGGATTATCTCGACAAATCCTTCATGTTCGAGGATGGCCCGAACATGATCCTCGACGATGGCGGCGATGCCACGCTCTATGTGCTCTTGGGTGCGCGCGCCGAAGCCGGTGAGGACATCATCCCGGTTCCCGCCTCGGACGAGGAAGCGGTGATCAAGGCGCAGATTGCCAAGCGCATGAAAGCCAGCCCCGGTTGGTTCACCAAGCTGCGCGATCAGATCAAGGGCGTGTCCGAGGAAACCACGACCGGCGTGCATCGTCTCTATGATCTGCATAAGAAGGGGCAGTTGCCGTTTCCGGCGATCAATGTGAACGATTCCGTGACCAAGTCGAAGTTTGACAACAAATATGGCTGTAAAGAGAGCCTTGTGGACGGTATCCGCCGCGCCACCGACACGATGATGGCGGGCAAGGTTGCCGTGGTCTGCGGCTATGGCGACGTGGGCAAGGGATCTGCGGCCAGCCTGAGCGGGGCCGGGGCGCGCGTCAAAGTGACCGAAGTCGATCCGATCTGCGCGCTGCAGGCGGCGATGGACGGGTTTGAAGTGGTCGTGCTGGAAGATGTGGTCGGGAGCGCCGATATCTTTATCACCACCACCGGCAACAAGGACGTGATCCGCATCGAGCATATGCGCGCGATGAAGGATATGGCGATCGTTGGCAATATCGGCCATTTTGACAATGAAATTCAGGTGGCAAGCCTGAAGAACCATAAATGGACCAATATCAAGGAACAGGTGGACATGATCGAGATGCCCTCGGGCAACCGGATCATTCTACTGTCGGAAGGGCGTCTGCTGAACCTTGGCAATGCCACCGGACACCCCTCGTTCGTGATGTCCGCGTCGTTTACCAATCAGGTGCTGGCGCAGATCGAGCTTTGGACCAAGGGCGAGCAATATGGCAACGAGGTGTATGTCCTGCCTAAACATCTTGACGAGAAAGTTGCTCGGCTGCATCTTGATCGCATTGGGGTCAAGCTGACCCAATTGCGGCAGGATCAGGCGGATTATATCGGTGTTGGCACCGATGGTCCGTTCAAGCCTGAGCATTATCGGTATTGAGCATTTAGGTAATTGGATAGGAGACCGATGTTGAAGAAATGTATTCTTAATGTCGGGATCCTAGCCATTGGTCTGATGTTTGCGGTTTCTGGTGGAACACCTGCTCAGGCAAAACCAAAAGTAACCGAAACCATCAAGACCTATGCGGTATCGGCCACCTCTCTCCAAGGTTTGATACAGGAAATGGATCAAAAAGGCCCCAAGACCTATTGGGCCTTTACGGAGTGGTATGTGCGGTGGACCGGGGATTGCAAACTCAGCGTTACGGTGGACATTACCCTGCCGAAACACAAGAATCCGGAAAAAATGCCCGCTGATCTGCGCCAGAAGTTCGACACCATGCTTGCCGCGCTCACAGCGCATGAGCGCCAGCATGGCCGTCACGGTATCGAGGCCGCCCAAGAGATTGAACGCGCCGCCTGTGTCGGCGGTGACGCAATCCTCAAGAAGTACAACGCCATCGACGTCACGTTCGACAAGAAAACCGATCACGGTCGCAAGCAGGGCGTGGCGCTAAACTAGATCCTTGCCCACTGTCATCGGCGGATTCTGTTGGGTTCTCGCCCATGGGGAGCGTTTAGGAAAATTTCCCTTTGTATGGCTAATAACCCCGGCTATCGTGCCGAGAGCGTCATTTGTGAGGCTTGGTGAAACGATGGGCCGGTCATTCGCCGGAAAAAGGGAGAAAATTGATGGGAAAGCGTGACGACCTGATCGCAAAATACGCCGACGATCTGCGTAACAAGTGCGGGATGGAACCGGATATGGACCTGCTGACCAAGGTAACGATTGGTTGTGGTCCGGCGATTTACAACGCAGATTCCTCGACGGTCGCGGGCGGCCAACCGGCGGAATTGGAAACGGTCAAGACGAATTTCCTCGTCAAGAAACTCGGGTTGGCGGATAGCCCCGCGCTGATGGATGCGATCAATCAGGTGATCGAGACCTATGGCAAATCCGAACGCAACAAATATCGCGCGGTCGTCTATTACATGCTGACCAAGCATTTCGGCAAGGAATCGGTCTATCGCTGAGGCCTTGACCCGTCATTGACAGAAGCGCCCGCCGATGTGGTGGGTGTTTTTGTTTGTCGCTCAGGAATGGTTCCGAAAGTCGCTGGTATCGAGCACCGGGGCCGCGTCGAGATCCTCGGCATCGAGCAGGGTGGCGACCCGTTCAAGCGATGCCACAAGCTGCGCCTGCTCCCAATCCTCGAGCGCCTCGAACTTGCGCACATAGCGCTGTTGCAGGGCGTCGGGGGCGCGCCGGATGGTATCGCGCCCGGCCTCTGTGATCACGATATTGGTCTGGCGGCGATCCGTCTGAGACTTTTCGCGTGTGACCACGCCGTGTTTCACCAATTTATCCACCAAGGCCGTGATGGTCGCCTGAGACACGCGCATCTGCTGGGCAATCTGGGTCGCGGTGCAGCTGGTTCGGTCCGCAACGATCTGAAGCACACGGAATTGCACCGCTGTCAGCCCGGCAGCGGTGGCAAGTTTGCGCCCATAGATTTCGGTCGCGCGCAAAATGCGACGCAGGGCGATCAGGCTTTGGTCTGTGCGGTCCATGCGGGCCCCTCTTGTGATGGCTGTAATGGTTGCAAAGCTGTCGCTCAATTGCAATTTCATTCCTCCTAAGAAAAATTATTTAGTTTGCTAAATAAATATATAGGGTATTTTGTGTAGAAAAATAAGGGCTTTCTTGATAAAACCGCGCTCAGCACGTTAAAATGACTCCGAAGGTTGATTTCTAAGCTTCGATGATATATTTAGTTACACGAAGCAAATAGAGAGGTCACGCACCCATGCGACATGCAATGGAAATGTTTCGGAAAGCCATGCCAACCCTGCGCAAGCCCTCGTCAGAGGATGGCGCAGCGATTTGGGAGCTGATTCAGGCCTGCAAGCCGCTCGATGAGAATTCGATGTATTGCAATCTGATCCAATGCGATCATTTCCGTGACACCTGCATTGTGGCCGAGTTGAACGGTGACGTTGTTGGCTGGGTGTCGGCCTATATCCTGCCGGATGACCCCGAGACGTTGTTTGTCTGGCAGGTTGCCGTATCGGAAAAGGCGCGGGGCACCGGGCTTGGCACGCTGATGCTGCGTGGCCTTCTGTCGCGCGAGAACTGCAAGGGCGTGAGCCGGGTGCAGACCACGATCACGCGCGACAACGGTGCAAGCTGGGCGCTGTTCCGCAAGTTTACCGATCTCAACGACGGTGAGCTGTCGAGCACGCCGTATTTCTCCAAGTCGCTGCATTTCAACGATCTGCACGACACCGAATACATGGTCACCATTGCCATGAAAGAGCGGATGAAGAAGGCGGCCTGATCACAGGCCCCCTGCCCGCCCTCTCTCCCAATCACATGAAGGAACACGTTATGACGACTGACATGTCAGCCGATCTTGCTATTTTTGAACGCCGTGAATCAGAGGCGCGCAGCTATTGCCGCAGCTTCCCCAAGTCGTTCGTCAAGGCGAAGGGGGCGGAGCTGACCGACGCCGAGGGTCGGACCTATATCGACTTTCTGGCGGGCTGTTCCTCGCTCAACTACGGCCACAATGACCCCGATATGCAATCCGCGTTGATCGCGCATATCACCGCCGATGGGATCACCCATGGTCTGGATATGCACTCTGATGCCAAAGCGGATTTTCTGCGGGCGTTCGAGGATATCATCCTGACGCCGCGTGGGATGGATTATAAGGTGATGATGACCGGCCCCACCGGCACCAACGCGGTCGAGGCCGCAATGAAGCTGGCACGCAAGGTCACGGGGCGGCGCAATATCATCGCCTTTACCAACGGATTTCATGGCATGACCATGGGTGCGCTGGCGGCCACCGGGAATGCGGGCAAGCGCGCGGGCGCGGGTGCTGTATCCTTTAGCGATGTGGCGCATATGCCCTATGAGGGTGCGTTCGGCGAGGGCGTGGACAGCCTGCGGATCATCGAGGAAATGCTGAGCAACCCGTCAAGCGGTGTTGATGCGCCGGCGGCGTTCATCATCGAGCCGGTGCAGGGCGAAGGCGGGCTGAATGCCGCCTCGACCGCTTTTATGCAAGGCGTTGCGCGGCTGGCGAAAGAGCATGGCGCGCTGCTGATTGCCGATGACATTCAGGCGGGCTGTGGGCGCACGGGCACCTTCTTTAGCTTTGAGACGATGGGCATTGAGCCGCATCTTATTCCGATGGCCAAAAGCTTTTCCGGCATGGGCCTGCCCTTTGCAGCGCTCTTGATCAAACCGGAGCATGATATCTGGGGACCGGCAGAGCATAACGGGACGTTCCGGGGCAATACCCATGCCTTTGTCACCGCGCGTGTGGCGCTTGAGAAGTTCTGGACGGATGATGCGTTCCAGAAATCTATCGCCACGAAAGCCGAGATTCTGCGCGATGGGCTGGAGCGGATCGCGGATGCGATCCCCGGCGCGCGCCTCAAGGGGCGGGGCATGATGCAGGGGGTCGATGTTGGCCGAGGTGACCTGGCCTCTGCGATTTGTGCGCGCGCCTTTGAAAAGGGGCTTATCATCGAGACATCGGGTGCGCATGATGAGGTGGTCAAGGTTCTGGCCCCGTTGACCATCCCCGAGACAAGCTTTCGCAAGGGGCTCGATATTCTGTTCGAGGCCGCGCGCGAAGTCACTCAAACCCATAAACTTGCTGCGGAGTAACAAGAATGATTGTCAGAGACTTCAACAAGATCATCGAGGAAGAACGAAGCCGCGTCGTGTCGGACGCGCAGTGGTCGAGTGTGCGGATGCTGCTGGCCGATGACGGGATGGGGTTTTCGTTCCACATCACGTTTCTGGAGCCGGGGTCGGAGCATACGTTCGAATACAAGAACCACTTTGAGAGCGTCTATTGCATGCAGGGCAAAGGCTCGATCACCGATATCGCCACGGGCGAGACCCATGAGATCAGGCCCGGTGTGATGTATGCGCTCGACAAGCATGATCGCCACATTCTGCGCGCAGAAGAAGAACTGGTCATGGCCTGCTGCTTTAACCCGCCGGTGACCGGCAAGGAAGTGCATCAGGCGGATGGCTCTTATGCGCTGGAAAGCGCCTGACAAAAGGGTTCGGGCCCTAGCCCGGATAAGGAACTATGACATTTCCAGATCATACCGTCGAGAAGATCGGCGGCACATCCATGAGCCGTGTGGGCGAGTTGCTCGACACGCTCTTTGTCGGCGACCGGACGGGTGCCGCGCTCTATCATCGGATCTTTGTGGTCTCCGCCTTTGGCGGGATCACCAACAAGCTGTTGGAGCATAAGAAATCCG
The DNA here is from genome assembly GCF_000961715.1 of Roseovarius sp. BRH_c41. Lineage (NCBI taxonomy): Bacteria > Pseudomonadati > Pseudomonadota > Alphaproteobacteria > Rhodobacterales > Roseobacteraceae > Roseovarius > Roseovarius sp. BRH_c41. The sequence goes on along the minus strand of NZ_LADY01000004.1, from coordinate 61,594 downwards.
GCACGCCGGGTGTCTATGCGCTCTTTGCCAATGACGATGACGATCACGGCTGGCTCGATGCGCTGACAGAGGTGGGGCGTGCGATGCGCGAGGCGCATGGTGCAATTCTGGAGCATCCCGGCGACCGCAGCATGGCGGATGAGTTTGTCCGTGAGCGGATCGAGGGGGCGCGGTCGTGCCTGTTTGATCTGCAACGGCTGTGCTCCTATGGGCATTTCCGCCTGAGCGATCACATGCTGGTCATTCGGGAACTGCTGTCTGGACTAGGCGAGTCGCATTCGGCATTCGTCACCACGCTCCTGTTGCAGCGGGCGGGGGTGAATGCGCGGTTCATCGACCTGAGCGGTTGGCGCGATGAGAGCGAGCATAGCCTGATCGAGCGGATCGCGGCGGGGCTGTCGGATGTGGATCTGAGCAGCGAGATGCCGATTGTCACAGGCTATGCGCAATGCACCGAAGGGCTGATGCGCGAGTTTGACCGGGGGTATTCCGAGGTGACATTCGCCACCATCGCCGCCCATACGGGGGCGAAGGAGGCGATCATCCACAAGGAATTCCACCTGTCCTCGGCGGACCCCAAGCTGGTGGGCGAGGGTGCTGTGCGCAAGCTGGGTCACACCAATTATGATGTTGCCGATCAGCTGTCGAACCTCGGGATGGAGGCGATCCATCCCAAGGCGGCCAAGACCCTGCGGCAAGCGGATGTGGCCCTGCGGGTGACGAATGCGTTTGATCCGGGCGATCCCGGGACATTGATCGACGATCAGCCGACCGATGCCCCGAGTGTTGAAATCGTGACCGGATTGAAGGTCGTGGCGCTGGAGCTTTTTGAGCAGGATATGGTGGGTGTCAAAGGCTACGATGCAGCCATTCTGGAAGCGCTCAAGCGGCATAATGTCTGGATCGTGTCCAAGACATCCAACGCCAATACGATCACGCATTATGTGCATGCCTCGCTCAAGGTGGTGCGGCGCGTGGCGCGCGATCTGGAAGAGATCTATCCCTCGGCTGAAGTTTCGGCGCGGACGCTGTCAGTGGTGTCGCCCATCGGGCGCGACCTCAGCGGTTTGCGGGTGCTGAGCCGGGGTCTGGCGGCATTGGAAGAGGCCGGGATCGAGGTCATTGCCGCGCATCAGACCCCGCGCAGCGTGGATGTGCAGTTTGTCCTTGGGGCCAAGGATATGAAGGCGGGGATTACCGCGCTGCACCGGTCTTTGATCGAAGGTGAGGGGGCGCAGGTCCCTAGCAAGGCCGCCTGAGCGCGGCCTGTCCTTAAATTGAAATGAATGCGCGGCATTCGCCATTTGGCGGGGCCGCGCATTTGTCGTAGGGTGAAGGTGTTCGGGCCAGTATGGCCGAGACCTGATCAAGTTACACGTGTGGTGCGTAGGGAGCACGTGGGGGACGGAGGGTGTCGGCATCTGCTGGCATCCTCCGTTTGGGTTTTTGGTTTCGATGCGTGCGGGGATGGTTTTGGGCGTGAGCTGACATTGACCATGGTGATAAGCCGCGCGGTCGCTGGGCCGGGGACTAGCGATGCAACGGCAGAATTCGCCACTTTATGCCCGAAAACTCCGTATGACTTCAATGAGTTGCGCGACGCCTCAAAATCGCTAGGCCGCGGGACGGCCCAGCGATCGCGCGGCGGCGCTACGCGCCTTGTTCCGCGCGCGGAAGGGATACCAACATCTCCTTCAGGCCCGCCCCAGCCCTCTTACGCCTTCAATCCCGCCATATCGCAGATGATGCGCCATTGCTCGGCGGTGACCGGCTGCACCGAGAGGCGGGAGTTTTTCACGAGGATCATTTCGGCAAGGCGCGGGTCGGATTTGATCGTATCCAGCGTGACGGGTGTCCTGGCCGTCTCAATCGCCTTGATGTCCACGCATTCCCATCGGGGATCGTCGGATTTGCTGTCGGGATGCGCCGTGGCGATCACCTCAACGATGCCGACCACGGCCTTTTCTGTCTGGCTGTGATAGAAGAAGCCGCGATCCCCAATCGCCATGTCGCGCATGAAATTGCGGGCCTGATAGTTGCGCACGCCGTCCCATTCCTCGCCCGCGTCGCCCTTGGCCAACTGGTCCTGCCAGCCCCAGGTGGAGGGTTCGGATTTAAACAGCCAATACTGCATCAGATCACCTTTTTCCACGGGATCAACTCGACATTGGCGAAGAGCCCCGCCGTGGCATAGGGGTCGCCCGCCGCCCAATCCTGCGCGGCCTGCATATCGGCCACGTCGAGGATCACGAGCGAGCCGATCATCTGGCCTGCGTCATCGAGCAGGGGACCGGCCTGAGACACAACGCCGGTCTCTTTGAGATACTCGACATGCGCGTCGCGGGTGTCGAGGCGGGTTTGCAGGGCAGCGGGTTTGTCGCGGGCTATGAGGGCAATAAGCATCATTCTTCCTTTAATGGGCGTGACAGCAGCATATCCATCGCCTGCGTCACGCGCAATTCGCCTGTGACGAGCGCGGTGACGGCATGGGTGATGGGCATCTCGAGATGAAGGGACCGGGCGCGCTGGAGGACGGCGCGGGCGGTTGCCGCGCCTTCGACCGTGATCGAGGGGTCGAACTCCGTGCCGTCTCCGATGCTCTGGCCATAGCGGTAGTTGCGGGATTGGGCAGAGGTGCAGGTCAGCGCCAGATCACCAAAGCCGGAGAGGCCGGCAAGAGTCTGAGGCTCGGCACCAAGCGCGCGTGCGAGGCGGTTCATTTCGGCAAAGCCACGGGTCATCAGCGCCGCGCGGGCGCTCTCACCCAGACCGGCGCCCATGACAGCGCCGCAGGCGATGGCGATCACGTTCTTGAGCGCGCCACCAAGGTCTGCGCCGATGGTGTCGGTGGTGCGGTAGAGTCTTAGGGTTGGTGTGGTCAGGGCACGTTGCAGGGAGTGGCCGGTGCTGTCATCGGCACAAGCCAGCGTGAGAGCGGTGGGCAGGCCAAGCGCGATGTCGCGGGCAAAGCTGGGGCCGGTGAGGATGGCGGGCGTCGCATCGGGGCAGGCTTGCGCGATGAGCGAGGTGGGGCCGAGGCCCGTGGCAAGGTCCATGCCCTTGCAGCAGGCGACGAGAGGGCGGATGGCCAACGCGCTGTGATGCGCGGACAGGAACGCGCCAAGCGTCTGCATCGGCACGGCAAGCAGGCAGGGCGATGTGCCGCCCGGCAATGGGCCCGTGATCACGGTCACATTGTCTGGCAGGGGAATGTCTGGCAGGCGTCTGGCGTTCTGGCGGGTGGCCTGCATCTCTGCCGCGTGATCTGCGTCGCGCGCCCAGAGGGTGACGGGGCCGTTTTGCGCCAATGTCACGGCGAGGGCCGTGCCGAATGCGCCTGCGCCACAGATGAGGATCATGCCTTGGCTCCCTTTTTGCCGCTTCCCAGCATGGCAGGGCTGGTGTGATCCAAGGGCCAGCGCGGGCGGGCGGCAAGGGTCATGTCATGACGGCGGCCAAGTGCGTAAAGCTCGGCCCCGGCATAGGCGATCATCGCGGCATTGTCGGTGCAGAGCGCCAGCGGGGGCGCGACAAAGGTCACGCCCAGTTCGGCGGCACCAGTCTCTAACCTGGCGCGAATGGCGGTATTTGCGGCGACACCCCCGGCGACGGCGATGACCGGATGCTCTGGGCTATCGGCGAGATAAATCGTCAGCGCGCGGCGGGTCTTTTCGGCCAGCACGTCGCGCACGGCGGCCTGAAACCCGGCGCAGAGATCGGCGCGGTCCTGACGTGTCAGGCCGGATTTCTCGGCCACGATTTCATCGCGGGCGCGCAGGAGCGCGGTTTTCAAGCCGGAAAAGGACATGTCGCAGCCGGGACGGTCCAGAAGCGGCCGGGGAAAGCGGAAGCGGGTGGGATCACCTTGGGTCGCCTCGCGCTCGACGTGCGGGCCACCGGGCTGAGGCAGGCCCAAGAGGCGCGCCGTCTTGTCGAAGGCCTCGCCGGGGGCGTCGTCAATGGTGCCGCCGAGACGGGTGAAATCATCCGCGCCGCGCACGATCAGGAACTGGCAATGCCCACCCGACACAAGCAGCATGAGGTAGGGATAGGTCACGCCATGCGTGAGACGCGGGGTTAGCGCATGGCCCGCAAGGTGATTGACGCCGATCAAGGGAATGCCTGCGCCCGCCGCGATGCCCTTGGCGCACATGACACCGGCGATCACCCCGCCAATGAGGCCCGGACCAGAGGTGACGGCGACGGCCTGCACATCGCGCAGTGTCAGATGCGCCTGTGCCAACGCCTCGCGCACGCAAATATCGAGTTTCTCGGCATGGGCGCGGGCGGCGATTTCGGGCACGACACCGCCGAAATCGGCATGGAGCGCGGTTTGGCCATGCACCACCGAAGACAGGATTGCGGGCACGCCATCGGGGTCAATACGCAGCAGAGCGGCGGCGGTATCGTCGCAGCTGCTCTCAAGTCCGAGGAGGATCAAAGGCTCTGTCATCATGCCCATGCGTTGCGTGACGGGTGGAAGGCAGGTAACACCGAATGAGGCAGGCAACAACTCTGGATGGGCCATGAGCGTTACGATCCTGATCACCCGGCCCGAAGCCGAGGCCAGTCGTATGGCCGAGCGGCTAGAAGAGGTCTTGGGCGACGGCGTGGCTGTGGTCGCCTCGCCCCTCTTGCGGATCGAATACGACGGGGCTTTGCCGGACTTGTCGGGGGTGAACGTCCTGATTTTCACCTCGCGACACGGGGTCGAGGGATTCTGCCGCCTGAGCCGTCGGCGCGATTTTACCTGCTACGCGGTGGGGGATGCCACGGCAGAGGCGGCGCGGACGTATGGATTGCCTGCAATCTCTGCCGGAGGTGATGCCACGGCGCTGCTCGCCCGCATCGCGAAGGACGGGACGCAGGGCCCGTTTCTGCATCTGCGTGGGGCGCATGTGGCGGCGGATGTGGCGGGAGCACTCGGCGCGGCCGGGCATGATGCACAGGATGTTGTGGTTTACGATCAGGTCGAGGCGACGTTGAGCGCGCAGGCGCGGAACGTGTTGAGGGGTGCGGGCGTTGTCATTGTGCCTCTGATGTCGCCACGCTCTGCGCGGATTTTCTTTGATCAGGCGGGGCGGATCACAGCACGGTTGTGCATCGCGGCCATAAGCCGCAAGGTGGCAGCAGCGGTGCCGGAGGGTGCGGCGACGCGGGTCGATATTGCGCAAACGCCGGATCTGCCGGGTATCCTTGCGGTTCTGCAAGGGCAAGTCGGCGCGGCCAAGCGGCTTGAGGGTGGAAAACGAGCGCTGTAAGGTCAAGTTGACAGGGACGCATCGTGAGATTCGAAAGGGTGGCGCAAGGTGGCCGATAAGAAGAAAGCTGCAAAGGGCAAGACCGAAGCGGACGCGCTGTCTGATGCGGTCGATCCGGTAACAGAGGCAGCACCGGAGCCTGAGACGCAGGACGCGCCGACCGATCCTGTCGCGCAAGATTTGGCGGAGACCGATGAGGACCATCCCAAAACCTCGGATGCGCCAGACCCTGCGGCGGGCGATGACGAGATGTCGGAAGGGCTGACGGAGGCCGCAGAGGCCCGCGAGCCTGAGGTAGTGGAATTTGAGAGCGACACCAGGGCAGACGTACCCGGCGCCATTTATGCCCGGACGGAAGAGGCAGAGCCGCAGCACGCCGCCATGGTGAAGACCGAACAGGTGTTTGTCCGACAAGGTGGCTTCTGGTCGATGCTGCTGGGCGGTGTAGTGGCGGCGGGTGTGGGCGTGGCCGCCGCGCCCTATGTGCTTCCACCCGCGTGGTTCTCTAACTCCGACGAGGGTGTCGAGGCAGCGTTGAGCGCACAGAATGATCGGCTCGCGGCGTTGAGCGCCGAGGTGCAAGGGCTGGAGACCCCACCAGACCTGAGCGGAGAGATGGGCGGGCTGAGTGAAACGCTGACAGCGCTTACAGGGCAGATTTCGGAGCTGGAAGGTCGTCTTTCGGCGCTTGAAGAACGCCCTGCGGCGCAGGGCGATAGCGTGCCTGCGGCCGAGTTGGAGGATTTGCGCGCGGCGCTCGCGGCGCAGGCGTCAGAAATCGAAGCGTTGCGCGGGGCCGCGGATGCGGAAGAGGCCGCTGCGCGCGACAGCGCAATGGCCGCGCTGCGCCGCGCCGCGCTCACTCGGGTGATGACCGCGCTGGACAGCGGCAGCGATTTTGCCCCGGCGCTGACCGATTTGCGCGACACCGGGGCCGAGGTGCCCGATGTACTGGCCGATCAGGCCGATACTGGCGTGCCGACACAGGCCGCTCTGGTCGAGAGCTTCCCCGAGGCGGCGCGCGCGGCGCTGGCCACGGCACGCGCTGAAAGCGGCGATACGGTGGCCGGGGTCGGCGGCTTTCTCAAGAGCCAGCTGGGCATCCGGTCACTGAACCCGCAGGAGGGCGATGATCCCGACGCGGTGCTCTCGCGTGCCGAGGCGGCATTGACCGAGGAGCGTCTGGCGGATGCGCTGGCCGAGATCGAAAGCCTGCCCGAGGCCGCGCGCGCGACCATGCAGGACTGGGTTGCCGAGGCCACACGCCGCCAAGAGGCGCTGTCCGCCGCAGAGGCTCTGGCCGGAACATTGAATTGAGTTAGAAAAGGCGAGCGCCATGCTTTGGTCGATTATCAAGATTGCGGTTTTCATTGCCCTCGTGGCGGGCGTGACGCTGGGCGCGAGTTTCCTGCTCGAACTGGATGGCGGCGTGCGTATCGTGATGGCAGGGGTCGAGATCAACCTGACCCCGATCAAGGCGGTGATTGCGCTGGGTGTGCTGGTCTTTGCCATTTGGCTCTTGATGAAACTGACCGGGCTCTTGGTGGCGTCGCTCAAGTTCATCAATGGCGATGAAACCGCGCTGTCGCGCTATTTCGACCGCAGCCGTCAGGACAAGGGCTATCGCGCGCTGTCCGAGGGGATGCTGGCGCTCGCCTCTGGCGAGGGGGAGGTGGCGATGGCGCAGGCCGCCAAGGCCGAGAAATATCTGCGCAAACCGGCGCTGACCAATCTGATCACCGCGCAGGCCGCCGAGATGGCGGGCAACCGCAGCAAGGCCGAAGAGGTCTACAAGCGGCTTTTGACCAATGAGAAAACCCGCTTTGTCGGGGTGCGCGGCATCCTGCGGCAAAAGCTGGCCGAGGGTGATACCGAGACCGCGCTGAAACTGGCCAAGACCGCCTTTACGCTCAAGCCACGCCATGCCGAGGTGCAGGATACCTTGCTCGACTTGCAGGCCAAGACATCGGATTGGAAAGGCGCGCGCGAAACGCTGAATGCCAAGCTGAAATACGGCAACCTGCCGCGCGATGTGCACAAGCGGCGCGATGCGGTGCTGGCGCTCTCGGAGGCGCGCGATGTGCTGGATGAGGGCAAGACCATCGAGGCGCGCGAAGCTGCCATCGAGGCCAATCGCCTCTCGCCGGATCTGATCCCGGCGGCAGTTCTGGCGGCGCGCGGCTATATTGACCAAGGCAATACCCGCAACGCGCTGCGCGTCATCAACAAGGCCTGGCTGGTGCACCCGCATCCCAATCTGGCCGCGGCCTTTGCCGCGATTGAGCCGAATGAGACACCGAACCAACGGCTCAAACGCTTTGCCAAGCTATTGAAAGTGCATCCCGATCACCGCGAGACGCGGCTGTTGGCGGCGGAACTCAACCTTGCTGCCGAGGACTTTCCGGCTGCGCGCCGCGCGCTGGGCAATTTGGCCGAGGTCGAGCCGGACGCACGTGCAGTGACGATCATGGCGGCGATCGAACGGGGCGAAGGCGCGCCCGATGCTGTGGTCAAGGGCTGGCTTGCGCGGGCCTTGTCCGCCCCCCGCGGACCACAATGGGTCTGTGACAAATGCCAGCATATCCATGCCGAATGGTCCCCCACCTGCGAGAATTGCAGCTCCTTTGATACGCTGAGCTGGCGCGCGCCGCCGAACAGCACAATAGCCACGCCCACAGGCCTGGAAATGCTGCCGCTGATCGTGGGAGCGCTGGACGAGCCGCACAAGGAAGCGGCGAAGGAGATGGACGACACGGTCGTCGATGCCGAGATCGTGGCGGAAGAGGACGAGGTAAAGCTCGAAAAATAGGGCTTTTCCCCTGCCATACGCGATGCTATAGCGCCGCCACCGGGGCCGCTGTAGCTCAGCTGGTAGAGCACGTCATTCGTAATGATGGGGTCGGGGGTTCGAGTCCCTTCAGCGGCACCAGAAATATCGCCATAACAAACTGATTTTATTGGCGTTTGTCCTGTCCCATTGCGCCTGTGTTATGCACGCCCGTATACACAACCGGGTTAGCATATGCGGAGTTTTGCGGTGAAACATGTCCAAGTTCCCACGAGGGATGGGCCCTAGGTCTATAAGCGGCGGGTGCCGGTTGCCCTAGCGGGACCAATCAAGAAGCCGCACTTCATAAAGACACTTGGTCACACAGAGGTGGAGGCGTTGATCGCCTAAGCACCTTGAGGTCCTACGTCTGCTCCGCGACGTCCTCCACATGGACCTTGCCAAACGGCGCAGCTCGGAAAAGACTATCGTCTGAACGACATGGCCAGAGACTATGACAAGGTTCGGGCCTGATCGTACAATTAACCCGACACGCTCCGCCTCAGAGCGCATTGAATGCTCGGCTGGCGGCTTCAAATCCCGAATGCAGCATATTGAACTTCTGTTCTGCGGCCCTTTTAGCGGTTTCGGCAATCGTCACGAGATTATCTGCCGTCACCTTTACCGCTTCGAATTTTGGAATGGTTTTGTCGCGCAGTTTCTGCATATCGTCAGACAATGGTGTGGGTGCCGATGACACCTCCGACCTCATTGTCGTCAGGGTGTTTTCTGTTTTGGCAGCAGAGAGGCGCGCCAGCCGTTCACGGTTTCTCGCGTCCCTTAAATCGATCAGCGCGCCCAGGCGGTCCCGCTCGGCCTGACGCATAGTTTCTTGCGCAGCCGCCTTTGTCGCAGCGGCCCTGAGCGCCACCTTGTCGGATGTGTCCTCGGCCTCTGCTTTTTCAGCGGCGACCGCAGTAGCCGACGCTTCCATCACGGAGCGCGCCAATGCGATGTTTGCATCGTCCAATTTTTTCTGTCTTTGATCGTCCACTCTGGCGCTTTTGAGTTGGCTTTTCAGCTTTTCGTTTGCGGCACGGGCCGAATTCAACTGTGTTTCAAGGGCCACGATGTCATCGGCGGCTTTGGTCACTGCAGGCTGGTCCGACGGGTCAGTTTTCGCGGCCTCCACCTTGCGCTTTTGCAAATCCTTATGCAGGGTGTTCAGCTTGTCATTGGCCGCATCGCGCCGGGACTGCAGACGGACAAGGGTTTCGGCACGGAACTCCGCATCGTCTTCAAACATCGCTTCAACGCCATCAATCTCGGTGGACCATTGCGCTTTGGCTGCGTCAAGCGCATCGGGGCTGCTGTCCAGCGCCGTGCGCAGCGCGTCTTTCCGCTCGGTGCGCTCGTTGGCGACTTCGGTATCTGTCGGGGTTGTTGACAACGCCTGCTGGTCCTTGACCTCCTGCACAAGGGATTCCGCAAGCGATGCCTTGTCCGCGAGGATTTTAAGCTCTTTCGTAATCTCGGCAAAAGCTGCGCTTTTTTCGCCCCGGGTCTTTTCGGCCTGAACGGCCTTGTTCGCTGTGGGTTCGTCTGTTTCATCCCGGGCAGCATCAAAGGCTGCATCGAACTTGGCTTTGGCTTCATCGCGACGTTGCGTTTGCGGGGTGACTTGTGGCCGCAATTTCCCCAGATGTTCGTCGCAGACGTCTCTCAACTTCTTTTGGGTTGCGATCTTGTTTTCTGCCAGTGCCAGTGCTTCCAAGGCTTTCTGATAGGCCTCTGCCGTGGATTGTTTGGTTGGATCATCTGCTGCTGTCTCATAGGCAAGTTTTTTGGTTCCAAGGTCTGTTTTCAGACCTGCAAGCAAGGCATTGGTGTCCGTCATGGCGGTGTCGGCAGCAGCGCGATGCGTTTCAACGCTGACAATCGAGTCCGTAATGCTTTTCAGTTCTGCCTCTTCCGCAGCCAAGGTCCGCGTCGCAACCGCCAAGGCAAGAAGCTGCAGACCGCCGGGATCTTGTGTCGCAAGTTGATGAATTTCATCCTTAGCTGCGTCATACTCGGCTTGTTTGGTGGCCAGTTCACCGCTCCGGTTCAGAATAGCCGCGTCCGAGGCCGCACGTGCATCTGTCGCAGCCGTTTGTGCCGCATTCAGGGCGTCAGCCTGGGCTGTTGCGCGCTGGGTGGCAAGATTCTCTGCGGCGTTATTTTTTTCAAATGAATCCGCAGTTACATTGGCGTCCGGGAAGGCTGTGATCGTTCGAAACGACCCGTCAGGCAAGGTTTCGATGATGATCCGGGACTGTTTGATATCGCGCTGGATCAGGATCGCCTCGGCGCGGGCCTTGATCTCGGCGTTCTTTGCTGTCGCGGTCCCGGTGTTCAGCGTGTTATGGAAGGCGTTTCTGCTGGACAGGGGCGTCTGTGCCCCGGACACAGGCGCGCTGAGTGTCTGCCCGCCAGAATTCTTTTCCAGCATGGCAGCTTCACCCACAGAAACATCACCCGTTCGCGCGAGGGTTTTGACCACAAACGTGTCGCCACTGTTCGCCTGATTGTACATGCTGCTTTCATGGATCTGGGCGAGCGCGTCCTCGATCATGTAAAGCGCCGCTTCGCCCGAGCCGGTTCGGCTGGCTCCGGTCGCATAATGCGGCCCCGCCACCCCCACTTTGGGAACATTTGCATTGACCGGATCTCCGGTCACGCCGCCAGCGGTGTCGCTGCGGGTTGTGATGGGGACCACATCTGTGGGGAGAAGCGTCGATGGCAATGGATCATCGGGCGCAAACCCGGTGGCGATACGGGTGATGTGTTGCTCAATCGTCGTGGCTGGGCCATGGCGGGACGCATGGTGGGCAAGCGACCCCTGATTTACCCGGCTCGCCATATCGGCAATGGCAATGTTTGTGGCCATGCGCTTGCTGTGCCCGTTCGTGGTTTCTTCGGCCTCGCGTTTGGCGATGATTTCATCAGCGACATACCGTTGCATGGCCCGCTGTTTTTCCAGCTTGGCCTTGGCCGCATCGACGACCAGTGCGTCTGTTGCATCCGTTGGCTCGCGGCGGGCGTCCTTGTATTCTTGCTCGGTGACTGGAGCGAGCTTCAGCACGATCTGGTTGGCGTTCAGCCCGTCCTCGTCCCGCAACAAGATATCCTGCAAGTGCTTTTCGCGGCGGTCCTCGCTGGCACTTGCCCGATCATCCAGAGGCAAACGAGTGTCCAAGACCCGGCCCGTATCGGCAAGCTTGTCTTCAAGTCCCGCCTTGGCCGTTGCCGCGCCAACGGGAATGTCGCCAAGCGTGTCGCGGGCCGCGCGTATGGTCTTCATCGCCGTCCGTTTGGAGATGTATTTTGTTACGAAATTACTTTGTTCACCTGTAAGCGGCATGGAATACGTCCTTGAATTAAAGTTCGGGGTACTTGGGAATTGGTTATCCCACACAGCAGGAGCCATTTTTGCGCGAGACTATAAGGCAATCAACTATTTTTTAAATTCTGGTATGCAACTGCGTTGAACAATCGACGCAGTTCTGAAGCGCCGCTAGACCACAGATATCATCGGGTTTGGGGTGGGGTTTGCGTCTGGGAACAAGGTTGGCCTATCGCGGCCGCCCCTTGTCGCCGCGCATGATCCTGCATATCTTGCTGCGTACAGCACCGGCATCGCGCCGTGCCTGCTGCGCCCGAGGGCTCATCGCCCTGACCCTGTCAGGCCCCCTGATCCCCTGAGCACGACCCGGCCCGGCACATTGCCCGACCGGGATCATTCAGGAGACGATCCCATGTCCAAAGGAAAGAGCCAGAGCAACCGCGAGGCAAAGAAACCCAAGAAGGAAAAGCCTAAGGTTCTCGCCACCGCGAATTCCAACAGTGGCAAGAACGCCACTGTGATAGCCGGCAAATCGGTCAAGTAACACGACCGGCATCGCCGCTCAGGCGGTGCCGCACGCGACACACCCAAGAGTGACTCACTCGGTAATGGCGGCCCCGTCCGAGCGTGGGTCGGCTGCGGCCTCGATCAATCCCGAGGCATGGCGCACCACCGCTCCGGCATGGCCGGCAAGATCAGAATAGGGTGCGATCAGCTCGACCTCATGCCCGGCCCGTTGCAGTGTCGCAACCAGATCCGGGTTGAAACGATCCTCGAGTTTCAGAGATGTGGTGTCTTGCCCCCATGTCTTGCCCAAGAGCCAACGGGGCGCGGTCACCGCCGCTTGCAGGTCCATGCCAAATTGCGCGTAGCGAGAAAAAACCGCCGATTGGGTCTGGGGCTGGCCCTCGCCACCCATCGTGCCATAGGCCATGACCCGCCCGTCGTGCAATTCGGCCATGGCGGGATTAAGCGTGTGGAACGGGCGCTTGCCAGGAGCGAGCTGGTTCGGCCCCGGAGCCAGCGCAAATCCCGCGCCACGGTTCTGAAAGAAGACGCCTGTGTCCGGGCATGTGAGCCCCGAGCCGAATTCCCAAAAGACCGATTGGATAAAGCTGACCACGGTGCCGTCGGCGTCGCAGGCCCCCATCCAGATCGTATCGCCGTCTTTGGGCTCATAAGGCCAAGGCAGGGCCTTGGTTTTGTCGATCCGCGCCGCCAGCCCGTCCAGCGCCGCATCCATCAGCCAATCCTGCGCCGGTGTCGCCATATGGGTGTGGTCACCCAGTTCGGCATTGCGCCGGATGAACGCCTGTTTTGTGGATTCGATCAGCCCATGGATGTGATCAAAGCCTTCGCCCGTCGTCACGAGCAGACGGTCAAATAGGCCAAGGATCATCAGGGATGAGATCCCCTGCGTGGGCGGTATCATGTTGTAGAGCCGCCCTTGCGATGTCTCCAAACTCAGTGGCGTCACCTGCTCTGCGGTATAGGCGCTGAAATCTTCGGCGCGCAGCGGGCTGCCGTTGGCCTCGAGATAGGCGGCATGGGTGCGGGCCAGCGGACCGTCATAGTAGGCGCGCAGGCCCTCGTCTGACAGGTGGCGCAGGGTACGGGCGAGGGCCGATTGACGAAGATGCGCGCCCGCCTCCGGCACCTTGCCACCGATCAGAAAGGTCTCGGCAAAGCCCGGAACGTCGCGCAGCCCGTCCAGTTTTTCAGCCGTGGTGCGGGATTGATTACCAGTCACGGCGATACCGTGTTCGGCATAGGCAATCGCCGGGGCCAAAAGGCGAGAGAGCGGCAGCCTTGTCTCCTGCACCCCAAGCGCAGCTTGCCAGCCACCGATTGTGCCGGGAACGGTCAGCGCAGCCAAACCGCCCCGCGTAGGGATCGCACGATCATGCCCGCGCGCCGCATACCACTCCGGTGTCGCTAGCCCCGCCGCCTGTCCGCCCGCAAAAATGCCGACGGGCGTCTTGCCCGGTTGCTTGATCAGCCAGAACCCATCTCCGCCGATGCCGTTCATATGCGGATAGACCACGGCAATCGTGGCAGCAGCGGCAACCATCGCCTCTATCGCCGTGCCACCGTCGCGCAGCACATCGCGCCCCGCCAGAGCGGCGGCGCGGTGGGGTGCGGACACCGCGCCGTTATATCCCAAGGCAGCATGGAGCATGAGTCACCATCCGATCGCTTGGGGCAGCCATGTGGCCAGCCCCGGTGAAAAATAGACAAGGCTCAACGCGACAAGCTGGAGGCCGATGAAGGGCAGAACGCCTTTGTAGATGTCCGACGTCGTGACCTCGGGCGGGGCGACGCCCTTGAGAAAGAACAGCGCCCAGCCGAAGGGTGGCGTGAGAAACGAGGTTTGCAGGTTCATCGCCACCAGAATGGCAATCCATGTCAGATCCGCGCCCGATTGCATGAAAATCGGCAAAAAGAGCGGCAAAGCGATGTAGGAAATCTCGATCCATTCCAGAAAGAAACCCAGCACGAAGAGCAAGAGCATCAGGAAAAAGATCTGACCGTCCAGCCCCCCCGGAACGCTGGAAAACGCTGATTGCACCAGATGTTCGCCCCCAAGGCCGCGAAAGGCCAATCCGAATGGCTGGGCGAAGATCAGGATCAGGAACACCATTGCTGAGGTGACAAACGCCGCGCGCACTGCGTCGCGCAGGATCGAGAGATTGAGCCGTCCTGCCAGCGCCGCGAGAACGATAGAGCCGAACGCGCCCATGGACGCGGCCTCGGTCGGGGCAGCAACGCCGCCGATGATCGAGCCCAAGACCAGCACGATCAGGGCAATGGGCGGAAAGACGACCTTGAGCAGTTTGCCCGCAAGTTCGCCACGCAACATCGCGGCGCGCTCCTCGAGTGGGATGGCGGGCAGGGTCTTGGGCGAGAGAAACCCGAGGATGAGAACATAGCCCACAAACAGTCCCGCCAGCATCAGCCCCGGCAAGAGAGCCGCCGCAAAGAGCGTACCCACGGATTGCCCCATGATATCGGCAAGCAGGATCAGAACCAGACTGGGCGGAATGATCTGCCCAAGCGTACCCGAGGCACAGATGACACCTGCGGCCACGCTGGCGCTGTAGCCACGCTTGATCACCGGGCCGAGTGCGATCAGCCCCATCGTGACCACGGTCGCACCGACCACACCAGAGGCCGCCCCCATCAGCACACCAACGAGAATGATCGCCAGCGCCATTCCCCCGCGCAAGCCGCCCATGGCAAAGCCTATGACCTCCAGCAGGTCTTCGGCTATTCGGGATTTTTCGAGCATGATCCCCATGAAGATGAAGAGGGGCAGCGCCAGAAGCGTGTAATTGGTGATCACCCCGAATATCCGCGCGGGCATCAGCGTGAAGAGCATGGAGCCAAAGCCCATGTAGCCAAACACAAACCCTGTCACGCCAAGGCAGATCGCCACCGGCATGCCAATGAGCAACAGGATGAAGAATGCGCCGATCATGCACAGCGCGAGAATTTCTGTATAGGGCATTGGACTTGCCTATTCCTGTCTTTCTGGAGGACGTGTCATCAGTTTGAGCGCGGCATGTCCGGTCATCGCCACTGCCTGCACCGCCAAGAGCACGAAGGCCAAGGGCATGGTCGCCTTGAGCAGGTAGCGATATCCGAGACCGCCGGGGTCGGGCGAGCCTTCGTTGATCGCATAGCTCGATTGTACGTAGGCGATGCAAAGCCACGCGATGATCAGCGCGAGGGCAAAAAGGGCGATGTTAGAGACGAAATCAACCAGCGCCTGCGTCCTGGGGCGCATCGTGCCGTAGAAGATGTCGACCCGAACCTCGCCCCCCTGATTGAGACCGTAAGACATGCCAAAGAGCGCGCTCACGGCCATGATGTGCCACTCGGCCTCTTGCAAGGCGACGGTGCCGTAGGAAAAGAGGTAGCGCGCCAACACATTGAACGCGACAACGAGCACCAGTGCCAGCGCGCTCCATGCCGCGACATGTCCGGTCACACGGACGAGGCCAGAGGCCCCGTCCGTAACGCGTTTGATCCCGGCCTGCATCACAAGGCGTAGAGCGGCTTTTCGGACACCGAGGCCCAGCTGTCATGCTCTGCCTTGAACGCCATAAAGGCGTCATGCACCTTTTTGGTCGCCGGATCGGCGGCGGCGCCTTCCTCCAGCACCTTCTGCGTGACGGCTTTCAGCTCGTCCACCACGTCCTGCGGCAAGGTGTTGGCGATCACGCCCTCATTCTCGACCAGATCCTTGAGGGCGGCGGCGTTATTCGCCTCGCACCATGTGTGGCTCTCGAGATTGCAGGCCATGGCGGCGGTGGACACGATCGCCTGAAGATCGGCCGGCAGCGTGTCCCACGCGGCCTTGTTGATCAAGAGTTCGGTCACGTTGGAGGGTTCGTGCCAGCCGGTCGTGTAGTAATATTTGGCCGCGTTGTGCAATCCGAGGCGACGATCCTGATAGGGTCCGACAAATTCCGCCGCATCAATCACGCCGCGTTCCAGCGCCGGGAAAATCTCGCCGCCCGGCAGCAGTTTCACATCGACACCCAGCGCGGCATAGACTTTGCCGGCAAGGCCGGGGATGCGCATCTTGAGGTCTTTGAAATCGGCGACGCTCTCGATCGGTTCACGGAACCAGCCGGTCATCTGCACGCCGGTATTGCCCATCGGCAGCGCCTTGAGGCCAAGCGGCTCGTAGAGTTCGTCCCAGAGCGCCATGCCGCCGCCATGATAGAGCCACGCCGTCATGCCCTGAAAGTTCATGCCAAAGGGCACAGTCGTGAAATACTGCGCCGCAGGCAGTTTTCCGGCCCAGAAATAGGCGTTTGCGGCGTTCATTTCGACCGCGCCACCGCGCACGGCGTCAAAGCCTTCAAGCGCCGGGATCAACTCACCCGCAGCGAAATGCTGAATGGTGAGGCGACCATCAGACATAGCGGCAACCTTGTCGCAGAAATCCTTGGGGCTGCCCGGACCCTCGACATAAAAGGGGGAACCGGGACCATAGGCGTTGGTCATTTTCCATGCGAAACTCGTCTGTGCCCGCGCAATGCTCGGTGCGGCCAGAGGGGCGGCGGCAGTGGCCGCCAGAAACTTGCGTCTGTCCATAGTCCTGTCCTTTTCCATCGGTTGCAGATGGGCAGACCATGATGTTCCGAAGACCAGAAACCAGATTCCGCAGCGCGGAAAATACGAGCTTGCCGCGTTCTGTATACAATTTTGGTGAAATTCAGGCAGGGTGGCTAGAAAATGGGCAGCATATAAAGGTTTGGCGGGCGCGGCACGGCAGATTCGCCATATCTCTGCCTCCCGACTCGGATGAGTTCGCGCGCAGGACAGCTATGTCCCGTCGGCCTCAGGCCCAGTCTGCCTCGACGATATTCAGGGTGCCGATGCGGGAATATAGCGTTGTTGGCTTGATCCCGAGCAAGGCGGCGGCACCGGAGGGACCAGCAATGCGGCCGCGTGTTTCGCGCAGGGCGGCGATCAGATTGACCCGAACCAAGTCCTGCATCTGCGCCTCGGTCCGAAAGGATCGGCCTGTCTCTGCCTGCGGACCCACGCCGCCCAGTTCGACAACCAGCTTGCGATCCTGTGACACAATTGCGGCCCGTTCCATCACGTTGTGAAGTTCGCGCACATTGCCGGGCCAGTCGTAGGATTGAAGCTGTTGCACCACCCCTTCGGTCAACACCGGTTCCGGGCGGTTGAGCCTGCGACAGGCGATCTTGAGCAGATGGGCGGCCAGAAGCGGGATATCTTCTTGCCGGTCGCGGAGTGGCTGGCAGGTGATGGGGAAGACGTTGAGAAACAGATACAGGTCTTCGCGGATGCGGTGAGAGCGGCGGGCCTGTTTGTCCGACAGTGTGGTCGAGGCGATGACGCGTATATCGAGCGGCTTTTCGCGGGTATCGCCCAGACGGGTCACGGCGCTGTTTTGCAAGGCGGCCAAGAGTTTGCCCTGTATCTCAAAGGGCAGTTCCTCGACATCATCGAGAAAGAGCGTGCCGCTATGCGCCAGTTCCAGTTTGCCGGGCTTGTCGCGTGTGGCCCCGTTGGGGGCGCCGCGCACCTGACCCCATAATTCGGCCTCCACCTCTTCGGGCGCGACAGAGCCGCATTTGAAATGGATGAGGGGGCGGCGCGCGCGCGGGCTGGCCTTGTGAATAGCGGTGGCGACAAGAGATTTGCCGGTGCCGGTTTCCCCGCTGATAAACACGGTGGCATCGGTGCGTGCCACAAGGTCGATGCGTTGAACGGTCTGGCGCACCGCTGGCGACGCGCCGATGATGTTGTGATGCGCGCGTTCTGTGGTGATCGCCTCTTGCAGATAGGCGTTTTCCTGTTCCAGCCGGTCGCGGAGCGCGGCAACCTCTGCCATCGCCTCGCGCAGCTTGCGTTCGTTTTCCTTGCGCTCGGTGATGTCGCGAAAGATCACGACGGCCCCGGCCAGAACATTCTGATCGTAGATCGGGGTCGAGACATATTCGACGCGGATCGGTTTGCCATCCTTGCGCCAGAACACCTCATCCTCGATCCGGTTGACCTCTTCAAAGCGGAAGGATTGATAGATCGGGCAGTCATGCGCGTGATACACATCGCCGTTGAGGTGGTGGTGGTGGATCACGGAATGAATGTCGTGACCCAAGAGATCTTCGGCGGTCCAGCCCAGCATTTCCTGTGCAGCGCGGTTGAGGAAGGTGGTCTTGCCATCCGCGTTGACGCCGTAGATCCCTTCTCCAGCGGCATTCAGGATCAGTTGGTTCTGGCGTTCCAGTTCGGAAAAGAATTCCTGTGCCCGCCGCCATTCGAGCAAACCTGAGCGGTGCAGTTCAGCGGCCTGCGCGATGCGGTCGTGCCGCTCCATTTCCGCGAGATCGAGCAGGGTCAAGGCAAGGAGCGACGGGGCATTGGCAACCAGCCTGCCCCGGATTTCAACGCGCAGGGGCGTGCCCTTGGTCGTGGCCAGGGTGATGTCGCGGCTCCACGCCTCGCCCCGGTGAGCGATTTCATCCACCAGGACGATAAAACCGGGCAGGCTGGCGCCGACCAATGGTGAAAAGGGCGTGCTTGGGGCAGGCTCCAGATCAAGCAACTTGCGGGCACGGGGGTTGGCCGCAACGATCCGGTCGGCGACAAGGTCAATCACCAGCGCCGCCTCGGCCAGCGCGTCAAGCAGGGAATCGGGGGTTGTCGGTATCTCTCGCATGGGATCAGGAAACACTGCCGCATCGCAGCACGGCAATACGAAATATCGTAAATTACGAAAACCCGTAAGTGTCTCTTGGTATGGAATTATATTAACTATATGTAATCATGTTGAAATTTAACGTGCTTAAAATTTAGGCGCTCCCCTTTTGTGTCGGATCGCTTCGTCGGATCATGGGTGCAACTGTATCTGAGCGAGAGGACGCGAGATGACAACGAAGAGCCTTGGCGACCCATTTTCGGAAAAGAACGATCTGCGCCACGGCGCGTCCTGTGGCTGCGCGACATGCAAGACAGCGGCGCACGGGTCCGCCGCGCAGGTGATGTCCCCTGAGGCGATGATGGAGCGCGCGGTCGAAAGCGCCGTGGTGCGGTCGGTGTTCGGTCACAGCGACATCGGGCGGCGGTCGTTCATGGGGATGATGGGCGGCGGCACGGTTGCGGCAGCCCTTGCGTCGGTGTTTCCGCTCGATGCGGCCAAGGCGGCCATTCTGGATAATCTCGGCACGCCGGAAAAGACCGATCTCAATATCGGGTTCGTTCCGATCACCTGCGCCACGCCGATCATCATGGCGCAGCCGATGGGGTTCTATGAGCGCTACGGCTTGAACGCGAGCGTGATCAAGACCGCCGGTTGGGCCGTGGCGCGCGACAAGTCGCTCTCGGGGGAATATGACGCGAGCCACATGCTGACACCGATGCCTCTGGCCATGACACTCGGGGCAGGCTCGACCGCCGTTCCCTATATCATGCCCGCCGTCGAGAACATCAACGGACAGGCCATCGTGCTGTCGAACGAGCATCTGGACAAGCGCGACCCCAAGCAATGGAAGGGATTCACCTTTGGGGTGCCGTTCGAATATTCGATGCACAACTTCCTGCTGCGCTATTATGTGGCCGAACATGGGCTTGACCCGGATGTGGATATCCAGATCCGCGTGGTGCCGCCGCCCGAAATGGTGGCGAACCTGCGCGCCGGGAACCTTGACGGTTATCTCTCGCCTGACCCGTTCAATCAACGCGCCGTGTGGGAGGGGATCGGCTTTATCCATATCCTGACCAAGGAGATCTGGGAGGGGCACCCCTGCTGCGCCTTTGCTGCACCGCTGAGTTTTGCCACGGATATGCCCAACACCTATGGTGCGCTGCTCAAGGCGATCATCGACGCCACGCAATACGCCTCGAACCCAGAGAACCGCAAGGAAATCTCGGCGGCGATTGCGCCCACCAACTATCTCAATCAGCCGGTCGAAGTGATCGAACAGGTGCTGACCGGCACCTATGCTGATGGTCTGGGTGCGGTCCAGCAAGTGCCTGACAGGATCGACTTTGATCCCTTCCCCTGGCATTCGATGGGTGTGTGGATCCTTACCCAGATGAAGCGGTGGGGCTACATTGAAAATGACATTGACTACAAGGCTGTGGCCGAACAGGTCTATCTGGCTGCCGATGCCAAGAAGGTGATGAACGATCTGGGTTATGACGCGCCCGACATCACCTACAAATCGCACACCATCATGGGCAAGACATTCGATCCGGCAGAGCCCGAGGCCTATGTCAAAAGCTTCGCCATTGGGAAGGGCTGAGCGATGTCCACGCTGTCGCTGAACCAACGTGCCCTGCTCTTGTCTGTGGTGCTGCTTTTTGTCGGGCTCTTTGTCTGGGAGATGGCAATCCCGGCACAAAAGGCCGTGGGCGAATTGACGGAATACGAGCGGTTGACCGGCGGGGGCGCACAAAAGGCAGGTGTGCCGCCCCCCTCTCAGGTCCTGGCAAAGGCGTGGGAGGAACTGAGCAATCCGTTCTACGATGCCGGGCCCAACGACAAAGGGATCGGGATTCAGATCGGCTATTCGATCTACCGGGTGCTGTCTGGCTATCTGATGGCGGCGCTGGTGGCGATACCGCTGGGGTTCCTGATCGGCATGTCGCCGGTCGCCTACAAGGCGCTGAACCCGTTCATTCAGGTGCTGCGCCCCATTTCGCCGCTCGCATGGATGCCGCTGGCCCTCTTCATCATTCAGGACAGCGAGGCGAGCGCGATCTTTGTGATCTTCATCTGCTCGATCTGGCCGATGCTGATCAACACCGCCTTTGGCGTGGCAGGCGTGCGCAAGGATTGGGTGAATGTGGCGCGGACGCATGAGCTGGGGCATTTCAAGACCGCCTTTACGGTGATCCTGCCTGCCGCCGCGCCGACCATCGTGACCGGCATGCGGATCTCCATTGGCATCGCGTGGCTGGTGATCGTCGCCGCTGAGATGCTCGTAGGTGGGACGGGCATTGGGTACTACGTCTGGAACGAGTGGAACAACCTCGACCTGACCTCGGTCATCTTTTCGATCCTGATGATCGGCATTGTCGGCATGATGCTGGACGCGGCCTTTGCCACGCTCCAGCGCGCCGTGGCCTATGCGGAATAAGGAGCCGTGAGATGAGCAAACCGTTTCTGTCGATCGAGAATCTTACCCAGTGTTATCCGGATGGCCAAGGCGGCACGATGACCGTCTTTGAAAACGCCACATTCGGCGTGGAAAAGGGCGAATTCGTCTGCATCCTCGGGCATTCGGGCTGTGGCAAATCCACCATCATGAACATTCTCGCGGGCCTTGCAGAGCCGACCAGCGGCGTGGTCAAGATGGATGGGTATGAGGTGTCGGGGCCAAGTCTGGACCGGGGGGTGGTGTTTCAGAACTATTCCCTGCTGCCGTGGCTCAGCACGCTCAAGAACGTGAGCTTTGGGGTGGCCGCGCGGCATCCCGACTGGTCCAAGGCCAAGGTGTTGGACCATTCCCGTGAATATCTGGCGATGGTGGGGCTGGAAGGGGATGTCATCCACCGCAAGCCCAGCCAATTGTCGGGGGGTATGCGGCAGCGGGTGTCGATTGCCCGCGCCTTTGCCAATCACCCCAAGCTTTTGTTGCTGGATGAACCGTTCGGCGCGCTCGATGCGTTGACGCGGGGCACAATTCAGGACGAACTGCTCAAGATATGGGGCGGCACCGGGCAGACAGTGTTCATGATCACCCATGACATCGACGAGGCCATCTTGCTGGCGGATCGTATCCTGCTGATGACCAACGGTCCCTTTGCCCGCGTGGCCGAGTCGGTCGAGATCACGATCCCGCGCCCGCGCAACCGGACCGAGATCGTGGAGCATCCCAACTATTACCCGATCCGCAACCATATGGTGCAGTTTCTAGGCAAACGGTCAAAGGAGTTGGCCGGCCAAGCGTCGGATGGGGCAGCACAGTCCCCTGCGACCGTTCGCATCGAAAGGACCCCGCCGGAGGATGAGAGCGGCGAGGCCCGTCGGCTGCGCGCCGTGAATCTGTGACACCGATTTTCACCTGAGACCAAAGGAATGGAGGACACCATGAAAGACACTTTGAATATGCCCGCACTGATGACCAAGGAGGATGTGACCACCCTGATCCTGATCGCGAAGAAAAAGACCGGGATGAAATGGGAAGAGATCGCAGAGGGCATCGGCATGTCGCCGGTCTGGACCCACTCTGCCTGCATGGGCATGAACACCATGCCCAAAGCCAAGGCAGAGGCGCTTGTGGCGCTTCTCGATCTGCCGGAGGAGGCGGTTTCGGTGCTGGAGGAATATCCGACCAAGATCTGGGAACAGGCGGTGCCGACCGATCCCTGTATCTATCGCCTCTATGAGATCGTGGGCGTTTACGGCCCGACGATGAAGGCGCTGATCCAAGAAGAGTTTGGCGATGGCATCATGTCGGCGATTGATTTCGACATGAAGATCACCCGCGTCGCCAATCCCAAGGGTGACCGCGTCAAGGTCGAGATGTCGGGCAAGTTTCTGGGGTATAATTCCTGGTAACAGGGATCATTCAGAGCCGGGTTTAATCAGGGACGCCGGGACAGGTTGAAACACCGGGCCACGCAACGTTGCCGAGCGGCGCATAGGGAGTGCGCCGCTCGGATGGATAACTGAGTTACAAAAGGAAATCCGACGCGTCGAGATCAGACAAGGCAACGTCGTCAATCCGAAGCACGTCCGCCCCACCAAAGCGAAAGAACGTGTCACCGTTGCGTTCGGTTGCAAGGTCGAGGAGTTGGGCGAACCCTCCCAACGCATAGGCGGTCAGATCAATCATATCCGCTCCATTGGTAAAGTCGGCGATCTTGTCGAGGCTATCGTCGCGTTCAAAGACAAAGACATCGTTGCCCAAACCACCCGTGTAGGTGTCACGCCCGCTCCCACCGTCCAATGTGTCATTGCCACGATTTCCGAACACGCGATCATTCCCTCCGCCGCCATCGACCAGATCGTCACCGCCTCCGCCTTTGACACGATCTTTGCCTTCACCCCCAGAGACCGTATCGTCGCCCCGATCACCCCGAACGTGGTCATTGCCGTCACCACCCAGCACAACATCATCACCCTGATCGCCGCGCACGTCATCGTCGCCTTTGCCGCCGTCCACCGTGTCATTGCCTCGATCACCACGCACGCGGTCTTTGCCACTGCCACCGTCAAGACTGTCGTCGCCTGCGCGCCCGCGCAGGTCATCCTTGCCACCATGGCCATTGATGGACTCTGAAACGGCGCGGCCTTCGATACGATCCTTGCCTTGGGTCCCGTTGAGCACGTTCACCGGTGAGGTCTCTGGTCCCGGCCCCACATCGCCAGACCCTTGATCGGGGGTGCCATCATCGCCGGTGCTGGGGGTGCCAACATCGCCAGACCCCTGATCGGGCGTGCCATCATCGCCGGTGCTGGGGGTACCAACATCGCCAGACCCCTGATCGGGCGTGCCATCATCGCCGGTGCTGGGGGTACCAACATCGCCAGACCCCTGATCGGAGGTGCCATCATCGCCGGGGGATGTATTGGGGGTGCCGTTCACAAAGGAATTGAGGCGCGCGGTGTCAGACGCGGTTGCGACGCGCTCGACGATGGTCTCGTTGGCCGCATTCTTGCGTTCATAGATTCCATTAGAGATTTCTTCCTTTGTGCCATCCGCAAAAGTGACCTCGATCGACGAACCGACGACCTCGACACTGGTGACTGCGGACGAGCTGGGCTGGTTGGTCGTTTCAAAGCTGCCGGCCAAAGCTGTCAATCTTGTGGTGTCGGCCAAAGTGGCCGGACGCTGTTCGACGGTGTTACCTTGGCTGTTCTTGCGTTCGTACACGCCAGCCTCGACCTCTTCGCGTGAACCATCCACATATTCGATCTTGATTTTGTTCGTTCGCAATTCGACTGCCATAATTTCCATTGGGGTATTCCTCTGATTGGTCATGGGAGGACCCTAGGGCGCTCTGCTGCTCCGCGGATCGTCAGGACGTCGGGCGAAATTTCCGACGATCGTCGGAAGATCAGTCGTGGTCCCAAAATTGAAAGTGCCCCGGGCCGGTCAGGCCTGGGGCGTCGGTTGCTAAGACTGGGGGGCAGAGCAAGCCGTCATCCGGCGCATTCGGGATGCTCCAGTATGTCACCCGGATCGTCACAGCCCGAGCCACCAGGCACGCGCAGTTTGCTGCGCCGACCGCGGCCCCGGCGGTCAAAGGCGTCATCGACCGGCTCAAGATCAGGCTGCATCTGAGAAAGCCCTGCGATGGCGCTGGTGGGTTGAGCGGCAAAGGTCGGTGCCGCGATTGTGCCCAACAGGATCAGGGCGGAGGTGGCAAGAAGCGTCTTCACGATCGTGTCTCCCGATACCAAGGTTCGCCTGATCAGCTTTGCGCAGATGTGAGGTCTGTGGCGGGCTCGAAGGTGGGGCGAATACGCGGCACGAAAGTCGGACGTGGATTAGGGTCAGAGCCCCTTTTCCCGCGCCATGATCGCCGCCTCGACGCGGTTGCGCACATGCAGTTTCTGAAGAATGTTGGTCATATAATGTTTGACGGTGGCCTCGCGCAAACCAAGCTCTTCGCCAATCTCGCGATTAGAGGAGCCACGCGCCACCAGTCGGAGAATCTGCTCTTCGCGATAGGTGAGATCCGAGATGGGATCGGATGTGCGGGCATTGCGGATTTTGCCGGCCCCCATGGCCGAGAGCACCTTTCCAGCCAGTCCGGGAGAGATATAACTCCCGCCCGCACGAACGCTACGCACGGCTTCCACAAGCGTCTCGACAGCAACGCCCTTGAGCACATAACCGGAGGCCCCCGCCTTGAGCGCACGCAAAAGATCGTCATCCTGCTCGGAAACTGTCAGCATGATCACCTTGATCGCCGGAAATCGTTCGCCGATCCTTTCGGCAGCCGTGATCCCATTGCCGGGCATCGAGATGTCCAGCAGCGCAATATCCGGCATGTGGTCTGCTGCTGCCTGAATGGCGCCATCGGCACTTGTGCATTCCGCAACGACGTCGATATCGCCAGCCTCTTGCAGAGAGCGGGCAACGCCGCCGCGAAACAGCGGGTGGTCGTCGGCGACTACGACGCTGATACGGTCCGTCACACCGCCCTCTCATGGATCGGCAGACGCATGGTCAGGCGGGTTCCCTGCCCGGGATCACTGTCAATTTCGAATGCGCCCCCGACACTTTGCACCCGCTCGCGCAGACCTGCGAGCCCGATCCGGCCCGTGTCTGCCGTGGCGTTCGGATCGAACCCGGAACCCTGATCACTGACGGTCACGACAAGCATGCCATCCTGAATTCCGAACTCGATACTCTGCCCTATGCCACCTGCATGGCGCCACGCATTCGTCAGCCCTTCTTGCACAAAGCGAAAGAGGCAAATCAGTTGTGGCAGTCCCGGCCGCATATTCCCGTCGTTCTTGTCACCACCATCCAGAAGAACTTCGGTCTGGGTCCGTTCGGTATGCGCTTCGGCAGCCCGCCGGATCGTTTCTGCGATGGAGGCCCCTTCGAGCTTGGGCAACACCAGTCCGCGCGCCAGCCCACGGATGTCACCAAGCGCGTCGTTGAGCGCCTTTAGGATCAAGTCTGCCTCTTCGGGGCCGTTCGCGTTGCGCCAAGCGCTGATGCGCATATTGGCAAAGGACAGCGCCTGCGCGGGACCATCATGCAATTCTGCCCCAATCCGTTGCAGCAATTGCTCGTTGAGTGCCGAAAACCGTTCGGATGCGTTCTGAATTCGCAGGCGCAACAGGTCGTTCTGGAGACCGACCAGCGTGATCAGGTTCAGCCGCTGCTCCAGTTCGGACCTTTGCGTCTCGATCGTCCGGCTTCCGGCGCGGACGATACCGAACAGGGCGAGAAATGTTGCACCGGCAAGCGCGGCGACGATTGCCCAGGCGGTCAGCCGAGCGAAACGCAGATCGTCTTTCAACTCGCTGGCATCCTGATAAAACTCCGCAACTGCGATAATCTCTCCTGTGCGGATCGAGTGGATCGGATTGTAGACCTCTAGCAGAGGCACACCAAGCGCGCGCTCGCCTTCTGATTCGTCATGGTCGAGCTCATCGAATCCAGCGAAAATATCCCCTTGCCACGCCTGCTGAAGATCGCCTTTCGGCTCGAATTTCTGGCCAATCAGATCGGGATCGCTCGCATAGGCGACAAGGCCACCGTCTTTCCATATCTTGACGGACAGAATCCTTTCCCGAACAGCTGGCCGCGCGAGAATCTCCTCCAGATTGGCGCGTTGTTCCCGCGAGAGTTCGTTGCCATCCGCCAAGTCCTGCGACAGTGGCGCAATCAGGCTCTCCATGTAGACCGCGGCCGAAATCGCAGAATTGCGCACGACGGCGCTTTCGATGCGCTGATTGACGAAAGCCCCGATCAGAATCATGCTGAAAAGGCTGACGATGCCGCCAACGATGGCAAAGCGGAGATGCATCGGCAGCGAGTGATACCATCTTCGGACCCAACGCCACAGCTCGGATGAGCGTTGCCCAAGTCGAACATCCCTGACAGCGTAATCGTGTTCCATAAAGTTCACCGGAGCCTCCACGAGTCTGTACGGAATGTCATGTCCTGAATTATTGAGTTTACAAAGCGTGGCCGAGGCGACGACTTGGATTGCGGTCGCGCTCACGGAAATTTCTAGTCTGCTATTTCTCTTTATGCGATCCCTGCCTCAAGGTCTTCCGACTTAAGTCGGTCCGATCTTGACCAAGAGAAACCGCAAGACGGCGGAACACGATGCCCATGCGTGTCCCTAGAGCGGCCTCGAACCGCGCCAAGGAGCGTCATGGCACCGCGATATTCGGGGATCTGGCTTCAGACCCTGCCGCATTTGAACAGTCTCGGTGGCCTGGGGTCAGACCGCGCTAGACCAGCACCTCGATCTCGTCCTGGGCGCCGACCCCGAAGACACGCTTGTAGCGGGCAATCTCGCTTGCCGGGCCCATCGCCTTGCGCGGATTGTCCGAGAGCTTGACCGTGGGCCGCCCATTGGCAGCCACCGCCTTGCACACCAGTGAGAAGGGTTCCAGCG
Source organism: Roseovarius sp. BRH_c41 (assembly GCF_000961715.1). NCBI lineage: Bacteria > Pseudomonadati > Pseudomonadota > Alphaproteobacteria > Rhodobacterales > Roseobacteraceae > Roseovarius > Roseovarius sp. BRH_c41. The sequence goes on along the minus strand of NZ_LADY01000004.1, from coordinate 34,593 downwards.
CATCATCCGGCGTCAGGCCCCTGAAATCATTGGTCAGAAGCGTGCCCCAGCCAAAGGAACAGCGCACACGCCCCGAGAACCGCTCATGCAAGGCAATGATCCGGTCCACGTCGAGGCCGTCGGAAAAGATCACCATCTTCTTGAGTGGATCCTCGCCGCGCGATTTCCACCAATTGATTGCCGTTTCCGCGGCGTCTTCGGGGGCCCCGGAATCGATGCGGATGCCGGTCCATCCGGCCAACCAATCGGGGGCATTGTCGAGAAACCCGCGCGTGCCATAGGTATCGGGCAAGATGATACGCAGGTTGCCATCGTGTTCCTCGTGCCAATCCGAAAGCACCTCATAGGGCGCGCGCGCCAAAGCCGCGTCATCCTCGGCCAAGGCGGCGTAGACCATCGGCAATTCATGGGCATTTGTGCCGATCGCCTCTAGATCGCGGTTCTTGGCGATGAGGCAATTCGACGTGCCGACAAAGCGGTTGCCCAAACGCTCGCTCATGGCCTGCACGCACCAATCCTGCCACAGAAACGAATGGCGCCGTCTTGTGCCGAAATCGGCGATGCGCAGCCCCTCGATGGGGCGCAGGCGTTCGACCTTTTCCCAGAGTTTCGTCATGGCGCGGGCATAGAGCACCTGAAGCTCGAACTTCTTGAGGTGATGCAGCACGGCGCGGGAGCGCAATTCCATCAGCACGGCCAGCGCCGGAATTTCCCAAAGCATGACTTCGGGCCATTTGCCCTCAAAGGTCAGCTCATATTGCCCATCCCGCTTTTCGAGATGATAGGGCGGCAGGCGCAGCGCCTCGAACCAGTCCATGAACTCGGGCGTGAACATGCTGCGCTTGCCATAGAACATGTTGCCCCGCATCCACGTGCTCTCGCCGCGCGACAGGGACAATGACCGGATGTGATCCAGTTGCTCGCGCAGCTCGCCCTCGTCCACCAGTTCGGCCAGACGGATCGAAGTGCTGCGGTTGATCAGGGAAAAGGTGACGGTGGTGTCTGGCCTGTTCCGAAACACCGACTGACACATCAGCAGCTTGTAGAAATCGGTGTCGATCAGAGATCGGACAATCGGGTCGATCTTCCATTTGTGGTTATGCACACGGGTGGCGATATCGACCATGAGCGGCCTCCGGCGGGACAATTGCGGCGGTTAAACCAAAGCGGGCGGGCGCGTGCAAGGCGGATCGGCGGGCACCACCCGCCCTCTGCTCCGGCTTTTTCGAGAGTTTGACGAGAATTCAGGCGGATTTGGTAAATTAATCTTACCAGAATGCTTGCCTTTGCTTGGATAACCGTTACGATCTGGCGTGTGTGGCGGATTGCAGGGCCTCGAATCGCCCGTGGGGGAGACGCTTTGCCCGCCATCAAGAGCAATCTGACGCACAAGAATTTATGGGAGGAATACCATGACAGACAAGTCTAAGATGGACCGACGCTCGTTCCTGCGCCGCGCGGCGGTTGGGGCGCCCGCGATTGCTGCGGGCTCGCTCGCGGCCCCGGCGGTGCTGGCACAGGCGCCGTTGGTTCTCAAAATGCAGACATCCTGGCCCGCCGGTGATATCTGGCAGGAAATGGCACAGGATTACGCGACCCGGGTCGAGGAAATGTCCGGTGGCCGCCTCAAGATCGACGTGCTGCCCGCAGGCGCTGTCGTGGCCGCGTTCCAGGTGCTTGATGCCGTGAATGACGGCGTTCTCGACATGGCGCATTCGGTGCCGGTCTACTGGTACGGCAAGAACAAGGCCGCGTCGCTCTTTGGCACCGGCCCCGTGTTCGGTGGCTCTGCCACAACAATGCTGAGCTGGTTCTATGAAGGTGGCGGCAAGGCGCTCTATGACGAACTGACCCAAGACGTCATGGGTCTGGAAGTCGATGGCTACATGGGCTTCCCGATGTTCGCGCAGCCCTTTGGCTGGTTCAAAGGCGAAGTGAACACTGTTGCCGACCTGAACGGCTTTAAATATCGCACTGTGGGCCTTGCGGCTGACCTGCTTCAGTCGATGGGCATGTCCGTGGCACAGCTTCCGGGTGGCGAGATCGTCCCCGCGATGGAGCGTGGCGTGATCGACGCGTTCGAGTTCAACAACCCGTCGTCGGACCGGAACTTTGGCGCGCATGATGTGGCCAAGAACTATTACCTGTCCTCGTATCACCAGGCCTCCGAGAGCTTTGAATTCCTGTTCAACAAGCTCACCATGGAAGATCTGGACCCCGATCTGCGTGCGATTCTGAAATACGCGGTCGAAGCGGCCTCTACGGCCAACACCGCCAAAGCGATGCGTCGTTATTCGGCAGACCTCAAGTGGCTGCAAGAAGAGGCCGGTGTCACCATTCACCGCACCTCGACAGACATTCTGAATGGCCAGATCGAGGCATGGGACAAGCTGATCCCGGTTCTCGAAGAAGATCCGTTCATGAAGAAGTGTCTCGACAGCCAGCGTGCTTGGGTTGAACAGGTCACCTACTATGAACTGATGAACGCACCGGATTATGCGCTTGCCTTTGATCACTACTTCCCCGGCAAGCTGAAGATGTAATCACGGTACAATACCGTTGCAACAAGGGCCCCGGCGCAGTAAACGCCGGGGCCACTTTCAAAATAGAGGGGGCTCCGTGTGATCGGTTTCATACGTTTCGCCGACAACCTGTCGGCTTGGTTCGGCAAGGCGTTTGCCTGGCTGATCGTCCTGATGGCCTTTGGCACTGGCTATGAAGTCGTGGTTCGCTACGTCTTCAACAATCCGACCGCCTGGGCGTTGGATGTGTCGTTCATCATGTACGGCACGCTTTTCATGATGGGCGGGGCGTATACCCTGTCGCGGGGCGGTCATGTGCGGGGCGATTTTCTGTATCGCCTCTGGCAGCCACGCAATCAGGCCAAGGTCGATCTGGTGCTCTATATCGTGTTCTTCTTTCCGGGTATCATCGCACTGATCGTGTCGGGCTGGAAATACGCCGCGCGGTCCTGGTCCTATGCCGAGGTGTCGGTCAATAGCCCGGCAGGCATTCCGATCTATCAATTCAAGACGGTGATCGTCGCCGCCGGAATCCTCCTCTTGATCCAAGGCATCGCTCAGGTGTTTCGCTGCATCCACTGCATGCGCACCAATGAGTGGCTCAAGGCCGATGAAGACGTCTTCGAGACCGAAGACCTGCTGATGCAAAAGGCCGCTGAGGCCGAAAAGGACGCACATCCATGACCGATCCGCAAATCGCCCTGATGATGCTGGGCCTTTTCCTAATCTTTGTTTTTCTCGGCTTTCCGATCGCCTTCACCCTCATGGCGATGGGTATTGGCTTTGGCTATTACGCCTACTTCGATGCGAGCCGGATGTGGCGCAGCTTTGACCGGTTGGCTGAGGATGCCGGGGCTTGGGACCAATGGAGTCTCTGGCTTGAGGGCTTCTTTAACAACCGAATATTCGACCTCTTCGTCAATCAGACCTATACGGTGATGTCGAACGAGGTTCTGACCGCTGTGCCGCTGTTCCTCTTCATGGGGTATATCGTCGAGCGGGCGAACATCGTGGACCGGCTGTTCGGGACGCTCAACATCGCAGCCAAGAATATGCCCGGCTCTATGGGCGTGGCGGCACTTGTGACCTGCGCGCTCTTTGCCACGGCCACCGGGATCGTCGGTGCGGTGGTGACGCTGATGGGTCTGCTGGCCCTGCCCGCCATGCTCAAGGCGCGCTATGATCCGTCCTTTGCCTCGGGCATCATCTGCGCGGGTGGCACGTTGGGTATTCTCATTCCGCCCTCGATCATGCTGATCGTCTATGCAGCGGCGTCGAGCGTCTCAATTGTGCGGCTCTATGCGGCGGCGCTCTTGCCGGGTCTTACTCTGGTTGGTCTCTATCTGGTCTACGTGATCGGCCGTTCGATCCTGCAACCGTCTGTGGCCCCGAAGCCCACAAAGGAAGAAATTCCCGACATCCCCAAGAGCCAGCTCATGCTGATGATCTTGACCTCGCTCGTGCCGCTGGCATTCCTGATCCTCGCAGTGCTTGGCTCGATCCTCTTTGGTCTGGCGACCCCGACAGAAGCGGCCTCCATCGGTGCGCTGGGCGGTATCTTCCTCGCCTTTGTCTACCGTGCCATGACATGGCAGCGGATGCGCGAGAGCGTATATCTGACCGTGCGCACCACGGCGATGGTTTGCTGGCTGTTTGTCGGTTCCTACACCTTCTCGGCGGTGTTCTCTTACCTCGGCGGGGAACATGTGATTTCGGAATTCGTCCAGAGCATGAACCTCAGCCCGCTGATGTTCCTGCTGTTGGCACAGCTCATCATCTTCTTGCTGGGCTGGCCGCTGGAATGGTCGGAGATTATCATTATCTTCGTGCCGATCTTTCTGCCGCTCTTGGCGTTCTTTGAGATTGACCCGCTGTTCTTTGGGATTCTGGTGGCTCTCAACCTGCAAACCAGTTTCTTAACGCCACCCATGGCCATGTCGGCCTATTACCTCAAGGGGATCGCCCCGCCAGAGATCAAGCTCACGCAGATTTTCTCGGGCGTCATGCCGTTCCTCTTCTGCGTCTTCATCGCCATGGCTCTGATGTATATCTTTCCGCAGATCGTGTTCTATCTGCCGGAGCTGATGTATGGCAAGTAAGGCCGAAATCCTGATGTTGGACGCGTGCACCCTTCGCACGCGTCTGGCCTCAGGGGCGCTGAGCGCTCTGGACTTGGTCGAGGCCTGTATCGCCCGGATCGAGGCACGCGAGCCAGAAATCCGGGCTTGGGCGTGGTTTGACGCCGATTTTGCCCGAATGCAGGCCAAGGCGCTCGACACGCAACGGCAAGCCGGGCGCCCCATCGGGGCGCTGCACGGTCTGCCGGTTGCGCTCAAGGACATCATCGACACCGCCAAGATTCCGACGGAGAACGGCTGTTCGCTGGACGCAGGCCGCATCCCCACCAAGGATGCCGCCATCGTCGCCCGGCTCAAGGCGGCAGGTGCGGTGATCATGGGCAAGACGGTCACGACCGAATTGGCCTATATGCACGCCGGACCCACCCGCAATCCGCTCAATACCGCGCACACGCCGGGCGGCTCGTCCTCGGGCTCTGCGGCGGCGGTGGCGGATGGGATGGTGCCGCTCGCGGTGGGCACGCAGACCGGCGGCTCGGTGATCCGCCCGGCGTCCTATTGCGGCGTGACCGGGTTCAAGCCCAGCTTTGGCGCGATCCCCCGCACCGGCGTTCTGATCCAATCGCCCACGCTCGATACGCTCGGCGTCTTTGCCCGCACGCCCGCCGATGCGGCGCTCTTGGCGGAGGTATTGATGGGCCATGACGCGGGCGATCCGGCGACCGTTCCCGCCCCTGTGCCATCGCTCTTGTCGGTGGCCTCCTCGACCCCTCCGCTCAAACCGGTCTTTGCCTTTGTCCGCCCGCCGGGCTGGGACAAAGCCGATCCGCAACTGCATGCCGCCTTTGAAGAACTGGTCGCGGCCTTGGGCGAACAGGTGTTTGAAGCCCCTCTGCCCACGGCGTTCAGTGAGGCTGCAGAGATCCGGGCACGGATCAATTTTGCGGAGATGGCGAAATACTACTATCGCTATGGCAAATCCATCGACGCGCTTGGGCCGCGCACGCAAGAGGCGCTGAACACGGGCAACGCCACGCTCGCGCGGGATTATCTGGCGGCGCTGGATTGGGCCGATGTGCTCTATGCCGGGCTGGGCGAGATCTTTGAGCGCTGCGACGCAATCCTCTGTCCTGCAGCCACTGGGCCCGCCCCCGAAGGGCTGAAATTCACCGGCGATGCGATTTTCAACGGGCTCTGGACGCTGACGGGAACGCCTGCGGTGACCGTGCCTGCCTTTACGGCGGAAAACGGACTGCCGATGGGGATTCAACTGGTTGCCGCACGCGGCAATGACGCGCGACTCTTGCGCAATGCAAACTGGTTTACGGGCTGGCTGAATGAAGCCGGAGCATGAGAAAAGGATGACGATATGAATAGATTTCTGGCGATATTTGCCTTCGCGGTCTTTACCGCCTTTCTCTACATCCTTGTGCGCAAGGTCGGCACGCTGGACCTGTGGATCGTGGTTGGCCTGACGGCAGCCTTGGCGGGGTATGATTTCGTGACCTCGAGCAAGAACAAAAGCTGACATGCCCGATAAGAAGGTTATTTGGATCCCGCGTCGCCTATCCGATGCCACGCTGGAGCGCGCGCGTCGTGATTATGAGGTGATCGTCAACGAGGCGGACACCCCCGGCACCGCCGAGGACATCATCGCCATGAGCCAGCGGGTGGACGGGATGATCCCCTGCCACTCGGAGCATTTCAGCGCCGATGTGGTAGCGCAGCTTGATCCGAGGCTCAGAATCGTCGCCAATCATTCGGTGGGTGTGGATCATTGCGATCTGGCAGCGCTCAAGGCCGCCGGTATCGTTGTCACCAACACGCCGGATGTGCTGTCTGACGCAACGGCCGAAATTGCCATGCTTCTGATGCTGGGTGCGGCGCGCCATGCGATCATGGGCGACCGGATCGTGCGACAAGGTCAATGGGATAGCTGGTCACCCTCCTTCATGGTCGGCAAGCAGATGACCGGCGCCCGCGTGGGCATCCTTGGGATGGGCCGCGTCGGTCGTGCCTTCGCCGCCAAGGCGCGCGGCTTTGATATGGAAATCCATTATCACAATCGATCGCGCCTCTCGCCCGAGGATGAACATGGCGCGATTTTTCATGCGGATGTCGAGAGCCTGCTTGATGTCTCGGATTTTCTGTCGCTGCACTGCCCGGCCACGCCCGATACGATCAATCTTCTCAATGCTGATCGCATCGCGCGTCTGCCTGCGGGGGCCGTTGTGGTCAACACCGCGCGCGGCGCTTTGATTGATGAACACGCCCTGCTCTCCGCCATCAAATCCGGCCATATCGCAGGCGCGGGGCTGGATTGCTTCAAGGTTGAACCGGGTGGCAATGCGGCCTTTGCAGCGCATGAAAACATCTTCATGTTGCCGCATATCGGCAGCGCCACACGCGCCACGCGGGACGCCATGGGCTTTCGCGCGCTGGGCAATCTGGATGCGTTCTTTGCTGGGCAAGAGCCGGGCGACAGGCTGGTCTGAGGCAGCCGGAGGTCCGGCAGGGCGTCAGGCGGCTTGCACCGCCTGCGCCTCGGTGACGATGGTATAGAGTGTCATGGGATCACTGTTCGACCGCAGTTTGGCGCATAGTCCGACATCCCGCAGAGTGCGTGACACAAGTGCAAGCGCCTTGAGGTGTTCAACCCCGGCATCAAGCGGCGCAAAGAGCGCAAAAGCCAGATCCACCGGCTGCCGATCTACCGCGTCAAAGTCGATCGGTTTTTCCAGCAAAGCCAGCACACCAACAACCTGCTCCAACCCTGGAAGGCGCGCATGGGGGAGAGCCACACCGTGACCAACCCCTGTCGGGCCAAGGCTTTCGCGTTCCAACAGCGCTTCGACAGCTGCGGAATGGGACACGCCATAGGCGGCCTCTGCAATGCTTCCAAGTTCGTGCATCAGACGTTTCTTGCTGGTCGCGCCTGATAGCACGCGCACTGCCTCTGGCTTGAGGATCATTGGAATTTCCATAAACTCTGTTGCTCAGACAAGCGTGTCACCGCCTGTCTCCCTCTCGTTATGGGTCAATCCAGCCGATATTGCCGTCCTCACGGCGATACACGACATTGACCGTATCCTTGCCTTGCTTGCGGAACACCAGCACCGGGGCGCCTGCCAACTCCATCTGCATGACCGCCTCACCAACCGAGAGCGACGGAATCTTGGTTTCCATCTCGGCGACGATGATCGGCTGAAGGCTGTCGGGCTCTGATTCCGGTTCCACACTATCTGAGGCGAGGATATAAGAGGACGCACCAAAGAGTTCAACCGGTTCCGCCCGCTCGCGGTGATGGTCCTTGAGGCGTCGTTTGTAGCGGCGCAGCTGCTTCTCCATTTTGGCGCAACAGGCATCAAAGGCAGCGTAGATCTCATGCGCCTTGGCGCTGGCCTGCGCGGTTAGGCCGGTGGACAGATGCACGATGGCTTCGCAGACGAATTCGCTGGCGCTCTTGGAAAAAACGACCATCGCGTCAGTCGGCCGGTCCGCGTATTTCGCGACCGCGCTACCCAACTCATCCTTCACATGAACCTGAAGGGCCTCGCCAATGTCGATCTGCTTTCCACTGATTTGATAACGCATCTCATCTCCTTCGTTTGACAAGCCGGGGGCATGCGCGGCACGCTTGCGCCGCGGGATTGCCTAGTCCCGGATGCGGGTACACGACAGGTGTTGAAATTGTCCCAAGACAGGCCCTTGTCGCGAGGGCCATTCGGGGAACAGCGCGAGATCAACACATGTCATAGCTCAATTGACGCGCTTTCCGCGCAGCTTGTCAATCTGATTTGAAGGATAGGGGCACGGATTCGCCGTGGCTCTGACGCTCAGGAAATCCGAAAGGTGTCGCCCAGATAGACGCGGCGCACGTTCTCGTTTTCCACAACGTCGCGCGGACTGCCGGACATCAGAACCTTGCCGTCATGCAGGATATAGGCGCGATCAACGATTTCCAGCGTCTCGCGCACATTATGGTCGGTGATCAGCACCCCAATGCCGCGTTTCTTGAGATCGGCAACCAGATGCCGAATGTCGCCGACAGAGATCGGATCAACCCCCGCAAAAGGCTCGTCCAGCAAGAGATAGCGCGGGTTGGCGGCCAGACAGCGCGCAATCTCGACCCGCCGTCGCTCGCCGCCGGACAAGGCCAAGGCGGGCGCGCGGCGCAAATGTTCGATCGAGAAATCCGAGAGCAACTCTTCCAGCCGCTCGCGCCGCTTGTGACGGTCACGTTCTGCGATGTCGAGAATCGCAAGGATATTGTCTTCGACCGACAGGCCACGAAAGATTGACATTTCCTGCGGCAGATAGCCGATGCCCAGCTTGGCGCGGCGATACATCGGAAGACTGGTCACATCCTGACCGTCGATGTGGATATGTCCGCCTTCGGGGTAGATCAGCCCCGCAATGGCATAGAATGTCGTGGTCTTGCCCGATCCGTTCGGCCCCAAGAGCGCCACCACCTCGCCCTGTTTGAGCGAGAGCGATACGTCGCGGATCACCAAGCGCTTGCGATAGCTCTTGCGCAGGTTTTCAACCACGAGGCCGGCATTTTCATGCGCGAGTGTCAAGTTCGGAGAGCTCATTCGTTGCTGCCCGGTTGCAGGATGGTCTTGACCCTGCCGCTGACCTGCGCCGTGCCCGCCGCGGTATCCACGAACACGGTCTCACCTGTGATCGCATTGGTGCCCTGCACCAAGAGGACGTTGCCGCGCAGTTCTATCATCCCCGTGGTGATGTCATAGTCGGCTCGTTCCGCCTCGGCGGCATCTTCGCCACTGACCAGCGTGACGCCCCCTGTTGCCTTCAGGCTTTCGATCCCGCTCTTGTCGGGCAAGTAGACCACAAGCACCTCGGGTGCAGCCAGCCGCATCGCGCCCTGACCGATCACAACATTCCCGGTGAAGGTGGCGGTATTGTCCGCCTGATTGACGCTGAGAGAGTCGGATGTCACCTCGACGGGCAGGTTGCGATCCGCTTGGGTGTTGCCAAAGGCCACCTGCGCGCCCTGCGCCAGTGTGACAACAGGTGGCAGAAGCAGCGCGAACGCCAAAATCAAACTGAAAATTCTTGGCACTTGTGTCACTCCCCCGCTTCTTCCGGGCGGTATATCAGCTTGACACCCTCGGTGAAAAGCAATTCCGGCGTAGCGCTCTCGGAGTTGTTATGCAACAGCATCCGCCCTGCCGTCACCTCTCCCAGAGGACCGGTGGCCTCAACCCGTCCCGGCGTTTCGGCATAGACCTCATCCAGCTTGGCATTCAGCCGCTCGGTGTCGATCTCATAGCCCGTCGATGTGGTGATGTGCACTCGGCCCGTCAAGCTCGCCGTCATGTCACCTTGCTGCATTTCGGCATTGGCAGAGGTGATGTCGATGACTGTCCCTGCGCTCAGCCGCAATTGTGCGGTGATATCCTCGGCAATCAACTGATCGGGCGTTTTGCGGTCGGGGCGTGCGATCTCGGCGGCAAAGGTAATCTCGTCGCCGTCGGCCGTCACCCCTGCAAACCGCGGCTTTGTCGCCCCGAGATCCTGAGCGCGCTGTTCCAGATCAAGTTGGTCAATCGGCACCGTTTGCGTCGGATCAACGGTGCGCGAAAACAAAAACAGCGTCGAGAGCAGCCCAAGGGCAGTCAGCGGCAGGATGATTTTCATCCACGCCACGATCCGCGAATAGGTGTTCTGCGCGCGTGCCATTCCTTAGTGGGCGAAGATGTCGATCTCGGGCCATCCGGCCAGATCGAGCACAGCGCGTTGCGGCAGGAAATCAAAGCAGGCCTGCGCCAGCCCCATCCGGTCTTCCCGGACCAGACGTGTGTTCAACTCGTCCCGCAAGCGGTGCAGATAGAGCACGTCCGAGGCGGCATAGTCGAGCTGTGCGGACGTCAGGCTTTCGGCGCCCCAATCCGAGCTTTGCTGCTGCTTGGAGATGTCGATGTTCAACAGTTCTTGCAACAGATACTTGAGCCCATGCCGGTCGGTGTAGGTACGGATGAGTTTGCTCGCGATCTTGGTGCAATAGACCGGAGCCGCAAGCGCGCCAAAAGCATTGTGCATTGCCGCGATGTCGAAGCGACCAAAGTGAAACAGTTTCAGGACATTTGGATCGGTCAGCAGCCGTTCCAGATTGGGCGCGCTGGTCTGCCCCTTGGCGACCTGCACCAGATGTGCATGCCCATCCCCCCCCGAAAGCTGCACGACACAGAGCCGGTCACGGTGCGGGTGCAGACCCATCGTCTCGCAATCAATCGCGACGACAGAGCCAAGATCCAGCCCATCGGGCAGGTCGTTCTGATAGAGATGGTTGGCCATTGAAAATCCTTTTGCCCGGAGCGGACCGGGGCCGTGAAACTGGGCGAATAGCCTCGTGATTAGGCGCTTTCTCTTGGCCCCTCAACCCGGATTTAGGTCTGCGGTCACAGGAAAACCAGTGGCGCCCTGTTAATCGCGCCCTGAAGCGGGCTTGCGGTTGCCCCAACCCTCGGCCACAAAGTGCCCAAGGACGACAGAGGAGCCCACCCCGTGAACGATAGCCAAGAGACCCAGAACCGCGCCGCCGACTATCTTGCACGGCGTCTATACGAGGCGGGTTGCCGCCATGCCTTTGGCATGCCGGGCGGCGAGGTTCTGACCGTGATGGATGCGTTGGCGCGGGCGGGCATCGAGGTGACATTGGCGCGGCATGAGAACGCCGCCGCCTTCATGGCCGAAGGCGTCTGGCACCGCACCGGCGCACCCGGCATTCTGATTGCCACGCTGGGGCCGGGGGTATTGAACGGGGTCAATGCCATCGCCAACGCGCATCAGGACCGTGTGCCGCTGATCGTGATTTCCGGGTGTGTCGATGCCGATGAGGCGCTGACCTATACCCATCAAATTCTTGATCATGAGGCGGTGCTAGCACCAATCACCAAGGCGACCTTTCGCCTGACCGCCCAAGGGGCCGATATCATCGCCGACAAAGCCATCGGCATCGCCACCGAAGGCCGTCCCGGCCCGGTGCATATCGACGTGCCGATTTCCGTGGCGGATATGCGCGTGACCCTGCCGCGCCTGCGCCGACGTCCCGATGCCGTGCCGATGCAGCCCGCCGCGCCTCAGGCGGCGCGTGATTGGCTGGCGGCGGCCGAGCGTCCGGTGATGATCGTGGGCCTTGATGCGGTCAACGAGGGGGCGGGCGAGACGATCCTTGAGGTCGCCGAGCGCCTGAACATTCCCGTTGTCACCACCTACAAGGCCAAGGGGATCATCCCCGAGACGCATCCGCTCGCCCTTGGGGGTGCCGGCCTCTCACCGCTTGCCGATGGTATCCTCGTGCCGCTGGTGCGGCAGGCCGATCTGATTCTCTGTGTCGGCTATGACCCCATTGAAATGCGCCCCGGCTGGCGCGAGATCTGGGATCCGGCAGAGGTCAAGGTGATCGACATCGCGGCCGTGCCCAATGACCAATATATGCATCAGGCCACAATGAATATCGTTGGGGCCTGCGCGCCCTCTCTTGCGGCCATCACTGAGGGCGTCAGCCCCCGTGCGACGTGGACGGGGGGGCAAGTGGCCGCGGCCCGCGCGGCGCTGGCGGGTGCCTTTCCAACGGATGACGAATGGGGGGCCGCCGGTGTCATCGCCGAGGCGCGCGCCGTGTTGCCGCAGGATACCATCGCCACCGTCGATAGCGGCGCGCATCGCATTCTCTTGTCGCAGATGTGGACCAGCCATTTCCCCCGCGCCCTGCTGCAATCCACCGCCCTTTGCACGATGGGCTGTGCCGTGCCGCTGGCGATGGGCGCGAAACTCGCCACGCCTGAGGCCACCGTCGTCAGTTTTTCCGGCGATGCCGGGTTCCTGATGGTCGCGGGCGAACTCTCGACCGTCGCCGAACTCAAACTGCCGGTGATCTTCGTCGTCTTCGTCGATGCCAGCCTTGCGCTGATCGAAAAGAAACAGCGTGAGCGGCAGATGGTCAATCTGGCGGTCGATTTCGGCCATCACGATTTCGCCGCCATCGGGCGCGCCTTTGGCGGCCACGGCGTGCGCGTGACCAACCGTACAGAATTACGCGCAGCCCTTAAGGTCGCACAAGAGGCTGACACCTTTACCGTCATCGCCGCCGAAATCGACCGCGGCTCTTATGACAACCGTATCTGAGGAGATGCCCATGCCCGGTCCGTTGGAGGGTCTCGTTATCCTCGACCTCAGTCGCATTCTCGCCGGCCCCACCTGCACGCAGCTTCTGGGCGACCTTGGGGCGGAGGTGATCAAGATCGAGAGTCTTGAAGGGGATGATACGCGGCAATGGGGCCCGCCCTTTGCGCTGGATGCCCAAGGCAATCCCACGGACCTCTCGGCCTATTTCATGTCCTCCAACCGCAACAAGAAATCCGTGGCGGTGGATTTGACCGACCCAGAGGTGCAGAGCCTGCTGCATGCTCTGGCAGGCCGCGCCGATGTGGTGATCGAGAATTTCAAACCGGGCGGATTGCGGAAATACGGCCTGGATCACGACACGCTCTGCGCCGCCTATCCGGGCCTTGTCTATTGCTCGATTTCCGGTTTCGGCCAGACCGGCCCCAATCGCGACAAACCCGGCTATGATTTGATGGCCCAAGGCTACGGCGGCATCATGTCGATCACCGGCGAGGCGGATGGTGAGCCAATGAAGGTGGGTGTGGGCGTCGCCGATGTGGTCTGCGGCCTTTATGCTTCGACCGGCATTCTGGCGGCGCTGCGCCACCGCGACGCGACCGGCGAGGGGCAGCATATCGACATCGCGCTGGTCGATGCCACGATGGCCTGGCTGGTCAATCAGGGGCTGAACTACCTCACCTCCGGCACTTCCCCCACCCGCGCGGGCAATGCCCATCCCAACATCGTGCCCTATCAGGTCTTTGCGACCGCCGATGGTCATGTGATCGTGGCGGTGGGCAATGACAGCCAATATGCCCGTTTTTGCGATTATCTGGGCCAACCCAACTGGGCCACTGATCCGCACTATGCCACCAATACCGCGCGACTGACGCATCGCGACACCCTTGTGCCGATGATTGTCGAAGTTCTGGCCACCCGCACCACCGCGCATGTGATCGAAGGGCTAGAGGCGCGCAAGGTGCCGGTGGGGCCAGTCAACACCATTGGTCAGGCGCTGGAGACCGAACAGGCGCAGGCGCGCGGCATGACGATCACGATGCCCGCGCCGCACACCGCCAAGGGGGACGTGCGCCTCATTGGCAACCCGCTCAAATTCTCGCGCACGCCGGTGAGCTATCGCAGCGCTCCGCCCACGACCGGGGCCGATACCGACGCGGTGCTTGGACCGCTCCGGCGCGATCTGTAACCTTGCCTCGCGGCCACGTGATTTGCCGCGACTCGAGGTATGCCTTACCTCTCCGGGCACAACCGGAGGACTGTGTCATGCAACGATTTCTGGCAATTCTGAGCGTTTTCCTGTTTCTGTCCAGCACCGCACAGGCGCTGGAGCCCCGCGACGGCTGGGTGATCCACGACACGGCCAAAGGCTTTGACGCGCTGGTCGAGGCGGTGCGCGCAGCGGTCGAGACCGCGCCCATCGCCATCGTCACACAGGCCAGCGCCTCGGATGGCGCGCGCGGGCAGGGGATCACCATCCCCGGCAATCGCATCTTTGGTCTCTATCGCAACGACTATGCCCGCCGCATGTTGGCCGCCAGCGTCGCAGCCGGAATCGAGGCGCCGATCCGCCTCTATGTGACCGAGGAGGCCGATGGCACCGCCACGCTCAGTTATAAAACGCCCACTGCGGTCTTTGCCCCTTACTTCGACGAAGGCGGGGACGATCTCCGCGCGCTCGCGACCGAATTGGATGGTGTTTTCAAAACCGTCGCGCAAACTGCCATTGCCGAGTGAAATTTTGGCGAACCGGTGGGGCTCTCTCCCTGCCTGAGCAGAATTACGCCTATTTTCTAGCGCATTACACGGCAGCATCTGCAAGATACCTGTCACATTCGCTACAGTGCGGATAACGACTTGGTGAGATAAGCGGCAGGTATGTTGCCGCTGTCACATTTACCGGGCTAGCTGTGATGCAGAGGTATCAGAAGGAATTCGGGTTATGCGTATAGATCAATTTGGATATGAGTTGACCATATCATCGCCCACCGCCGCCGAGGCTTGGGACAATATGGTATTGGCCTTTCTCGCCCATGCCGCGAAGACCCCCGAATATCTGGGGTCCGTGCTGAGCCAAGAGCCTGATTTTGCGATGGCGCATGCCACCAAGGGTCTATTTTTCCTGATGCTCGGGCGGCGCGAGATGACCGAGACCGCGCAAGAGGGGTATCGCGCAGCACAAGAGGCGGCCTTGCGCAGCGCCCCCACGGCGCGCGAGATGGGCTATATCCGTGGGCTGGGCGCATGGCTCGACGGACGCCCCTCCGAGACCGTACGCGAGATGGAAGCGATTCTCACGCGCTGGCCTGAGGATGCGCTGGCGATGAAAATCAGCCATGCGACCCGCTTCATCATGGGTGACGGCAAGGGCATGCGCGCCTCGATCGAAGCGCTGCTTCCCGCCTATGACGCCAAGAATCCAGCGCGTGGCTATCTCTTTGGCTGCCACGCCTTTTCCTTGGAAGAGACGGGCGACTATGCCCGCGCTGAAACCGCTGGTCGGTTGGGCCTGAGCCTCTCGCCTGACGATGCCTGGGGCCTGCATGCCGTGGCGCATGTATTTGACATGACAGCCAATGCCCGCGCCGGGCTGAATTGGCTGGAAGGTCGCGAACACGCCTGGGCGCATTGCAACAATTTTCGCTACCACGTCTGGTGGCACAAGGCGCTGATGCATCTCGATCAGGGTGAGATTGACGCGGTGCTCGACCTCTATGACACCGAGGTGCGGCGCGATCATACCGACGATTTCCGTGATATATCCAACGCAACGTCCTTGTTGATGCGGCTGGAACTGGAAGGGGTCAATGTCGGTCATCGTTGGGACGAGCTGACCGATATCGCAGAGCGGCGCACCGAAGATGCCTGTCTTCTCTTTGCCGATCTGCACTATCTTCTGGCGCTTATCGGCGGCAGTCGCGATGTGGCCGTCAAGCGTATGCTGGCGCGGATGCACCGCGATGCCAAACAGACCAACGCAGGCGAGCTTTTGGCGCGGATGGCGAATCCTGGCCTATCGGCCGCCACGGGCCTTGAGGCGTTTGGGGATGGCGATTACAAAACCGCGTTCCTCAACCTTGGACGAGCGAGACGTTCCATGCAACTGGCCGGGGGCAGCCATGCCCAACGCGACGTATTTGAACGACTCACGATTGATGCGGCTATTCGTGCCGGATTTCTCGATGAGGCCGAGAACTTCTTGCACGAGCGCACCGCGCAGCGCGCAGGCCGGCTTGATTCCTATGCCAGCGCCCGTTTGGAACTTATCTCGGGGTCACGCGTTGACTGGGACGAAGCTGGCCGCTTGCCGGCGGAATAGGCGCGGACTAACTCACGAAAAGGAGCCGACACCGTTATGACGAGTGTTGCCGATCCGTCCATATTGCACGGCCGCGCCAGCGCAGCGGTTGCCAAGCCGGTCGCGAGCACGCGGGACATCCGGCTGGATTTCTTTCGCGGTCTTGCGATGTTCATCATCTTGGCCGCACATACCCCGCGCAACTTTTTCACAAGCTGGATTCCGGCGCGCTGGGGCTTTTCCGACGCGACAGAGATCTTTGTGTTCTGTTCCGGCATGGCCTCTGCCATCGCCTTTGGCCGCACCTTCGACCGCGCGGGCTGGACGCTGGGAACGGGACGTGTGGGCTATCGTGTCTGGCAGGTCTTTTGGGCGCATATCGCGATGTTTTTCGTCATTGCCACGATGCTTGCCGCCTTTGATGTGCTGGGCAATTTTGAAAAGAGCTACGTCAGTTCGCTCAATCTTCAGCACTTCTTTGCAAACCCCGCGCCTCAACTGGTCGGGCTGTTCACGCTCACCTATGTGCCAAATTATTTCGACATCCTTCCGATGTATATGGTCATCCTCGTGATGATGCCGGTCATCATGGCGCTGAGCCGCATCAGCCTCTGGGCGGTGGCGGGGGCGATGGGTCTCACATGGCTCATGGCGCAGCAATTCATCCTCGACTCACTTGGGCTGGGCCATCTTCATCTCGCCTTTCCGGCAGAGCCATGGTCGAATCGGGAATGGTTCTTTAACCCCTTCGGCTGGCAATTGATCTTTTTCACCGGCTTTGCCTTTATGCGCGGCTGGCTGCCCAAGCCACCGGTCAACCAAGTGTTGATCGGCATCGCTCTGGCGCTTGTGATTGCAAATATCCCACTTTCCAACATCGGCGTGCGCGAATTCGGTTTTGACTGGGCCCGCGACTGGCGCGGCGCAAACAACTGGCTCTTCAACAAATCCGATTTCGGCATCCTGCGCTATGTACATTTTCTCGCCCTTGCATATCTGTGCTGGGCAGCGGCCGGAGAAGGTGGTAATCGCCTCCGCGTCGCTGGCAACGGCATCATCTCTTACATTTGGGGAGTTCTGCTCAAAATGATTCTGAAGGTCGGGCAGCAATCGCTGGCGGTCTTCGTCTTCTCCATGGTGTTCGCCCGCTTTTCGGGTTTCGTCATGGACCAGATCGGACGCAATACCTGGAACATCACGCTTGCGAACTTTATCGGGTTCGGGGCGCTTATCGCGGTGGCCTACACCGTAGCCTGGTTTAAATCTCATCCTTGGCGGGGTGCAAAATGATCCGCCGCGATGTTCTCAAATCTCTCGCCGCCCTCGCGATCTGGCCGGGCATGACCCGTGCTTCGGATGGCACCGCCTTTTCCGAATCGGGGCTGCATGAATTGGCCCGTCAGATCGCGGCCAACCCCTATGCCGAGCGTCCCTTCGTACCCGACGCATGGCGTGATCTGACCTATGATCAGTATCGCGGCATTCGCTACAACACCGACAAGGCGATCTGGGCCGGGGCTGACACCACGCTCGAATTCGACATGTTTCCGCCGGGCCTCTATTTCCCGCATGCGGTCGAGGTCAACATGGTCGAGAATGGCATCGCGCACAGAATGCCGTTCGATTTCGGGCTCTATGACCTGCATGAAATCGTGCCGGATCTGCCGGTGGATGAAGCATTGGGCTATTCCGGTATCCGTCTGCGGGCAGAGATCGCTAAGCCGGGCTTCTTTCAGGAATACGCTGTGTTCCAAGGGGCCAGCTATTTCCGCGTCATCGCTCGTGATCTCGCCTATGGCCTGTCGGCACGCGGTCTGGCGCTCAACACCGCCTCACCGGATGGTGAAGAGTTCCCGGATTTCACCCGTTTCTGGATTGAAAAACCGGCACCGGGCGTCTCCGAACACAAGGTGCACGCCCTGCTGGAGAGCCCCTCTGTTACCGGCATCTACCATTTCACCCTGCGGCCCAATGGCACCACCACAGAGGTCGATGTCCGTTGCACGCTCTGGCCGCGCACCGAGTTGGCGAATGTCGGCATCGCGCCGCTCACCTCAATGTTCTATTTCGACGAGACGAACCGTGGCCGCTTTGACGATTTCCGTCCCGCCGTGCATGACAGCGACGGGCTGAGCATCCTCAACGGCAACGGCGAGCTGATCTGGCGGCCTCTGGCCAACCCGACCTTCATCCAGATTTCCAGCTTTGCGGATGAAAACCCCAAGGGCTTTGGTCTGGCACAGCGCGAGCGGGCCTTTTCCAACTTCGAGGATCTCGAGGCGCACTATCAGGACCGCCCGAGTCTCTGGATTACGCCGGGCGAAGACTGGGGTCAGGGCGCGATCACTTTGGTCGAGATTCCCACCGACAAGGAAATCTACGACAATATCGTCGCCTACTGGAAGCCGCGCACACCACTGGCAGAGGGCTCCGAGCACGCGTTCTCTTATCGCATGACGTGGACCGACCAGATCGAGTCAAGCAAGCCGGTGACGCAGGTGCTCAACACGCGTCTGGGCAAGGGCTTTGCGCAGAATGATCACAAACTCGTTGTCATCGACTTCGCGCCACATCCCGCCTTGCCCGAGGATTACCAGGATCTGGTCCCCTATGTGCGGGCCAACACCTTTGAACCCTCGGTGCCGCAAATCCAGCGCAACCCCGATACTGACGGCCCGCGTCTGGTGTTCTCCTTTGACCCTGCCGATGTGACGGCAGCCGAATTGCGCGCACAACTCTATCACCAAGGACAAGCTGTGTCCGAAGTATGGCTCTACCGATGGACCGTCTGACGCCCTTTCCCGGCACCGGGCTGATGCCCGCGCCTGCCCCTCTGGACCATCCGGTCCAGAGCTTCAGCCGTGTCTATCGCGATCCCAACGCGCCGAAATGGCAACCATCGGCCGTGTTTCAATGGCGCCGCGCGGCGGCCTTTCTTCCTGCGGTACTGACCACAGGGGCCCTGGCCTGGGCCTTTGGGGACTGGTTGTCGACCAATGGCATCTGGTGGCTGGAATGGGTGCTGCTGGCCTTTGTGATGGTTACGTTTTTCTGGATTGCGCTGGCTATGGGCACGGCCACGCTTGGCCTTGCCGTTCACCTCAAACAGCAACGCGCCCGCGCGCAGGCCGCCCCTGCGCCGTTGAACGTTGCCCTCCTCGTGCCGATCTATAACGAGGACACGGCCGAGGTCTTTGGCAATGCCAGCGCCATGATGAGCGCCCTGCGCGTCGCGCGCAGCGCGCATCGGTTCGAGCTTTTCATCCTGTCGGATACGCAGGACACGGAAATCGCCATGGCCGAGCAACGCGCCTATGCCACGCTGCGGGCCACCATGCCGCCCGATGCGCCGGTGTGGTATCGCAGGCGGGTGCAGAACACCGAACGCAAGGTCGGCAATATCGCGCAATGGCTGGAAAACTGGGGCGGCGCCTATGAGGCGATGCTCGTTCTCGACGCTGACAGCCTCATGAGCCCCGAGGCGGTGATTGCCCTCTCGGATGAGATGTCGCTTGATCCCACGGCAGGCCTCATTCAATCGGCACCGCTGGTGGTGGGCTCTGACACGCTCTTTGGCCGGATGCAGCAATTCTCGGCCTCGGTCTATGGTACGCTTCTGTCCGAGGGGCTGGCGGGCTGGACCGGCTCCGAGGGCAACTACTGGGGTCACAACGCCATCCTGCGCACCCGCGCCTTTGCCGATTGCGCGGGCTTGCCGCGCATGCCATCGCTGCGGGGCAAGGGCGGTCTGATCCTCAGCCACGATTTCGTCGAGGCCGGGCTCTTGCGCCGCGCCGGTTGGGCGGTGCGCTTCATCCCCACCATTCCCGGCAGCTATGAAGAACCGCCCGCCACCCTGATAGACTATGCGCTGCGTGACCGCCGCTGGTGCCATGGCAACCTGCAACACCTCAGCCTGCTGGCAACACGCGGCCTGCACCCTGTGTCGCGATTTCACCTGTTTCACGGCGCGATGAGCTACCTCCTGTCGCCCGCATGGTTCGGACTTCTGGTGATTTGGGCCATTCTGGGCAATGGGCAAGACAGCGTCATCAGCTACTTCTCCATGGAGAATCCGCTCTACCCGGTCTGGCCGGAATTGAGCCGGGTCAGTTCGGTTCTGATCCTGCTCTTCATGTATGGCATGCTGCTGGCCCCCAAGATGCTGGGCGCGCTGATGATCGGCATGACGGATCGGCATATGACACAATTCGGCGGGGGGGGCCGGTTCACCATTTCGCTGCTGGTCGAAGTCCTGCTGTCGATCCTGTTTGCCCCGATCATGATGGTGCAACAGGTGGTTGCCGTGCTGCGGACCGTTATTGGCATTCGCCCGACGTGGTCGCCACAGGCGCGCAAGGGCGGCGATTACAGCGCCCGCACCGTGCTCAAGTTTCACGCGCTGGAAGCCGTCAGTGGGGCGCTCTTGACCTTGGGGATGGCGGCGGGCGTGGTGTCGCTCTGGCTCTTGCCGATTGCGATCAGCCTGATTGGCGCAGTGCCTCTGTCGATGATGTCCGGTTTGCGGATGGACCAGCGGCGCGGCCTGTCCACAGTGATGGCCACGCCGGAGATGGTCGATACTCCGCCGATCCTGCAACTGGCGCGCAATCACCGGATGATGTTCCGCTATCCTGAGAGCCCACCGATCGCCGCTGAGTAAGCGGATTACTGCCCCGGCCCGTCCAGCGTCTCGAACCAGTCGAGCGCCAGCGTGCTCCAGCCTTTCGGCACCGTGTGCCCCCCGTCAAACAGCGCGAATTCCAGTGCTGAGCCGGGGGTGCAGCGGGTCCAGATACGCCGCCAGTAGTTTCCCGTTGTCTCGAACCGATCCGCGCGATGATTCTCACAGCCATTGGCCGCGCGCCAGAGGCCCATGGCGTGAAACACGTCGCCTTGTGCGAAATCGCGCCCCATGACCTGCCGGATCACCCGCCCTTCGAGCGGCACCACCTCGTCGCGCCAGCCATGCGCATGCAAGAGACGCACAGGCCCGGCGCAGCCCGTCGGATGTGGCCGCCAAAAGCTGCCGGATACCGGCGCATAGGCGCTGAACGCCTTGGGCGTGGCGCAGGCGATATAGCTGGCCAGCGACCCGCCGATAGAGAACCCCGCCAAGAGACTGCGCTTGGGGTCGATGTCGAACCGGGTGGCGGCATCCTGCATCACCTCTCGCAGAAACGCCGCCTCATCCCTCTGTCCCGGAAAATCCGGGTGGAAATTCCAGCTTGGGCGCGTGCGCGCCGGTCGGATAAGACCATTGGGTGCAATATACGCATACCCGCGCGCGGTCGCATCCCGTGCCGTCGCACCTTCGACCATAGGGCCACCACGCCCGCCATACCCGTGCAGAAACACCAGCACCGGATGCGGCCCCGGCCCCTCGGGCAGGGCAATGTGATAGCTGCCCGTCGCTGTCTCGCAGGGCGTGTCAGGATCGCCGCAGAGCGGCGCGGCGGCCAGCGGCCCGGTGAGGCCCAGACAGAGGGCAAGAACAGAGACGAGGCGCATCAGAGGCTCCGGTCAGCGAAAGGTTGCCCCCAACCCTCCCATATTCAGCCTCTCCTGCACAGAGCGCCCGCGTCACCCTTGCGTGAGGTCCTGTGGAATCACGCCCAATCGTCGAAACCAAAGGTCATATAGTCGCGCAAATAGGCTTCGCGCGTCAGCGTCTCGATCTCGGCATCGTAAATCTCGGCCAGAGCAAACGGCCCAGTGTCCTGAACAGCGGGCGGCGCGGGCGGCTTGGGGTAGCCCACCTGCCGCGCCAAGGCCGCCAGATAGCCCGCCATTTCCGCCTCGCGCACCACCATGTCGGGCAGGGCGAATTCGGCCAGCCCTTCCAGCACGGCGGCCTGCGTCGCCCAATGCGCATCCACCCTTATACCGGTCTGCCCCGCCAGATTGGCCTTGAGAAATTGTAGAAAGGCGGCAAATGCCTGCTGGTGCGCCACGCGATCATAACTCTCGTCCAACTCCCCTTGGGGGATCGGCAGCTTGTGAAAATTGCGCAACGTACGGCGAATGTCGCGATAGCATCCCGGCCCCTTGATCAGGATCTTGTCGCAAAAGGCGGCATGCGCCCGCGCCACCGGGTGACGCAGCACGGTAAAGCGCCGATGCCCCGGCTTGCGCCGCATCCATTGCCGCAGCACCTTTTGATTGAGCTTTGTGGGCAGCGTCTCGACCGGCACAGTGTCGAGGGCTGCCAGCCACGCGCGCACCTCGGCCTCGGGACCAGAGCGCACCGGCATATAGAGCAGAGGCGCACGCGCGCCGCTCACGAAACCGGGCACCGCCGCCCCGCGCCGTGGCTCGAAATTGGGGGTGCGCGTGAGGTTGAACTGGTCGAGGCCCGCCAGCGCCCGCTCCATCTCTGCGAAATTCTCGACCTTGCTTTCCAGCGGCTCCGGGTTCTGCTTCTTGAGCGAGGCATCCAGCGCCTCCAGCCGCGCCGTGCATCCCAGATAGCGCGCCAGACCGTTCATCACCTCAAGGCTCTGCAAATCCTCATAGGCAAGGTAGAACCCTGTCTGCCCGGCCGCTTGCAGGCGGTTCAGCAAGAACACCTGAAACGCCTGCAACCGTCCGACATGCAGCTCGAACTCGGCCGGATCAAACGTAATTTTGCTGTCGCGGCGGCGCTTGACGTTGGTCAGTTTCCATTGCCCGGTTGCCTGCGCGATTTTCCACGACACATAGCTCTCTACCGGGTTACGCGTCAGGATGATCTTGGCGCAGCGCGGATTGTCCAGCATCAGGTCCAGAATGCGCGGGTCGTGATCATGGAAGTAGCGAAACCCGCCAATCCCCTGCGACTGCCCCTTGATCGCGCCGATCAAGCGCTCTGGCACCTCGTCGCGCTCGGCCTGTGTCAGACCCAGTAACTCGGTCTTGTTGGGATAGCCGATGAAATGCGGGTTGAACGCCTCACCATGGCATTCGATGCCGTCAAAGGCATTGAGGTTGGTTTCCAGAAAATTAGACCCGGTGCGCATCTCTGCGAACACCACGAAATAATCAAAAATAGCTGTCATTCGACCTTATCGCACAAGATAGGGTTTGCGGGGATTACTCTGCGGTTCGATCAACCCCTGTTCGACCGGGAAATCCCCCATCACATAGGGATGCATGCCCTGATTCTTGAGGTTTTGCAGGAATTGGCCAAAGCCGGTCAGATCCGCCATGCGCGGGACCTCGGCCAAACCGCGCAGGTTCTGCTGCCCGATCTCGTCAATTATGGTCTGCAACGGCTCCATCGGGGCCTCGATGAAATCGGCCATGGTCCAGATCCGCACCCGCGCCTTGATCCATTGCGAACGCAACACCTCCAGATGCTTGCTCTCGATCCTTTGCAGCACCGCAGCCTCACGCCGAATATCCGAGAAATTGGCGTTGGATTTGAACAGTGGCACCGCCCAAGCGCCTGAGATCACCGAAACCTGCGCATTCGGATCGCGCGCAATGTGCCACTCGATATCCTCAAAGACATCGCGCGGTCCAAGCTGAAAGCATTGCCGCTCGCCGCGCGTGTTCCAGATCAGGCTCGCCAGAAAGGCGCGCGGATTGTAATCGCGCAGCGCCGCACTGTCCGAAAGCGCGCCGTTCATCACCGTCTGACCATCCGAAAACTCGGCCCGTTCAGGAGCAAAGAGATGGCCATGCACCCGCATGCCCGTCATCCGCGCCAACCACGGCTGGAAATTCTCAAAGAGATCGCTAAAGCCCTCGAACACCGAATAGGGCGCGCAGGTCAGCCCATTTTCGCGCCCCTCTACCGGAAACCGGCTCTGCATATACAGGCCGGGACGTCCGCGCGTGCGCCGATCGACGGCCTTGGCAAAAATACGGTCGATCTTGCCGGGATTGGGTTCTGTCCGCTTCATCGCACTGGCCTGATCGGTCAGGAATGCCTCGTAGAGGCGGTCGGCAAAGGGCCAGATCTTGCGCGCGACAAAACAGTCGGAGCGCCGCAAGAGTTGCAGGTGATCGTCGTAGAAAATATGCGGCTTGCCCTGATAATCGAACTTGGACAGCGTGAGCGACCTGCTTTCGATCTGGCGGGAATATTGCCGCGCGAGGGTCTGAAAATAGCTCTCGTCGGGAATCCACACCTTGGAGAAATAACGGTCGTAACCCCGCCGGTCCGGGTCCTCCAGAATCGCCGATAGCGTCTGGCGCGTCAGACACCACCACTGGCTACCCATATGCGGCACGATGCCGTTGGGGATGCGCCGCTTGAACCGCACCAACCGTTGCAGCGCCACGTATTTGTCAAAGAGATACCGGTTCTTGCGCCATGAGAAGGGAAAGCGCAGCGTGAATCGCTCCTGATCCAATCCCCCGATGGTCCAGGGCACATCCGCCGTCGTGGCGCTCTCGATGAAATCGGTATGGGGCCGTTTCGCGAGGTAGTCGATCAGTTCTTGCACCGGGCGCAAGGGCAGGCAAGACCCGGAGGCAAGATAGACATGCCGCACATCCTTGAAATCACGCAGCATGATTTCCGCAGCCCCCTGCGTTGCGGCGACAAGACCCCAAGTGCCCCATTCACAGCGATGGCGTGGGGCAAAGCGCACATCGGTCATATCCGAAAGCGCCTGCACAAAGGCATTGTAGCTCTTGCGCGGCACCGCCTTGTCGACATGGATCACCAGCGGACAGCCCGACGCCGCCCAATGGCGCGCCACCTGTTCGGCGCGACCAAAGGCCGTGTGAACCAGCATGATGATGCCTACGCTCATCGACTCACTGCCCCTGTGCTCATGCCCAATTTCCTTTGGACATGAGCCCGAGAATTTCTAATTGCCGCCAGTTTATATATTTTTCCGACCATTTACACCAAAGTTCGGGATTATCCTTCACAATCTCGGCATAGGCTTTGTATTCGACACTGCCCGAGTAATGTTGGCGGCGCGTCAGCTCCTCGGCGGCCTTGACGGTAAAGGTGTCGAGGAACTTGGCATGCAGCAGGATGCCGCTTGCCTTTTCCCCGCCCCATTCGTCATAGGTCAGGTTCAGACCGCGCGGCAGGATCATGTGGGTCGAGCTTTCATAGGCATAGCGCCTGTCCCATTTGACCAACGGTGTCTTGTTGAGCGCCGGCGCCTTCTTGGGATTATCCGGGAAAAACACCCGCGCCCGTGGCCCGCCCTGAATCCAGAGATTGCCGTAAAACTTGTTTTTTTCAACGATGTAATTACCGGGATCAAACCACGCGGCAATCTCCATCGGGTTCTGGCCCGGCTGATAAGGCACAGCGTCAATCCGCCCTTTGGGATACATATCGAGCAGCATCGCGCCAAAGGATTTCACCTGAGAGGTATCCAGCCAGTCGGTCAGCGCGCGAATGGGCCGCGTGTCGCAGAAAGGATAAATAAAGAACTCGTCGGGATCGATCACCAGAGTCCAATGGCCGTGGCCATATTTACCCTGAAGCCAGTTGAGCCAATCCACGCCAAATCGCGACCGCTTGTAGCTCGATTTCGTGGACCAGAGCGATACGTCCTCTTGGGCCGCAAGATATTCTGCGCCGCCATCGGTGCTGCCATTGTCCACGATCAGGAAATGCGAAATCCCCAACTCTCTGTAATAGCGCAGAAAATAGGGCAGGCGGATATGCTCATCGCGCATCGTCGAGAACAGAAGGACATCGCCCGGCTTGATCCGTTCGGTGCGGTTGATGACCGGAGTCAGTGAGAAATGCTTGCGGAACGCACGAATTTTCGCACGCTTGCGTCGCAACCGCATCCGATATGACTGCCATGCCCCCAAAGATTATGCCCTGCTGCCCGCTCTAAATTGCTCAACATTAGTCCCTCAGGATTAATACGAGCTTTTCCAAAACAATCTTAGCTAAAAATAGGGTCTGTCGTCTCAAAGTGACCCGATTACAAGCATGACGAGCTTTTAAATCGCTAGAAACTACCTTGGAGATCGCTTTGCCAAGATCCGCTGCAATGTACGCCGATGCATATTCAGACGCCGCGCGGTTTCACTCACGTTCCGATCGCACAGCTCATAGACCCGCTGAATATGCTCCCAGCGCACCCGGTCCGCGCTCATCGGGTTCTCGGGCGGCGGCGGCAATTCGGCACCATTCGCCAAAAGCGCGTTGGTGATGTCGGTGGCATCTGCTGGCTTGGACAGATAATCCGTGGCCCCGATCTTGACCGCAGCGACCGCGGTCGCAATTGCGCCGTAGCCCGTCAGAACCACGATCCGGCTATCCGGCCGCTTTTCGCGGATCACTTCGACCACATCGAGCCCGTTGCCATCCTCCAACCGCAGGTCACACACCGCATAGGCGGGGGGGCGTGCCGTGGCAATCGCGCGCCCGGCGGCGACCGATCCGGCGGTCTCGACCTCAAAACCGCGCTTTTCCATGGCCTTGGCCAGACGTTTCAAAAATGCCTCGTCATCGTCAACCAGCAGAAGCGACCTGTCTTCACCGATGTCCTGCATGTCGTCGGCCATGCCGATCCTCCTGTTGCGCAACGCTGTCGTAGGTTCTAGCCCGCTGCATGACCTGCGTCAAACAAACGCGCTATTCTAGCTTGCGTCAATGAAACATTGAACGCGATCAGCCATTTGCTCTGGAGTCACGTCACGGCGGAAAAACTCGACAAAGCCGTGCTGAGGTAGAGACAGGTAGGTCATGGTGGAATGGTCCACCAGATAAAACTCTTCCTCGCCCTCGGTCGGCTTATGCGCCTGAAAGAATGTGCGATACGCCTTTGAGGCGGCGCGCACCTGCTCTTCGCTGCCCGTCAGACCCAGCATCCGGGGATGCAGATACTCGGTGTACTCAGCCATCACCTCGGGCGTGTCCCGCTTTGGGTCGATCGAGATGAACACCGGCTTGACCATGGCGCCCCGCTCCTCCAGCAGATCGACCGCTGCCGCGTTGCGCGCCCCGTCCAAGGGGCAGACATCCGGGCAGAAGGTGTAGCCGAAATAGATCAGAGCGGGTTGATCAATCACCTCTTTGTCTGTGACCGTCTCGCCGGTCTCGCTGACAAGGGTGAACGCTCCACCGATCTGTGCAGCCCCGCCCGCCACATTCGACGCCCGGCATTGCGCAAACTGGTCATCGCCCGTCTTGCCCATCGTCATGACATAGGTGATCCCCAAACCGAAGATCAAGACAGCAGCGGCAGACATGGCGATCAGGCGGGTCATGGGATGTCCTTGCGTTCGAACGGGCAGAGTGCAACGTTCGGCCTATGTAACATCCCCTCCCCCGCATGCAATGGGACGCAGGCGCACATATGGCTCATCCCTCACCTGATCTGTTCAAATCCCGCGAACGCGGCAATTGGATCCGGCTGCGCACGCTGGTCCTGTTGCGCTGGTGGGCCATCGTGGGTCAGGCGACGGCGCTGATCATCGCCGAACGGGTCTATCACCTCGATCTGGAAATCGGCCTCTGCTTTCTGGTGATCGGGGTTTCAATTGCAAGCAATCTCGTCGCCGCCTTCGTCTTTGCCGAGAACAAGCGCCTGTCGGAGCAGGATACCTTTTTGGTCGTGCTCTTCGACATGCTGCAACTGGGGCTCTTGCTCTATCTCACTGGCGGGCTGCACAATCCCTTCTCGATCCTGATCGTCGGTCCCGTCACGGTGTCGGCCTCTGCCCTCTCGGGGCGCTCCACCGCCTTTCTCGGCGCGATGGCGATCATGATCGTCACGCTCTTGATGCAATTCTACCTGCCGCTGCGGCTTCAGGATGGGTTCGTTCTGGCGATGCCGGATGTGTTCCGCTTTGGCAACTGGGTGGCCATTGTCATCGCGGTCCTCTTTCTCGGGGTCTATTCACGCTGGATCGTACAGGAAATGCACGCCATGTCAGACGCCCTGCAAGCCACGCAAATGGCGCTCGCGCGCGAACAGAAACTGACCGATCTGGGCGGCGTGGTCGCCGCCGCCGCGCATGAATTGGGCACGCCGCTCGCGACTATCAAATTGGCCAGCGCCGAACTGGCGGAGGAACTGACCGATCACCCGGACCTGCGCGAGGATGCGCTCTTGATCGTGCAGCAAACCGACCGTTGCCGCGACATCCTGCGCTCCATGGGTCGCGTGGGCAAGGATGATCTGCACCTGCGCAGCGCCCCCCTGACCGCGCTCATCGAAGAAGCGGCAGAGCCGCATGTCGACCGGGGCAAACTGATTCATTTCGATCATGGCGAGGGGGATCTGATCACCCAGCCGACTGTGCTGCGCCGCCCCGAAGTGATTCACGGCCTGCGCAACCTGATCCAGAACGCTGTGGATTTCGCGCGCGAGAATGTATGGGTCGAGAGCGGCTGGACCGAAGATGCCATCACGCTGCGGATCATGGACGATGGGCGCGGCTATCCGCCGGACATGCTGGGGCGCATCGGCGACCCCTTCATCCGCCGCCGTGCGCCCACCAGCGATCCGCAGCGCCCGGAATACGAAGGCATGGGATTGGGTCTCTTCATCGCCAAAACCCTGTTGGAGCGGTCAGGCGCCGATCTCACCTTTGCCAACGGCTCGGACTCGTTCCGCACGCAGGCCAGCCATGCAACGCGCACCGGGGCCATGGTTGAGGTCTCATGGCCCCGCAACGCCATCGAGGCCCCATCGGGCGCGCTCAACCCGGCCTTGGGAGTGAACCAGCCCATTCGCGGCTGATCCCGACTGACGTTAATCGCCCCTTAACCACTCTGCGCCAAGCTCGCTCTCGGAAACAGCCTGCGAGGGATGCGGATGTCTGACATGACCGTTTGGGATATTGCCATTCTGGTGCCGCTGGCTCTGATGCTTTCGATGGTTGCGCTCTGGCTGATGGGCCGTACCGCGCCTACCGCGGCCACTGATGAAACCGGAAAGCAAGAGACGGTGTTTCTCTTTCGGGGCGGAATCCTGGTGGATCACGACGCTGCCAACCTGCTCCTTCCCGACGCACGCGAGGCAGAGACCGACTGGGCGCGGTTTCGCAGGTGGATGGGCTTTCGGTTTGGGAATTTGCCGCACGGGTATGAGGATCTGACCGACGGGGAGAGCCTTCGGTTGTTGTCGGACGGCGCGGCCCAACTCCATCTCTCCCGTCAGAACGAGACAGTGCGCGCCGTGTTGCGGGACGATCCGCCCGCCGATGCCGCCGCCCGCCACGCCCAGGCCTGTCACCACCACGATTTACAATCCCAATCTCTCGCCGCGCAGAGCGCGCCGCTCCCCGTCTGGATAATGGACGCAGTCGGCACTGTGATCTGGCAGAATGACAGCGCCCGCGCCATCGCACCTCGACATGCCGCGCGCCTTACGGGACCTCCCGATGATCTGCCGGACCTCGGTGGCACCCTGCGGACACGACTGACCCTGACGGGCGAAGGGGGAGCGGCGGATCAATCGTATGATCTGCATGTGACCCGCACAGAGTCCGGCACCATTCATTACGCCTTCGACATCACACGCCTGATCCGGGCCGAAACAGCGCAACGTGATTTTGTCCAAACGCTCAGCAAGACCTTTGCCGATCTGACTGCCGGGCTGGTGGTGTTCGACCGGGCCAAGACATTGGCGGTCTTCAATCCCGCGCTGACCGATCTCACAAGTCTCTCGCCTGAATTTCTCAGCGCTCGGCCGAGTCTCTTTGGCTTTTTCGACGCCTTGCGCGACCGGATGGTGATGCCCGAACCCAAAAACTACGCAAGCTGGCGCGGCCAGATCGCCGATATGGTCAAAAGCGCCACGGGCGGTCTCTATCACGAGGTCTGGACCTTGCCCTCGGGCCAGACCTACCGCGTCACAGGACGGCCCCATCCCGATGGCGCAGTGGCCTTTATGTTCGAGGATATCTCGCTCGAGGTCTCTGTCACCCGGCGTCACAGGCTCCAGATGGACCTGCACCAATCCGTCATCGACCGGCTGGAGGACGGGATCGCCGTGCTCGCGCAGGATGGTCGTCTTCTCTTCTGCAACACCACTTTTGGCGAGATGCTGGGGATTGCCCCGGATGTCACCTTTGCCGAGATGAGGCTGCATGACGTGATCAGCGCGTGCAGCGCACGCTATCCCGATCCCGGCCTCTGGCCGGAGATCGAGGATCGCATCACGACGCGGCGTCTGGTTGCAACTCTCCACGACAGCGCCGGCCCACCGGGTCAAAAGGGCGCGGACGTGCGGGTGGTGCCGCTTGGTCGAGGCCAATTCATGCTTTGCCTCAAGAGCCGGGAAAGCGCATCAACAGGCGCTGTTGGCCTGCCCGCACGCTGATCCGGGTTGCGGGCGAACGCGGCGTGTGTAGTGTCGGAGCATGTCCGATCACCACGTCCTTATCCCCCTCGCCAGCCCCGATGCGACCTGCACCTTGGCCCAAGGCCTAGCACCCCGGCTCAGACCCGGCGATACGCTCCTGCTCTCGGGCGGCGTGGGCGCGGGCAAGACCCATTTCGCCCGCTGCCTGATTCAATCCCTGCTGATCACCCCCGAAGATGTGCCCTCACCGACCTATACCCTTGTCCAGACCTATCCGGGGCGGACGGCCGACATCTGGCATGCCGACCTCTACCGCCTGAGCGACGCAATCGAGCTTGTCGAACTGGGCCTGACCGAGGCGTTTTCCGACGCCATTTGCCTGATCGAATGGCCCGACCGTCTCGGGGACCTGACCCCGATGGATGCCCTCTGGCTGCATTTCGACCCGTTGACAGACCCCGGCGCAGAGGATCGCCGCCTCTTGCGGTTGACGTGGCAGGATGACAGGTGGGGACCGCGACTAGAGGGGCTATTGAATGACTGACCGCACTGCCCTGATGCAGGACTTTCTCGCCGGGACTGATTGGGCCGATGCGGCGCTTTCCCCTTTGGCAGGCGATGCCTCTAACCGGCGGTATCTGCGGCTGCGGCGCGACACCGGCGCGCATGCCGTGCTGATGGATGCGCCACCCGAACGTGGCGAGGATGTGCGCCCCTTCCTGCAGATTGCCGGTTATCTCACCGGGCTCGGCCTCAGCGCCCCACAGGTCTTTGCACAGGACGAGGCGCGCGGCTTCCTGATCCTTGAGGATCTGGGCGACGCACTCTTTGCCCGCGTCATCCCGGTTGCGCCACAAATGGAGCAACAGCTATACGCCGCTGCCACCGATGTGCTGACCGAAATGCACCGCGCGCCCCCGCCTGAGGGTCTCAAACCCTACGGCCCAGACACCATGACCGAAATGGCGGCCCTCGCCTTTGACTGGTATCTCACTGGCGCTACGGGTGAAAACAGCCCACAGCGCGCCGAAGCTCTCGCCGCGCTGCACAGTGTCTTGCGCCAGCACTCCGGAACCACCGATGTGATCGTCCTGCGCGACTATCACGCCGAGAACCTGCTCTGGCTGCCGGCGCGCGTTGGGGCGGCCCGTGTCGGCCTTCTGGATTTTCAGGACGCCATGACTGGCCACCGGGCCTATGATCTGGTCTCTGTGCTGCAAGACGCCCGCCGCGATGTGCCCCAACCGCTCCAGACTGCGATGATTACCCGCTATTGCGCCGCAACCGGCACGGATAAAACCGCCTTTGAGGCCGCCTATCACTGCCTCGGGGCGCAGCGCAATCTTCGTATCCTCGGCGTCTTTGCCCGCCTCTGCCTGCGCGATGGCAAGTCGCAATACATCGACCTCATCCCGCGCGTCTGGGACCATCTGCAACGGGATCTCGATCACCCGGCGCTTGCCCCGGTTGCCGATCTCTTGCGCACCGTGCTACCTGCGCCAACACCCGCCGTCAGAGAGCGCCTGCGCGCGCAACGCGCGCCATGAGCCTGCCGCTGATGCTCTTTGCCGCCGGGTTCGGCACGCGCATGGGGGCGCTGACCGCGACCCGTCCCAAACCGCTGATCGAGGTGGCAGGTCGCCCGCTCATCGACCACGCGCTGGATCTCGTCACGGCGCATGGCGCGGCCCCGGTGGTGGCGAACCTGCACTATCTGGCTGATCAACTGGCGCAGCATCTGGCGGGGCGCGCTATCCGCTTCTCTCTCGAATCGCCTGAGATTTTGGAAACCGGCGGCGGACTTCGCGCCGCGCTGCCGCTGCTTGGCCCCGGCCCGGTCTTTACCATGAACACCGATGCCGTCTGGCGCGGCCCCAATCCGCTCGACCACCTCGCACGCCTCTGGCGCCCCGCAGAAATGGACGCGCTTCTGCTCTGCATCCCGCGCGCGCAGGCAGTCGGCCATTCCGGCACGGGCGATTTCCAGATAGACCCGGATGGGCGCGCCACGCGCGGCCCGGGCTCTGTTTATTCCGGGCTTCAGATCGTAAAGCCCGACCTGCTTCACACCATCCCCGAGCGTGCCTTTTCCCTCAACCGTCTCTGGGACATGATGCTGGCCGAGCGCAGGCTCTTCGCCGCCGACTACCCCGGCCATTGGTGCGATGTCGGTCGCCCCGAGGGGATCGCACTGGCCGAATCCATGCTTGCCGCCGCCGATGTTTGACCCCTCGGACGCCCCCCGCCTCTATGGCATCCCCCCCGGCGTGGATTTCCCCCGCGCTCTGGTCGAGGGCCTGCGCGCGCGTCACGCAGGCCAACCGCCCGAAACCCTCGCGCGCGTGCAACTTATCGTCAACACCCGCCGCATGGCCCGCCGCATCCGCGAGTTGTTCGACCAAGGCCCCCCCTGCCTCTTGCCGCGCATCAGCCTCCTGACCGATCTCGGAGAACTGTGGGATCTGGCCCATATCCCCGATCCGGTGCCGCCCCTGCGCCGCAGGCTGGAACTGGTGCGGCTGATCACCAAACTGCTCGACAGCGCCCCTGATTTGGCCCCGCGCAGCGCGATCTACGACCTTTCCGATAGCCTTGCCGGGCTGATGGACGAAATGCACGGCGAAGGCGTGTCGCCGCACGCCATCGAGGCGCTCGATGTCAGCGACCAATCCGGCCATTGGGCCCGGATCAAATCCTTTCTCGGCATCGTCCGACATTATTTCGAGGCGGGCGGTGCCGCCCCCGATGTGGAAACCCGTCAGCGGCTCGTGATAGAGCGTCTGGCGGCCCTCCGGGCCGAAATGCCGCCAAAGCATCCCGTGATCCTCGCAGGCTCCACCGGCTCGCGCGGGGCGACGCAGCATCTCATGCAGGCGGTTGCGCGCCTGCCGCAAGGGGCGGTGGTGCTGCCCGGCTTTGATTTCGACACGCCCGCCCCGGTCTGGGACGCGTTGGACGATGCCATGCTGTCCGAGGATCATCCGCAATACCGCTTTTGCCGCGTGGCGGTGGGGGCCGGGATCATGCCGGTCGATATCCGGCCGTGGTCCGACACCCGCCCCGCCAATCCGGCACGCAACGCGCTGGTGTCATTGGCCCTGCGCCCGGCCCCCGTGACCGATCAATGGTTACGCGATGGTCCGCATCTGC
Organism: Roseovarius sp. BRH_c41; assembly: GCF_000961715.1. Lineage (NCBI taxonomy): Bacteria > Pseudomonadati > Pseudomonadota > Alphaproteobacteria > Rhodobacterales > Roseobacteraceae > Roseovarius > Roseovarius sp. BRH_c41. The sequence goes on along the minus strand of NZ_LADY01000004.1, from coordinate 1,169 downwards.
GCGACATCACCGGGGCTATGGCCGATGTGACGCTGGTCGAGGCCCCGTCGCAACGCCAAGAGGCGCTCGCCATCGCCATGCGCCTGCGTCAGGCGGCAGAGGATGGGCGCACCGCCGCCCTCATCACCCCCGACCGGACCCTCACCCGTCAAGTGACCGCCGCGCTTGACCGTTGGGATATCCTGCCCGATGACAGTGCGGGCCTGCCGCTGCACCTCTCGCCGCCGGGGCGTTTCCTGCGTCATGTCGCCGATCTTTTCCGCAACCGGCTCAGCGCCGAATCGCTGCTGACCCTGCTCAAGCATCCGTTGGCGCATCAGGGGGCGGAACGTGGCACGCATCTGCGCCTGACCCGCGAGTTGGAATTGCACCTGCGCCGCCATGGTCCGCCCTATCCGACCGAAGACAGCCTGCGCGCCTGGGGTGCGGGCCAAAGGGATCAACTCATCCCCGATTGGGTCAACTGGCTCTGCGATTGCTTCGTGAACAGAGACTATTCCGGTGAAATGCCGCTTGAAAACAGTGTCGCCGCGCATCTGGAACTGGCTGAACAGATCGCCCACGGCTGCCATGGCACGGGCTCCGGCACGCTCTGGCTCAAGGATGCCGGTCAAGAGGCGCAGAAGGCCGTGACCGAGTTGCAGACCGAGGCACATCACGCAGGCACGCTCAGCGCCAGTGACTATTCCAGCCTCTTTCACAAAATTCTCAGCGCGCGCGAGGTGCGCAATCCTGTTGATCCGCACCCCCATATCCTCATCTGGGGCACGCTTGAGGCGCGCGTTCAGGGGGCCGATCTCTTGATCCTCGCCGGACTGAATGAGGGCAGCTGGCCCGTATCCCCCAAAGCCGACCCATGGCTCAACCGCGCCCTGCGTCATCAGGTGGGTCTCTTGCTGCCCGAGCGGCGAATCGGCCTTTCGGCGCATGATTTCCAACAGGCGATTGCCGCACCCGAGGTCTGGCTCACCCGTTCCGTGCGCTCTGCCGATGCCGAAACCGTGGTATCGCGCTGGTTGAACCGTATCCTGAACCTGCTTTCTGGCCTTCCCGATCAAGGTGGGCAAGCGGCGATTGAAGCCATGCGCGCCCGTGGCCACGTCTGGCTTGACCACGCTGCGGCGCTTGAGGAACCGGGCGAGGCGCCCCGCGCTGCCCGCCCGGCGCCC